>CAYMCP010000057.1:0-23143 GCA_964388965.1 uncultured Thiotrichaceae bacterium | reverse complement strand
TTCTTATCAAAAGATTGGCTACTTAACCTAGATTTCAAATCGGTTCTATACAGGCGAATAATCATTAACTGAAAATGTTCTACTCGATGGCACGTAACCGTCACCTTCAACAGTCACTTTCATGGCGTAAGTGCCAGGCTCCACCAATCCAACAATCTTAAAATTACCATCAGTATCAGGACGCGCAGTTTTATCACCAACCTCAACTAATGCATTAGAGTATGGTATAGAACCATTCAGCAACATAACCCTACCTTCAATACGATAGCCTTCTGTGAGCGAGATAGCATACATAGAACGCGCTGCAACACTAGGTGTATTCTGATACAAAGAAACTGATGTGGAAACAGATTTATAGCCGCTTTGACTAATCGTAACAGTATAACTACCAACTTCAGGTACTGTAATTTGGTAAATTCCCTCGGCGTTTGTTACTGCGGTTTTTCCGCCTGTAGAAACTTGGATACCAGCCACAGGTTCATTGAATAAATCATAGACGCTACCACTGATTAAATAACCATCAACCAAGTATATAGTGCCCATGTTATAGCCAAATGTACCAGCGGAAATATTCAGGCTACGTTCTGTAGATTTACCATCCTTAGAAAATTTAAGCGTATGTGCGCCGTCAGATTGGATACCTGTTATCGTATAAGAGCCTTGCGCATTAGTTGTACCAGTTTTCCCTCCAACTTGCACTGTAACTCCTTCTAATCCACGACTATCTGCACCATAAACATAGCCAGACACGGTATAGCCAGTTACTATTTTGACATCCAAATTTGCAAAGGGAGAACTGTCACTAATGCTAAAATTTCTAGTAACATCTAAATAACCAGTTTTTTGAAACGATGCTGTATAATTGCCGGGTTCTGAAAAAGAAATGCTATAGCTGCCATCTTCTCCAGTTACAGCACTACCATAAGTGAAAGATACCGCAACACCGGGCACGCCCATGCCATTTTCATTAGATACAGCTCCTTTGATCACGTAGCTGCCACTCGATTTGAGAGCGTAGTGATAACCTAGATTTGCTTGTGAATAACTGGAAGATATAGAGAAATCTCTGGAAAAAGACTTATAACCAGCAGAAGACATGGTCAAAGTGTAGCTTCCTTCAGAAAGTTCAGAAACAGTATAGGCTCCGTTACTAAATTCGGCAGATTTACTCCCAACTTTAACGCTAAGACCAGAGACAGGTTGACCAGCAAAGTCTCTAAATACAATTCTAGCTAAACCGACACGCATCCATGTTTGAGTAGTGGTTGCTGGTCTACTATCACTTAAACCAACGCTGCTGACTACGCTAGGATAGCCTGATTTGCTAAAATTCAGAGTACGGTTGCCAGCTTCAGAAAAATAGATAGTATACTCACCACTCGCGTTTGTAGTCGCGCTGCTACCATCAGAGGAAACTGTCACACCTGCTATGCCAGAGCCGTCATCATTGCTCAATACCTTTCCAGTAACTCTGTAACCATTACTAGACTTAATAGCATAAACACTTTTGCCATCGTATGTGCGGTCATTAGCACCGACATAAAAATCAACACTGTATGGTTTATAGCCACCAGCCGACATGCTAAGAGTATGTTGACCCTCAACTAAGTCAGTTATCGTGTAAGAATCTCCAGAATAGCTAGCTGTTTTGCCACCTGCTGTGACCGTGAGACCAGCTACAGGTTGATTAGATAAATCCAAAAAACGGATTTTTGCTTCATACGCTTGCACCTGAGATGCAAACAAAAGCAGCAGAGATAGACAAGTGAATAGCCACTTATCTGGCAGCCGAAGCTGGGGTGTGGTATAATTATACCATTTCATGATATGTCTCCTTTTAACGAGGACGTTGTGGAATAAGGATAGTCAAGTACGATAAACACTTGGTCTATCCATCTAATAAAACTCACTGCTTTTAATTCAATCTGTATGTTATTAAATCTTAACGATTATTCCTAATCTAAAAATAACTTTCAAAGCTTTTCTACTTAAAAATCAATAAGATAACAATTACAATTTAGAGATATACTTTACTATTCTAGTCGGAATAATAAACAATTTATTATGAAATGCTACCTTTGAATTAATTTCTACGAAATATTTTTTTAATTCGTTAGGCGCGAAATTTAGCCTCCTATTCCAATAAAGTCAAGCCCTAATTTATATTAAATTTTTATTACTTTTTTTACTGAGAACTCCGAAAAACTTTTTTTGCCTATAATAAAATCAATCACTTATGTAAATACGCTCCACCTAAAATCAATGACTTACAAACTTTTTCAGAGTTTTCAGTTTTTTTACTTTTCCCTATTATCTACTTTGACGGACACTAACGGCATTTGTAAGAAAAAAATTTAAAAAAATTTATCTGCTCATTTTTATTTACTTCCTGTTACCTACTTTGACGGACACTAACGGTATTTGTAAGAAAAAAATTTATCTGCTCATTTTTATTTACTTCCTATTACCTACCTTGACGGACACTAACGGTATTTGTAAGAAAAAAAATTTAAATGTATCATGCAATATTTCAAAAAATTTACTGACAATTGAGGAAAACATTATGTTACGCACCCTAATTTATATCAGTTTAGTTGTGGTATTTTTACCGTCCTGTGCTTTCCATGATGATCGCCATGATGATCCAAATTATCGCCGAGATTATCCGCGCACTAACTATCCTTACGAAGATCGTCGTTATAATGATCGCTATTATCGGCGCGACGAGCAACATGATAGCCGTCAAGAACGAAATGAGGTATATAAACCCGCTCCTCCACCCGCAACAAATAACAAACCTTATTGGGATAGCTACGAAAAAGAACGTTATGAATCAAGTAATAACCCAAGTCCTTATGATGCTCACTCAACATCACCAAACAATCCACCAAACAATCATGACAGTCGTTACGAACGTTCAGAAGTAAATAAATCGGTACATACAGGACCAACTTACCAACCAAGCTCATCTCCTACTCGTGATAACTCACATCATGATTCTCGTTCAGAACGTTATGAAGCGTCGCAACCATCAAGACAACCATCATCTTCATCCAGCAGTAGTAGTCGCAGAGATAATGATTTTCCTTCGTCCGACAGTCGTTCGAGTAGCGGCAGCAGCTCAAGCTCTCACGATTCACGCGAAGAAAGACGTTAAAAGCATTTAATTTATGTCTAGTTGAGATGTTGGTTTTACAGAGCTTATTTGTAATCTGTAGTTTTAATTTTTTATTATCTAAGACGCAGAGCATCTAAGTTCTATTTTGGTGATTCTGAATTGCGCAATTATCAGTAAACAGCAGTTAATTGTGCTATGATAAAATTCAGCGTGGTGCTTAATGAATAGCATCATTGCTTGATGTAAATAAACCATTATAACGTGGATTAAAAATCATGTTTTCATTGCAATTTTTTAAATTCACAAAAAACTGTCATTGGAGGATTAGCTATGTTTAAATATTTGTTTTTATTAATATTGTTAATACCAAACACGGTTTGGGCGGAAGTAAATATCCCACCGGGAAGTGATAGATATTTTCCACCACCTGCAACGCCTATGTCTTTAGGCGAAAAACCACATCATTTGAGTGCTGAAGCTTGCCGTGATTGTCATCGGGAAATTTATGATCAATGGAAAAATTCCATGCACGCTAAAAGTACTGCCTTAAAAAGCCCTATTCATGCCGCTTTGTATCATAGCGAAGTGGGCAATCCACGCGAAGAAGGTACAAAACATAAAGCCTCTGGCTCTTACCCAATGTGCTTAAAATGTCATGCACCGAATGCAGCGCGAGATAAAAAAACTAAATTAGATGCAATACCAGCTTACAGTGAAGGCGTGAATTGTTTAACTTGTCATACAATCAAGGGTTATAAAGGTGTGATGCCAGATGAACCCGACGGCAAGCTAAAATTGGGAATTGATGCTTATGAGATGAGTGATATTTTACAAGCACCTTCTGGTAAAGTATTTTCTCCAGTCGCACAGGTTACGCCACCGGGTTTAGCTTCTCCCTCTTTCCACCCCTTCCCTATGGAAAGTAATACCGCCATATTGCGTACTAGTCAATTATGTCTTGGCTGCCACGAAAGACGTAATAATCCAAATGGTGTGCCGTTGTGTAATACGGGTGAAGAATTTAGTAGTAGTGGTAATTTCAATTGTCAGCAATGCCACATGCCAGTAACGAACGGTTTTGCAGATCACACTATGCCGGGAGGACATGTACAACCAATGGTAGAACGTGGTGTGATTATGTTGTTGCATACACAGAAAGAAGGTGATGAAATCCTTGCTCAAGTGGAATTGCAAAATATGTTACCGCACAATATGCCAACTGGCGCACCTTTTAGAAATTTATTTTTAAAAATAACAGCATACAATGCAATGGGACAACCTTTGTGGCAAAATGCACAACAACACCCAATCCGGGACGATCCACAAGCTATGTTAATGTTGCGATTGTTAGACGACAACGATAAGCCCGCACCACCACCTAAAGCGACTAAGCAAGGTGAAGATTCACGTTTGCGTCCCGGCGAAATCAGAACGTTACGCTATCGTATTCCACAATATAGTGTAGCAGTTGTACGTGCAGAGTTGTATTACGACTTGCTGTTGCCAGCTTTAAAGCAACGCTTTATGGAAATTCCCCATGAGTTAAAACAGCCACGCATTATTGCTCATGCAGAAAAGTTGATTTATCAGTAATATATTCAATACGCTAAGTGCTAAGATTTAAGAATTAAATGATCACACTTAGCGTTTTTTATGTGATACAAAATAAGTCTAATACTGATAACGTAAAGTGGCGTAGATACTACGTCCTTCTGTATTATATAAACGCGCCAATTCATAACTTTTATCTAATACATTATTCAACTTGAGGTTAAACGTCCAATTTGGGCGTAAACTATAACTCGCAGTTAAATTTAACAAACCATAACCTGCTAAACGTATTTGATTAGCTTTATCATCAAAACGATGACTTTGTGCAAGCCACTCCGCTCCCAATTGAATATCACCTAGTTGACGTATTAACCCAATTTTGGCAGATTTTTCTGCTCGGCGCGCTAATGTTAAACCGGTTGTTTTATCCTCTGGTTTGAGCCAACTTAATTCACTACTCATCATCCATTGTTGCCATTGCCATTTTAAACTTGCATCTATCCCCATAATTTCTGCCTCATCTACATTGGCTGCAAAATAATTTTGCGTTATGGGATCGTAACTCGTTGCAATTAATTCTTTAATATCAGTGCGATACAAATTCAAACCCCATTGATAACCTTGTCCTTGACCTAATAAACCGAACTCATAACTATCAGCTTTCTCAGGCTCAAGGTCTGGATTGCCAAAAAATGGATAATATAATTCATTAAACGTTGGGGCTTTAAATGCAGTACCGTAAGCTGCCATTAAACGTAAATTCGGCGTGAATTTATAGCCTAAACTGATGTGTCCGGTACTGTGCTGCCCAAACTGTTGATTGTCGTCATAACGTAGACCTGTAATCGCAGAAAATGCACCAAATCGCGCTTGATACTGCAAGAAAAAACCTTGATTATCGCGTTCTGACTCAATATAACGGGTTGTACTTTCAACTTTTTCATCCTGAAAATCATAGCCAACGTTAATACCATGATTATCATTAATAAAAATATCGTTTTGCCAACTAAATTGATAACGTGAAGTCTCAAACAGCGTTGTCATCACCTCATTACTTGAATTTTCATCTTTGCCAACGTAGTTTGCTACTTTAAATTGCGTCACCCAATTGTCATTTAACACACTGTCAAAGTTAAAACCAATAATCTGCTTTGTAAAATCTGTTTCATTGCCACCAAATGCCGCATCAAATTCGTTATGACCTTGCACCCGCATTGCTTGTAATTCCACACTGTTGTCACTATCAATTTGATAGCCTGTGTTTAAATTGAATGCCGAGTTTTTATAACCATCCTCATCTGGCTCAATCGTAAAACAACCCGCAGATAAACTGCCCTGACAGCTATTAAAACCATCAGTACGCTCATGATTTGCAGTAATACTTAACCAACTACGCGCTAAACGATGTCCTGCATGAATACTTGTCTGATAATAATTATCTGTTCCAGCACCAAGTTGCGCCTGAATTTGTGGTTTACCAATTTTAGGTTTGCGCGTAAAAATCTGAATCACTCCACCAATAGCCTCCGAGCCGTACAAAGCTGAACGTGCTCCTCGTACTATTTCAATTCGTTCTATTTGTGCAAGTGGGATATGTTGTAATAGAGATAAGCCCAGCGTTGCCGAACTAATTTTGACACCATCTAATAAAATTAAGGTGTGATCTGATTCCGTACCGCGCACAAATATTGTTGCGGCTTGTCCCATACCACCTGAGCGCACAACATCTACACCTGCTTTTGCTTGTAATAATGCGGGTAAATCTATTGCTTGAGATTGAAGGATGTCTTCACGGGTAATAATGCTAACTGCGGCTAAGGTTTCGTCTATGGTCTGTGCGCTACGTGTTGCCGTGACTACCATCTCTGGCAAAAATTCGTCCGCATGACTTAATGATACCGAGCTTGCAATCAAACCAATAAGTAATTTTTTCATAAAACACACTTCCTTATAAAACAATTATGAAAGTGTGCAGAGAGGCTAAGAAGTTAATAATTTCGATATTTATTATTTATTAATTAGTAATGATTTTTAAATCAGAGATCAGTAATCGAGATTGCATTAACATTTTCGGTTGCCCTCCGCAACACGATGTTGATAATTGTTTAGGCAGGTCTTCGGACTCGTAACAAAGCAATTCACCTTCCCGTGCAACGCACAGTGGTATTTGAATTGTAAAATTTACTTACCGCTACGGGGGTAGTGTTGGATTTGCACCAACTTCCCTTTTCATTCTTATCGAACACCTAAACAATGAATAAGATTAAACTAGGAACGAGAAAAAAAGTCAAATTTCTCAAAGATCAGCCAGCAATGCTCATTTTAAATTTCATGAATGTCATAGGACGCTGGTGCGTCCTGCTGGGTGACGAGGCGGTGCGTCGTCACGAGGTAACTCCAATTCTCGTTCTACGCACTGCGTCTTAACCACAAAAAGATTAAAACAGCAGATATTTTTCTCGTTCCTACATACCCTGTAGGAACGCAGTCCAGACGCGCCGCGTCACGAGTCAACTTAACTTACAGTCCTGGCATCCCGCCGATATAACCTACATGCGCTTCTAAGTAGTAATTTGGCGTACCGTGATGATTCACACCTAGTTGAGTTTTAACTTCAGCTTCCAACTCAGCTTTTAGTGCTGCTGGCATACTGCTCAACCAATCGCCTTGATGCTGGTCATTGCTCATAATATAAGCATGACCGTTTATATTTTCTACTACTTGTAAGCCTGTGGATTCCGCGCCGCTAGCAACACTTAGGATACGAGTTAATTTCTTGGTATCGACATTGTACGCCCATACCATATTGTTGACGTGAGTGCCTGAGTCTTCGCCTACAAACAAAGTGCGCATCTTTTCAGAGAAAAATACATTGTCAGTGTTAGCAATTTTGTTAGGATTCGCAGTATTACCCCATTGATCCGTCGCAATATCTTCACCTAGTAAAGCTGCTGGAATGTGCATGGTCACACCTACCCAATCGCTGTTAATAACTTCGCCATTGTTGTCTTTTTGTCCACTAGCTAAACCGATTTCATAAGTACCACCTGCGTTGATTTTAGCGACTCGAATATGATCTGCTGGTGCAGTTGAATCGGCTTTCATACCTTTATCGATATAGGACATTGCCATATACAACTTTTTATCTTTTTTGTTGACAGCAAGACCTTCCATTTTATTAAACTCAGTGGTCGCGCCTAACCAAGCTGCATAACGACGTGTTTCTAAGAACATTGCAGCCTTTTCCTGACCCGTCTTTAAGCGCACATACTCGGTAGTGGACTGACCTGCACGGATAGCTTTATAACCTTGAGCCTCCCAGTCTGGTGTTGTCTCTGGAGTCGTAATATCAAAAATATCCCAGAAAGTAATACCGCTATCAATGATTGCTCTAGCCTCTGCCAAATTACCGTGACCAAGTTTGGTCCAGCTTAAATTAGCTGTACCACCATTTTTATCATCGGTTTGATTCCATATCGCCGCGTAAATCGAACCAGAGGATAAATCAGCTTCTCTATCAGCGACAAACATTGCCATTAATACTTGCGTACCATCGTCACCAAAATAGATGGTACGTTGATCAGGCATAATCAAACCTTGTTCCCAAGTACCGCGCCCGATGTTGTAGTGTTTTTTCACTTCGTAGCTGCTATCAGCATTGACTTTGACCTCAGTGATATAACCGTAATGGTAAGGATTGGCTTGTTTAAAATTACGGAAATACATCTCAGTCATAGCTTTCAAGCCGGCTGCTGTGGTGCTGCCATATTCTTTTGCCGTTGGATTTATAAAGTATAAATCGTAATCTTCCTCTGAACCAAAGTGAGTATTCCAAGGTGTTTGCGAGCCAAAACAAGGAATCCAGATACCATTCACACTGGAAAAATTGATCGGTTTGTGGGCAGTGGCGGAAAGTGTACCATCACTGCTTTGAGCGATGTCAGTCAAAGTCATACTCATTGGCATCCGCGAATACCAATTTTCTACCTTATAGCCAACTTCGCCATTTGCCAAAATATTGTCGTATTCGTAGTGACTGACCAAAAATAATTTGTCATCAACTTTCAGCAAACTATTAGCATCTGGTGTTTCCGCGATGACAGGATCACCATTTAAATCAACTAGAGGCTGCATATTCATATCATACAAACGTCCTGCTTCGTTCGCACTGTCAGCAACCTTATCAGTGTTTTTAAATAGAGTAGTGTAGCTTAATGGATATTCTTTTGTACTACCGTCGCTGTAGGTATAAATAGCTTTAGAGGTAGTGATATTACGCACCATATTGGCTTTGTCTGTCATGAGTGGCGTTTCGGTAAAATCGACCGCAGTAACAGTTTTAGATTTTGCGGTAGCATTATTATCACTATCGTCACAGCCACCTAAACTGATTGCCGCAATGACGGCTGTAGTCATAGGTAACACCTTAAATAATTTATTTCGCATAGCATTTCCCTTTTGTTACTTTTCTGTGAATTTCAAAGCGCGTGAAAAAATAGCAGTAAAGGAGTTTACGCATTTCAAGTGACTATTTTGTGACAATATTTTAGCTGATTTTTTAAAATAAACACATAAAGTATTTATAAATCAATTTATTATTCGTTCTATCATTTCAGAGATTTTTAGTAACTAGGCGTTACGCAGTTCAAATAAAAATTTGTCTCGTTTTCTCGTCCCAATGGTCTCGGTTGGGGTGCAGCATGGACGCTCTGCGTCCTGATTTATTGAGAGTTACAAATTTTGTGAGTTGCAAATGTAGCGTAAAATTTTCGTGTGAACTGCGTAATGCCTAGTAACGTTAGTGTCGTTATTAATTTTTTGTCAAAATCAATTGTCATTTAAAATTCACAATGCTTGTTTAAACTTAGGCAATGTTTGCTTTGTCAAATTGTTTGATTTGTTGCCTCGCTCAAAAATATTCAAACTCATTTTTAAGAAAGTGCATCTAAATACGTGGACTAACTTAGCGAAAAATGAGAGGATTAAATATGGATAATTGGTATACAGGTATCAGAACCTATGATGCACAAATATTTGGAGATTATCTTGACGAACCTCCTAAAAGTATAGAATACTTGGTTATCGGTTTTTCACCAAGTTCGCTCTCACTAAAACAACGCTGGCGTAATAATGGATTGTCAGCCGATTTTTTGGCAGATTATTTACAAACCTTTTTTTTAACAGCAGATGATACTGTCTCAACTCAAGTAAAAGATGCGGTAAACTATATAGCCAATGAATTACTAGAAAATGCGATGAAGTTTAATGACGAAACAGCTCAATTTCCAACGACTGTTGTGTTACGCCTGTTCCCTGACCGCCTATTGTTTTATGTAACCAATAGTATAAGATCAGAGTCTGTCGAGTCATTTCAATCATTTATCAAACGCTTATTAACCGAAGATTTAGACGAAATGTACATAAGTCAATTGGAAAATAATGCAAATAATGCAAACCAATCAGGACTTGGCTTTCTGACAATGTTGAACGATTATTCTGCTCAATTGGGTTGGAAATTCGATACAGTAAATCATGGTACGGGTTTGGAGGTTACAATTGTCACAACAATGGTACAATTAAACGTTCCAATTGCTTAAGGACTTCATCTTGATGGAAATTAAAACAAATGATTACGACATTCGTTACGACGAAGCAACAGCAACAGTATTGTGTGCAGGTTCTTTGCGTTTGAGTGGTATGGAGGAGTACGCTCCTATCCTTGAATTGCTTAATAATGCTGCTGAAAAACAATCAGATAAGTTGTACTTGGATTTGCGTAATTTGGAATTTCTCAATAGTTCTGGTATCAATGTGTTGTCAAAATTTGTCATTAACGTTCGGCAACGCAAAAGCCCACAAATTAATGTTAAGGGCTCAACAAAAATCCCTTGGCAAAGTAAATCTCTGAAAAATTTACAAAGATTGTTACCTACACTGGAACTTAGTTTTGAATAAAATTTACTGGTGAAAGCCTATGTTGTTTGTCCGAGACTTTGTCCGAGACTAAGTTGGTATTAACAAGGTGTGATGCAAAATAAGGATGCGAGTACATGGCACAAATTTTTGGTGACTATGTTGATGAACAGCCAGCTAATGTGGAACATTTAATCATAGGCTTTTCTCCAACGTCCATTCCACTCAAACAGCGTTGGCGCAATAATGGGTTATCGGCTGATTTTTTGGCGGATTATCTCCAGACTTTTTTTATTGGAGATGAAGAACATCTTACAATACGCGCTGAAATTAGATCAGCTGTTAGTTATATCGCCAATGAATTGCTCGAAAATGCAATGAAATTTAGTGATGAATCCGTAGATTACGCAACGAGTATCGCTTTTCATTTACACAGCGATTGCTTAACTTTTTATGTGAGAAATAGTATTCCTAAAAAAAATATCACTAAATTTCAACAATTTATCGAAGAGTTATTGACTCAAGATTTAGCAGATTTGTACGTTCGACAGCTAGAAAAAAATGCAACGCAAGATAGTGGGCACTCAGGATTAGGTTTTATTACTATGGTTCAAGACTATGGTGCATTGTTAGGCTGGAAATTTGAGCATTTTATGCAAAATGATCAAGAAATTAATACCGTTACCACACGAATTAAACTAGAACTACCTGTTAAAGCCAATGTGTAAATGCGTTCAAAATTGGAAGTGTGTGGTATTCACTAAATAAGCAATTATAGATAAATGTCTATGGATTCGACACTTCAGCAATTACGCAGCTTATATGCTCAACTACAGACCCAAAAATCAGACTTAGAGCTTATTTTGCAAACTATTATTGAGCATGGGGATGTTGTAGGGGATAGCTTATTAGATAAATTAATCCTACTTTCACGTCAACTCTCCGAAGCAGAACATGAAAAGCAAGACCTTGAAACTTCTTTAGAAATAATTATAGAACATTCCGATATTGTCAAAGATGAGCTTTTTCAGGTACACAAACTTTTAGAGCAGCAAGTTGCTAACCGAACGCAGGAATTACAAGAGAAAAATACACAATTAAAACAAGAAATTTTAGAACGTAAACGTATAGAGGAAGCGCAACGTAACAACCTGATTTTTTTACAAACGTTACTTAGTAGTGTTCCCAGCCCTATTTATTACAAAAATTTACAAGGTCAATACGTTGGCTGTAATTTGGCGTTTGAACGCTTAACAGGTCGCAATGTAAACGACATCATAGGACAGACAGCAAAGCATTTATTTCCTGAGGATGTTGCTGAATATTCACAGAAAATGGACACATTGTTATTTCGTAATCAAGGTGAGCAAAATTACGAAATGTGTTTGTGTTACGCCGACGGTAGCCGTCATGATGTCGTAATTCAAAAAACCGTATTTAATAACCTAGAAGGCGAATTATCTGGACTCATCGGGGTTATTATTGATATTACTGAGCGTAAACGTCATGAGGCGGCGTTACGTTTATCTGCCAGTGTATTTCAAGGTAGTAACGAAGGTATTTTAATCACCGATGCAGATTCTAAAATTATCACCGTTAATCAAGCTTATCAAAATTTGACCGGTTACACGGCGCAAGAAAGTTTAGGACAAAATCCCAGTATGTTGCAATCAGGTAAGCATGATCAATTTTTCTATCAAAATATGTGGGAAACACTATTATCCATAGGACACTGGCGTGGTGAAATTTGGAACCGACGTAAAAATAAGGAAGTATTCCCAGCTTGGTTAAGCATTAGTGCCGTCAAAGATAAACCTGGTAATATTACGCATTACATCGCTATTTTTACCGATATTACCGATAAAAAATTATCCGAAGAACGTTTATATCAATTATCACATTACGATGCACTGACTAATTTAGCCAATCGCGTATTGTTTCAAGACCGCATTCATCAAGCAATGAAACGTGCTACTCGTGATATTGAATTTATTGCACTACTTATTATTGATATTGATCATTTTAAAGAAATTAATGACGCATTTAGTCATACGGTTGGTGATGAACTACTCTGCATTGTTGCGCAAAGGCTAACGAATTTGAGTGCTAAAGTTGAGGCTATTGCACGTTTAGGCGGTGATGAATTTGGTATTTTATTAGCTGATTTAGTTCCCAATCAACAAGCTATGCGTGTTACATCGCATTTTGCGGATCAAATTCTACAAGCGTTGCAACAACCATTCATGCTTGCGGATCAGGAAATTTTTACCAGTGCCAGTGTTGGGGTTTCGATTTTTCCTCAAGACGGCGATACAGTCACGGCATTAATGAAAAATGCGGATGCTGCCTTATATAAAGCCAAAGAGCAAGGTCGTAATAATTACCAATTTTTCGCGTTAGAAATGAATATTGCAGCACATAAACGTTTGACTATGCAAAATAGCTTACGTCGTGCCGTTGAGCGAGATGAATTTTTACTATACTATCAGCCACAAGTAAATCCTTACACTAAGCAAATTATTGGTGTTGAAGCATTAATTCGTTGGAATCATCCCGGAATGGGCATGGTATCGCCAGTTGAATTCATTCCGTTGGCAGAGGAAAGTGGGTTAATTATTCCAATTGGTGATTGGGTACTGTTTGAAGCTTGTCGGCAAAATAAGTATTGGCAAGACGCAGGTTATAAAAAAATTTCGGTGGCAGTCAATTTATCAGTACGCCAATTTTTTCATGAAGATTTGATTTGCAATGTGGAAAGGGCTTTAGCAGAAAGTGGTTTAGAGCCACAATACTTGGAATTAGAAATTACTGAAAGTTTAGCAATGACTTCAATTGACACGGCTTTGGAAACTTTAGAAACGTTAAAAAAAATGGGACTCAAAATTGCCATTGATGATTTTGGTACGGGTCATTCTTCGTTAAATTATTTAAAACAATTTGCGGTGGATACGTTAAAAATTGATGCGTCATTCATTACCGATATTGCTACACCTAAAGGTGCTGCCCTTGTTTCCATCATTGCCGACTTAGCACATATTTTAGAAATGCAAGTAGTTGCAGAAGGCGTACAACTACCTGAGCAATTAGAGTTTTTGTGCCAAAATAAATGTGATATTGTGCAAGGCTATTTATTCTATCCACCTATTCCGAATATAGAAATTGAAAAGCTTTTGTGCTGAAACAGGTTCTTTGTGAAAAACGAACCTACAGCGACCACCTGCGAAATAACATGCAGTCTGCATTTCAATTTGACATACTTTGCCCAACTGCCGCGTAAAATGAATATTGTATGTTGAAATTTCCTCTCATGTAGATAAAATTTTGTAAATTGTTTGTTTTTAATGACAGAAAATAAATGCTAGTTTAAGATACTACGCAACTTGTACAAGTTTTGTACATTATATTTCCAAAAAGGGATATAATTATGAAAAAATAGTGTTTAATTTTATAATTTAGCGTACCTTTCATTTCAAGCTGGAGCTTTGACTATAAACCAAGTTCCAGAGTGGCTAATTTTAAATAGATAATTAAACATCCCATCGAGTGCTGTAACACTATGTCAAATAAAACAATTTATCATGCACTAGTTTTAAACTTACACCAGCCTAGTGGCAATTTAGAGCATTTGCTCAAACATAATTTTTGGGAAGCCAAAGAAATTTTATGGGCATTAGACCGCATACCACGCGCATTATGGGGTTATGAAGATGTGGCGCGTGTGCATCTCGCCATGTCGGGTACCCTACTGGAAACATTGAAAAAACCAGAATTCCAAAATCAAGTATATGGCATTGTCAAAATCGGTGATTTGTTGTGGCAATTGCAAAATACAAAATTATTTGACATGTTGGGCACGGGTTATTATCACCCCGTTTTCCCGCTGATTCCGCAAACGGATTGGGACGAGCAGGCGCAACGTTGGCAACAAATCGCGCAACACCTATTTTGGCGTACACAATTTAATGGATTTTGGCCTCCAGAAATGGGTTTTTGCATGGAGATGATTCCATTTTTAAAACGCATGGGTTATCGCTACGTGCTGGTGGACTCGGAACATGTTGAGCCAATTGATGAAATGAGCTGGCAAGAAGTGCGTTATCGTCCCCATATTGCTGAGTATGAAGATGAAGAAATAATTGTGATCGTGCGCGACCGTGAGTTGTCTAACGCGCAGGAATCAGGAATGGATTTTGACTGGTTTGAACATGAAGTACATGAACGTACCAAATGGTGTGATTTTGCACCGTTGATCACAACTTGTACCGATGGCGATAATGGTGGTTGGTTTAGAAATACCAATTTAGGTAGTAATTTTTGGTATGTGTTTTACCAGCAATTTTTGCAGCAAGTGCGTCAAAAACATACTGCTTTACGTCCGTGTTTTATTGATAATTATTTAGATGAGCATGGTGCGCATGGCAAAGTTAAAGTGCGTACAGCAGCGTGGAATACAGGTTGGCATCATGGTGTTGATTTTGTACAGTGGACAGGTTCAGAGGCTCAAAAACAGGCATTAGAGCGTGTTAAACAAATTAGCGTGGCATTTCATAAATTAAACCAAAAACTTTCAAAACGACAGTACGCCAAACCCGTGTTAGATGAGGCGCATTGGCATCTGTTACGTGCTGAAACCAGTTGCCATTTTTTCTGGGGTGAAGCTTGGGTCGCGCGTTGTCACGCAGATTTAGACGTAGTTGAACAATTATTAACTCAAATCACTGCTTAAAAGGAAGTGTTCATGTTATTTAGTTTGTTATTAACTTTACATGTTTTAGCTGTCATTGTATGGATTGGTGGTATGTTCTTCACACATAACATGTTACGTCCTGCTGCAATGCTATTGGAGCCACCACAGCGTTTACTCCTATGGCGGCAGGTATTTAAACGTTTTTTCGCTTGGGTATGGATTTCAATCATTGCTTTACTCGTGACCGGTATCGCGCTAATTTTGTTATACGGTGGCATGAGTAACGTACACTGGTCAGTACATGCGATGCTAATGACTGGTTTGATTATGATAGCGTTGTTTAGTTATTTATTTTTTGTACCGTATCGTCATTTTCGCCAAGCGGTTGATATTCAAGATTTTTCTGTAGCAGCGGAACAGTTAATACAGATTCGTTTCATTGTAACAATCAATTTAGTATTAGGCTTGATTACAACGGCTATTGCATCTGGTGGTAAATATTTATCCTAATCCCAGCAAAGGTATAAGTGCTGCAAGCGTAGCCTGTTTAGTGCAGCAATTCTCATTTTGATACCCTAAGCCTAATATACCTATTCCCGCGTCTGGGTGGTTTTCGTTGCTCACGTTGGGCAAGGCAGATGGTGGGAAGGAAGAGGCATCTGACATTGTTAATCCTTTTGTTAATTATCTACCTTGATCAATGTTTTCGCCAAAGATTGGCAAAATGAGCAATTATGAGTAAAAAGTAATGTCCGCCCGTTCCATGCTGCCAGTTGTAGCAAAATTAGGCAATTTCGATAGGCTTATTATTTAGTTAATTTTCGATAAATATCAGCAATTTTAAATGGTAACTGCGCCACTTTATCGATTACAATAAAATTTGCATTACCATACATGCGTGGCAAATAGGTTTTTGCTTCGGTATCAATTGTAATGCAAAATGGATAAATACCTGCGTATTGAGCTTCTAACAAAGCTTGGCGCGTATCCTCAATACCGTACAAACCACGATAATTATCACCTTCATCATCAGGGCGACCATCAGATAATGTAATCAATAATTTAATATGCGCATCAACTTGGGATAGCAAATAAGTTAAATGCCGAATTGTTACCCCCATACGTGTATATTGTTGTGGTTTAATGCCACTAATACGTTGTTTTATAATATGATTATACTTTTCATTAAAACGTTTAACTGGATAAATTACACACTTTTTGCGCGTTATGCCAGAAAAACCATAAATAGCGTAACGATCTCCAAGTTTTTCCAAAATTTCACTGAGTAAAATTAAACTTTGTCGCTCTGCCAAATTGATCCAACCTTTAGTCGAGCCACTCATATCCACCATAAACATCACGGCAATATCACGCTCTAAACGTTTTAACTTCAAAAATAACTGTTCAGACATTTCTTGTCCGCTTAATAAATCAGCCTGCCCTTGCACCAAAGCATTAATATCTATTTCCTCACCGTCACTTTGTCGCTTTGCCCAATGCCGCCCCCCACGTAATGCTTCAAAACTGCGTCGCAACGTTTTCATTAATCCATGATATTGCTGTAAAGTTTGTTCGGCAAATTGCGCATGACTCAGTGATGGCTCAATTTCTTGTACATAACACCACTGTTTACGATAAGTTTGACGCACATAATCCCATTCTGGATAAATAAAATAATTTTGTTGTGGTATTTCCGTTTTAGGTTCAACGTGACCACTAAACGCTTTACCATCACTTCCTGCGGGGATTAAATATTGTTGTGGAATCATACCCTTATCTTGAATAATAGAAGTCATTAAATGTTGCATGTCTGCGTCGATTGGGACAGGTTGCCCGTCTAAAGTTAATAACGGCAGGTGTTTCGCCTGTGAATGATAGTCTTCCGCATTTTGTACATTCTGTATGCTAAATTGTGGTGTATCATTTTCGGAACTTGCATATTGTTTTAATGCTTTTTGAAAGGCTTGTTTTTGTTCTAAACGGCGTTGCGAACTAACTTGTTCAACAATATCAGGGCGCAATACACCTTGATAACATACAGGCTCTGGAATTGCCCATGAATAAACAGTTGTTAAAAATTGATAACTAGTTTTAACGTTAGCATCCGGTTTTGCTAATTGATAAGCGATTTGCTCCCAACCTACGGGAATTTGGGGTTGTTCAGCAAGTGTTAATAATGCCTGCATTTGTGTAGCAAGTCCCGGTAATTCTCTTTGTATACAAGCATCTAAGCGTAAGCGTTCCAACAGATGAAATAAATTAATTGCTTTATCATACCAATTAAATTGTTGGCAAATCGCTTTAATATCATATCGCCAAGTACCGAACCAAGTTTGTGCCCATAAATGACCAAGCATTGCCTTGTAAAGTTGGAAATTATGTTGTTTTTGTGCAAAATAGTCCAATTGAGCCGGTAAAAACAAATTTTCTGTATCAGTAAAAACATCATCACCGGGCATGATTTTTAATTGCCTACCATTTAAACCTGTAACAAAATAATGCAAAACTGTTTGAATATCTTGCAATTGTACCGCATACAAACTTTGCTGATACGCTGTTGCAAAGTCGGTTACTTGTTCTAAATGTTGAACAGCTACATGTAAACCTTGACTGTCATATAACAATAAACTGTCTTGCAACCACTGCTCAACACCTTCCATATCCATTAATCGCAATGCAGATGGTGCATATTGGCTAAATTGGTAAGCTATTTCCAAATTATGTTGCGCAAGTAATTTGACAGATTCGATTACCCAATCTTGTTGTGGACGTGAAAATTGCGCAAGTTGCTGCGTATTCAATTGGCGGGATTGAAAGAGAATTAAACCTAAAATATTTTCAAGTTTATCATTCAGTTGCTGCGATGTTAGAGAATTATACATTTTCGATTGAAAAATCACTAAAATTTAAGTTATTCCCACACAATCTGTTTATTTGTGGTGAATTTTTCAAGTCATTGAAATTGATTTAATGATTTTCCTCCTCCCAATGGTCTCCGTTGGGACGCAGCAAGGACGCTCTGCGCCCTGATTTATTGCGAGTTGCAAATATAGCGTAAAATTTTCGTGTGAACTGCGTAACTTCTAATCGTGCAAGATTTGAAAATGAAAAATCTCATCAAACTGATTATTATCAGTAATTTATCTAAAGCTGATAAAAATATTGCGTTTAACAGATTAAAAGACATTTAGGCTTATTATGTAGACAAAATCATCTCCACTGCCGCATCTATATCCACAGGGACAGGACGTGATACACCCGCCTCTTGCATCGTCACACCAATCAACTGTTTCGCCATTTCCATCGCAATCTTATTGTGCGAAATAAAAATAATTTGCACTCGTTCCGACATATCTTTAACCAATTCACAAAATCGTCCAACATTCGTATCATCAAGCGGTGCATCTACCTCATCTAGCATACAAAATGGTGATGGATTTAACTCAAAAATGGAAAAAACCAACGCAATTGCTGTTAAAGCCTTCTCACCGCCAGAAAGTAAATGAATTGTACTATTTCGTTTCCCCGGTGGACGCGCCATAATCGTCACACCAGCCTTGAGCAAATCATCGCCAATTAATTCCAAATACGCCTGACCACCACCAAATAAACGTGGAAATAATGTTTGTAAACTTGTATTTACTGACTCAATCGTATGCTTAAAACGGTTGCGCGTTTCCCTATCAATAGTACGAATTGCATTTTCCAATGTTTTTAATGAATCATCCAAATCTGCCATTTGCTGATCTAAATATTCTTTACGATTTCGTTCTTGCTCATATTCTTCTAATGCCGCCATATTCACCGAACCCAAACGCGCCAATTTACGTTCTACCGCCTCAATTTGCGATGCCCAGCTCTCCTCATCAGCGTATTCTGGCAACTCTGCCAACAAACTTAGCGCGTTCAATTCCTGTTCTTCCAACTGTTCCTCAATAGTTTGGCGACGTACTTCCTTACCCTGACAATCCATTTTTAATTGCTCTAATTGTCCACGCAACTCAGTGCTTTGCGCTTCCAATTGACGGCGTTCTGCTTCGTATGTCGTTAAATTATTTTCAATATTTTCAAGTGTTTGTTTAGCCTCTGCCAAATTTTCAGTGATTACTTCTTTTTCCTGACTAAAATTCTCCAGCTCTTCGCGTAAATCAGCTACAGGATCATTTTTCGCTATATTTTGCTCTAATTCATATTTTTGCTCACTTAATTCATCTAAACGCTGCTCTAAACGTTGTATACCTTGTTGTAAATGTTGACTATTAGTGCGTATAGATTCTAAACGTACCTGTATTTGATGACGATTTTCCTTAGCTATCTGATGACGCTGACGTGCTTGGAAAACCGTTTCCTGTAACACAGCTTTTTGTTGTGATAACTGTTCACGTTCATCCGCATATTTTTCCATTTCATCAAGAGCTTGATATAAACTTTCACGAGTTATATCTAAATTTTCACTATCTTGCTCTATTTTTTGCCGCAACTCCTGTTTTTCAGTAGTTAAACGCTGTAACTGTAATTTCAAATTTTCCAATCGCGCTGACTTGCCGCCATGCTGTGACTGCAATTGTGAATATTGAAGATGTATTTCATTTGCTTGTGTTTGCGTATTATCGCGTTGATTTTCAACTTGACGTAACGCATCACGTTGTTTATTTAATTGTTGCTCTAAGATTTCAACTGATTGATTTAAATCGATTAAATCACTTTTAATTTGCTTAATTTCCTGCTCACGCGCTAAAACACCAGACTGCGCATCATTACCTCGCCCACTGCGCAACCAATTCTTTCCTAGCCAAATACCTTGTTTTGTCATAACTGTTTCGTATGCTAACAAATTGTTTTGTAATGTAAATGCCTGTTCCAAATTCTCCGCAATTTTAATATGCGCTAATAAAGGTGCTAAATCCAAATGCGTTGTAACTTTTTGTAATAAACTATTTTCAATATTAGTTTGATTTGCTGTCTCTTCAAAAAATAAAAATAAATACCCAGTTGGTGGATTTTGTAACGAATCGACCAAATTTTGTAAATTATTTACACACAACCCTTGCAATGCAACACCTAACACCGTTTCTACCGCCAATTCCCAACCCGCTTCAACCTGAATTGCCTGCGCTATTTGCTCTGCATTGGTCAAATTTTGTGTAGCTAACCATTGTGTTAATTCATCATCATTTTGCGTTAATGCAGCCTCTTGTAAAGCTTCGAGTGAAGATAAACGCCCAGTAGATTGATTAACTTTTATTTGATTTTGATGTAATTCTGAAGATAAATATTGTGTTTCTTCACGTAAATCAGCTACAGATTGTTGAAATTCAGCAAGTTGCGCATCATGTTCATCCAATTTTACTTTGATTTCATCCCTTTCTTCCTCCAGTACTTTTAATTCATTTTCAACCAATTTTATATCAATTTGCTGACTTTCAGACTCTAATTTAAATAATCGTTGTTGATTTTGATCAATTTGATGCTCTAAGTGTTCTAAACGGGTCTTTTCCACCTGCGAGCGTTGTATTGGCTCGGCGGCTTTTTGATTAAATTCATCCCATTGCGTTTGCCAATCTTGCAACTGTAATTCCACTTGTTCTAAATTGGTTTGCGCTTCTTGTTCCACTTCGTGAGCTGATTCTAATTGTGCTTCAGTTTCAGCAATATCTACTGTTAAATCATCAAATTGCTGTTGATCATCCTGCATTTGCTCGCGGTTGGCATTGAGGCTGTCAGTGACCTGTTCCAAATCCCACTGCAATTGTTCATAACGCTCGCTGGCATGTTCAATTGATTGTTGTAAACGATTAATTTCACCATCAATTGTATAATAGCGTTCTTGTGTCACATCTAAGTGTTTTTGCGCTTGAATTCTATCTTCACGACCTTGTTTGTTTTTATCTTCAAGTTCTTGTAATATCAATAAATTAGCTTGTAAATTTTGCGCAAATTCGTCAATTTGTTGCTGTTTTATCTGAATATCACTATCCAAATCTTGCCAGCGAATCGCTAATAATTGTCCACGCAACAAATGTTCTGATTGTTTCAATTCTTTATATTTTTCTGCTTCTTTAGCTTGTTTTTGCAATTTAGTAAGTTGCTTATCCAATTCTGCACGAATTTCATTTAAACGCGCCATGTTGTCACGAGTTTGTTTCATCCGTTGTTCAGTTTCTTTGCGTCGCTCTTTATATTTGGAAATACCCGCCGCCTCTTCAAAAAAAGTGCGCAAATCATCAGGTTTCGCTTCGATTAAACGTGAAATCATACCTTGTTCAATAATCGAATAACTGCGAGGACCTAAGCCTGTACCTAAAAATAAATCAGTAATATCCTTACGCCGACATTTAATGCCGTTCAAAAAATAAGTGGATTGGGCATTACGATTAATTTCGCGGCGTACAGAAATTTCATCTTGCTCCTCATATTGTTCTAATTCAACTTCATTAAATACTAGCTCAATATAAGCTTTATCAGCAGGTTGACGTTTACTTGAACCATTAAAAATTACATCAGTCATCGCGCCACCACGCAGATTTTTTGCCGAACTTTCGCCCATAACCCAACGCACTGCATCAATTACGTTAGATTTACCGCAGCCATTCGGTCCTACAACACCGACTCGATTACTAGGAAATAAAAGTGTGGTTGGTTCGACAAAGGATTTAAAACCGGCAAGTTTAAGTTTATTAAGGCGCATAAATCAGTAAATTCATGAGAAAACGGGCGATTATAAGCTGAAATGACTTGTTTATGCTACCATCATCTTGAATTTACTTGTTGCTTAACCCATGATGTTGGACAAAAATGTAAGGGATTTGTGTAATGGATTATTTTGCAGAATTTGAATTTGCTCAACCGCAATGGTTTTGGGGAATTGGTATTGTCTTGATTTTAGCAATGCGCCACTTTTGGATTAAACCGCAATATAAGAAAATTCAACAATTTGCCGACGCGCATTTATTACCACATTTATTAATTCAACCCCCTGAACAGCAATGGCGACAAAATTGGTTGTGGTTAATTATTTTTTTATTAGGTATTGTCGCGTTAGCCGCGCCGCGTTGGGATTATGAAGAACAGGAAGTATTGAGACCACAAACGAATTTAATGATTTTATTAGATTTATCTGATTCGATGTTGGTTAAAGACATGCCTTATTCGCGCTTGGAACATGCTAAACAAGAAATTGAGGCAATTTTAGAGGCAAAACCTGATTTGTATATTGGATTGATGGTTTTTACTACAATTCCGCATTTAATTACACCAATTAGTGATGATTATCAGAATTTACAAGCAGTTATACGGCATTTAGATACCGGTTTATTGCAAGATGTTGAAAAGGGTAGCCGCTTGCATCTGGCGTTGGAAGAGGTAGAAAAATGGCTAACAAGTTTCGATAAAGAGAATAATCATTTATTATTAATCAGTGATGGTGATTTTGAAAAACAAGAAGTTATGATGAGTTTGCAATTGATACCACAAGCTAAATTTCATCTACACAGTCTAGGTATTGGTAGCGTACAAGGTAAGCATATTGAATTAGCTGATGGTAGTTGGCAACGTGATAATGATGGTAAAATAGTCATTTCTGCGTTGAATGAGCAACATTTACAACAATTGGCGCAAGCAGGTAGTGGTGTGTATCAACGGGCAAGTTATCAACATCAAGATATACAAGCAATTTTAACGCACATCAATCATCGTAATCCAGACCAGGCGGATACAGCAAAACAACGTTTATGGCATGAGCGATTTTATTTATTAGTGCTGTTGATGTTGCTGTTGTTATTACCTAGTTTTAGAAGACAACAAGCAAATTCATCAAGTCCTGAAAACTCCGAAAAAGTCTATTGAGGTTATAATGTGTGTTGCAAAGACAGAAT
>CAYMCP010000056.1:5102-23308 GCA_964388965.1 uncultured Thiotrichaceae bacterium | reverse complement strand
GATTCTCCGCATCCGATTGATTCGCCTGTTGATTCTCCGCATCCGATTGATTCGCCTGTTGATTCTCCGCATCCGATTGATTCGCCTGTTGATTCTCCGCGTCGGATTGATTTTGCTCTGAATTTTCAGGAGATTGCTCGCTTTCCTGTTGTGAATTTTGCTGATGATCCGCTTGTTGTTTCATTTGCTCCGCTAATGCTAAATTATGTCGTGCATCCTCATTATTCGGGTCTAATTTAAGACTTTCTTGATAAGCTTGCATTGCTTTATCATATTGCTGCTGCTGAAAATACGCATTGCCTAAATTATATTTTGCATCAGCCTTGACAGCATCACGCTCCACCTGCTCGAATGCTTGCGCAGACTCCGCATAACGCCCATCTTTATACAACGCGACACCACGACGATAGGCATCAGTGAATAATTCGGCTGCTTTACCATAATTCTGTTGTCGAAATGCTTGCTCTGCTTGCTGCTCATGATTGAGAAACCAAGAAGCTAAACTTATTGGTGCAAAACAGATTAATAAACTAAAAATCCAGATACGCATACTTGAACTTTCTCCTCATATAGTGTTATAATCTCAAAACTTGATAGCTGTTAGTAGTCAACGGCGCGAGTATAGATAAGGGCTTGTAGCTCAGTTGGTTAGAGCAACCGACTCATAATCGGCAGGTCGTAGGTTCAAGTCCTACCAGGCCCACCATATATCTGACATCTTAATCTGCATTTTTCAATCTCTCTGTAAACATCGCATCCCCATAACTGAAAAAACGATATTGTTGTTTAATGGCGTGGTAGTACGCCTTTAAGACTTGTTCATAACCCGCAAATGCACTGACTAACATTAATAAAGTTGATTCTGGTAAATGAAAATTAGTCAATAACGCATCTACTACCTTAAATTGATAACCCGGTGTAATAAAAATACGTGTATCACCAGTAAATGGTTTAATTTCAAGAGATTGTGCAGCAGATTCTAATGCTCTGACACTCGTTGTACCAATCGCAACCACTCGACCACCTTGTTGTTTTGTTTCTCGAATTTGTTGACAAACCGACTCGGAAACAGTGAGCCATTCAGCGTGCATTTGATGTTGTGAAATATCATCTACTCGCACAGGGGAAAATGTACCTGCACCGACGTGTAGGGTGACAAAATCAATCTTAATAGCTTTTCGTTCAATTTGTTGCAAAATTGCCTTATCAAAATGTAAACCTGCGGTCGGCGCTGCCACTGCACCAAGATTTTTTGCGTATACAGTTTGATAACGATTAAAATCTTGTTCACCATCATCACGCTTGATGTACGGCGGCAACGGAATATGTCCAACTTGTTGTAATATTTGCTGAATATCTAACTCTGTATTAAACTGCAATTCAAAAAAATGATCAACTCGTCGTATCACAGTCAAACTTGTCCCATTTTCAAGCAATAATATTGATTCAAGTTTAATGCTTTTATTGGCACGCACTTGCGCTAATACTCGCTTATTATCTAACAATCGCTCAATCAAAATTTCAACTTTTCCACCAGTAGATTTTTGCGCGTACAAGCGTGCAGGCATCACACGAGTATCGTTAAATATCAATAAATCATTAGCTTGTAATAAATTTGGAAAATCAACAAATTGTAAATCTTGAATCTGATTAGTCGCAGGATTTAAGTGTAGCAAACGGCTAGCGGTACGCGATTGACTCGGAAATTGCGCAATGAGTGATTCGGGCAAATTAAAGTGAAAATCGGAACGACGCATGGGAATTTTTGATTTTTCTAATGATTTCATAAAAATATTTTTTATATGTCATATTGTTATTTATATAACTGCGCCGTTTATCTTAACGTATTTTTATCGTCTAAATTAAAATCCACATCTTCATAAAGCACAGCCATTGTTGTACAAAAGTCTATACTAATGGAGTGACGCAGTTCAAATAAAAATTTTTAGTCTATTCAAAGCGTTATATCTTCGTGCTAATTTAGAATAATTTAATAAAATCAACTAATTAACACTTCAATTGCGTAACGCCTAATAGGATTAAGGTATCAAAATGAGAATTGCTGTTGTTAGGTTGCTTTTTTTATGCTGCCACTTTCTGCTTTTTCAAAAGCTAAAACGTCTTGTTCTTCGGCTTCTAAATTAAATTCTACGCGACTTTGCAGGACAATTTCTTCAATTACACTGGTTCCTTTGTCAGCAGCAAGCACTTGCTCAAATATTTCCATTAATCTTGGTATATTGATAATTTCTTCAACAGACTCAATATACTTTCTCACAATGGCTTTAATTTGGTATTTTGCCTCCGCTTGATGTGCGATTTTTTTTAAAATATCGGCTTCTGATTCATTTGTTTTAACAACAAAAGTTATTGGATAACGTTGTACCTTATCAATATCTAAAAAGTACTTTCCAGCATCAACTGTTTCGGTAACTTGAAAAAATCTGCCAAGCGGCTTCATCACAAAATCAATTCCGCCATCATTGGCATTCGTTCTACCAGTCTTATAAAGTACGAGTGACTCCTCAATGAACTCTTCAGGAGACCATCCCCAATAAATCCTTTGATCAGCGTAATGCTGTTTCAGGACTGCAAAGCTGGCAATTTCAAACACACGCGCATCAACATTTGGACGGAAGAGCCTCTTGATGAAACTAATGGCTTTTTCAGGGGACTCTTCTTGAATACCTATATCTATTATCTCCTGACAGTACGCCATAAACTCAGAAAACGCACTCTGTCTTGCTTTAATATATGCCTCAATAATTTCTTTAATTGGCTTGGCAAGGTTAATGCCGTCAGTCACAATAAGCTTTTCGTTTATCCAATACCTATTGCTTTCCGCATCTCGAATGATTGGCAGATGTTCACACGCTGGGAAGTATTTTTTAAATTCTTCATTAAGGCGGTGATTCAGCGCATGGTTCTGTAGCTTACTACCGAAGGGTAACTTGCGTTGCCTACGAAACAAGTCACTGAACTTGGCACCATCATAATCTGAATAACCGCCTTTTTTATTGAACCCTCCACTCAAATAATCCTCCACCAACACATATATTGCGTAGTGATTAGCGAATCCTGCTCTTGATTTTGAACCACGGTTTGCCGCTTTTGTCTTGATGTTGAGATATTGAATGATTTCACTTTTGTTTAGTATTTCTTCACCTTTCCCGCTGATATTGCGATCAATGATAGCAACAATTTCGTCGGTAAAGTCATGTTTATGAATTGACACTAAAAATATCTCTCGTCTTATCTACGTTCTTTACGCCGCGACCGTTTTTTACTTTTGTGTTCTTTTTTACGGCTTCGAGTTTTTCGCCAAAATGTTCTGTCATTCCAAGCACACGACGCAAACCAATTTTCACATATTCACCTTGGGCTTCGATACTGATGCTTTTTCGACCTAGTGCCTTGGCAACAGCAGCGGTAGTAAATGTACCTGCGAAAGGGTCAAGTACTGTATCAGTCTCACAACTGCTAGCATGTATAATTCTTTTCAGTAAGGTTTCCGGTTTTTGAGAAGGATGTTCTTCGTATTCATCCATTCGATAGCGCACCCTAGGAAATTCCCAGACATTGCCCGGAACCTTCTTAGTATTGTACGGTTTCGGCACTTCCCCTCTATAATCAATTAGTTTCCGTTTTGCGCCAGTCTTCGCTTCAACAAGAATATCGTCCGCATTAAAACAGTATGAATTTGCGTCCTTCACACAGTGCAAAATCGGCTCATACATTGAGCCATAATATTTCTTAGCTTGGACACCAGAACTATCGTAAGTCCAAACAATTCTAGTGAGAATTGTAAGTCTCTCTCTCACGTATAAATCAAAGTAAGGCATAGCTTGGGTACTTGCCATTAAGTACATTGTGCCTGTCGGTTTCAGAACCCTTATACATTCGTCAATCCACTGATATGCCCATTTTGCATACTCAACATCAGATGGCCATTTATCGTGAAAATTTGAAAATTTCTTTCCAATATTGTACGGAGGATCAACGAATACCAAATCAATGGATTCCTCTGGTATTTCACGACGCAATATTTCCAAAGCGTCACCATGATAAATGGTATGACTGTTTTCTTCGTATTTCGCCATTTCTCAAATATCTCTCCTATGTCTGTTTTGCAACCCAACAAGATAATATCATCAAAAACCTTATATTCACCAATATATTGCTTCACATCCTAGTTATAAATTTAAAAAACTTACGAGTGACGCAGTTCAAATAAAAATTTTCAGTCTATTCAAAGTGTTATATCTTCGTGCTAATTTAGAATAATTTAATAAAATCAACTAATTAACACTTCAATTGCGTAACGCCCAGTTAAGTGAATGCGTTATTTCCGCTTAATCACTAACAAAGTAATATCATCAAAAACTTTATATTCACCAATATGTTGCTTCACATCTTGGATAATTTTCTGTTGGATTTGTTGCGCAGATAATAACCAATTTTGCTCAATCTGATGACATAAACGCTCATGTCCATAAAATTGCTTCTTACTATTTTCTGCTTCTGTGATACCATCCGTGTATAAAACAATGCCATCTCCTTGATTTAATTCAACATCTACACGATTAATAAACGCATCAATATTTGCTTCCAAACCCACTGGAAAGCCTAAATCCATTGTATCAAATCGCTCAATGTGACCATTTTTACGCATAACTAACACTTCTTCATGCTGCCCCACAAAACTGAGTTTACCATCTTGATAATTTAATAAGGTTAAACTTAGATTTTTATCAGTTTCCATACGTTGCACATTGTCATAAATAGTACGATTCAAGACACTAAGGCATGATTCTGTGGTACACATATTATGTGTAAATAACGTTCTTACTGCCGTTTGCACCATTAACATTAATACAGCACTGGTTAAACCATGTCCTGTTACATCGCCAATTGCAATTTTAACTGTATTGCCATATTGAATAATGTCGTAATAATCACCACCGACCTCCGTTGCGGGCTGCATATAACATGAAATTTCCAAATCCTGAACATCTACTAATTCATCTTCATGCGGCAACACCATTTTTTGTAATTGGCGAGTAATTTCCAATTCCATACCCATGCGCTGATTTTCTTCACGTAAATATTCGTTTAATACTTGAATTTCTTCATTAGCTTGAGCTAATTCTTGTGTGCGTTCTGTAACTTTTAATTCTAAATTTTCAAATACATCTTTTAACTGTCCTGCCATTGTATCAAAGGATTGCGCTAATTCACCAATTTCATTATGACTGTTGGTGGCAAGCTGCTGATTCCAGTCGCCTTGACTTAATGCTTTAGCCGCTCGATTTAAACGTCCTATCGGTGTAATAATCCAGTTGGCAGTAATGAGTCCTACAAAAATTGCCATAATCAAAGTAATACCCATTGAAAAAATTGTTATTCCGGTATTTCTATAAATTTGTGCCATAAAATCGGATTCTGGAATAACAACACTAATTAACCAATCTAATCCCATATCGTCCTTGTAAGGCATGACTTGTAGATAATGTCGTCTTCCGTCTATCGTAAAATCCAATAAATGTGAGGCATTAATATTGTTAAAATCCGTAAAATGTTGTTGTAAAAATTCAGCCGTTTTAGCAGTGAGTATATTTTTACTATTTAATGAAGATAAACGTTCAATATTACCTTTTTCATTTTTAACAAATGGTTTTTCAATAGCAGAAGTAGCAATCATTAATTGTGTTTGTCTTTCTATGATAAAAGCTTGTCCTGTTTTACCAATTTGCTGTTGTTGTAAAAATCTGTTAAGTTCGAGCAAAATTAAATCTGTTCCCACAATGCCAACAAAACCTTTTTCAGTGAATACGGGAGAGCTTAACGTAATTGCTAAACGTGGGTGATGAAAGTACAAATATGCTTCATCACTCCAAGCGGTTTGTTTTGATTTTGCAGCCGGCGTATACCAAGGGCGAATCAGGGGATCATAATCAGGCATAGTGCGGATTTTCTTATCAGTTAATAATCCTTTTGAATCAGTAGCATAAGTAGTCATACTATAATTTGTATCGGCATCAGCAATGTCAATATTAAATCCTTGATTGCCGGGTAAACGCTCATAACCAAAAAATTCCCGTTCAATATTACCAAGTTGCACATAGTTTACAGTTGGATAGTCTCGGATTAATTTCTGAAATAAAATTTCTAAGCTACGTGGATTGTAAACGTCTCCAATACCTAGCTCTAAACTATTGATTATCATTTGATTAACTTGTAATGGAGCTTGTAAATGTCTATCTATACGGTGATAAATTTTCTGGCTTAATTCCTGTCTTAATTGAACAACAAATTCTGTAACTGAAACGTAACTATTTTGGAGAGATAAATAGCCCGTTAATCCAACCGCCGTAACGGTTAAAATAACAAAAGGTACAAGTAGAACTGTACGCAAACTAAAATATTTAGAATGATTAATATATTGATTAAACATATCTTTTCCTAATAACAAGCTAAATTTGCGCTAGTTTAAAGAGTAGATATGACAAAAATATGTTGATTTACTCGCTCACAACGCAAAAAAAGCAAAATATGTTAAATTAAGCGAATAATTAAATTATGAGAGCGAAGTCAAATTGTATAAATAAATTTAATTTTCTAATTTAGCAAAAAAATCGTGTGTTAAACGTATTTGTTCGGCGGCTGAATCAACATGATTAATTGTATCTCGAAATAAAGCAGCATGAGGTTGACCTTTGCTATACCAACTTAGATGTTTTCGCGCCATACGCACACCAGTGTGTTCACCGTAGAATTGGTATAAATTTGCTATATGTTTAAGTAAAATATCGCGTATTTCAGAAACAAAAGGTTCTGGTAGCAATTCGCCTGTTTGCAAATAATGCCAAATTTCTCTAAATATCCAAGGTCTACCTTGTGCAGCACGTCCAATCATAATACCGTCCGCTTTAGTGTATTTTAATACAAATTTCGCTTTTTCTGCGCTACGAATATCTCCATTAGCAATAATTGGCATGTTGCTGATCGCGGCTTTTACCTCTGCGATGGTATCGTATTCTGCCTCACCTTTGTAGGCACATGCGCGTGTCCGTCCGTGAATAGTCAATGCTTGCACGCCTGCTTGTTCGGCAATTGTCGCTATTTGAAGCGCATTGCGTGATTCTTTATCCCAACCGGTGCGAATTTTTAACGTAACTGGTACGTCTACCGCGTTTACAACCGCGTCCAAAATTCGTTTTACTAAATCTGTATCTTTGAGCAATGCGGAGCCTGCCATGACATTACATATTTTTTTTGCGGGACAACCCATATTAATATCAATAATTTGCGCTCCATTTTTAACGTTGTATCGTGCAGCCTCTGCCATTAATGCCGGATCGGCGCCAGCAATTTGTACAGAACGCGGTTCAATTTCACCACGATGATCAGCGCGACGCTTGGTCTTTTCACTGCCCCATAGTAGCGAATTTGATGAAATCATCTCAGATACTGCCATGCCTGCGCCCATTTGTTTGCATAATTGACGAAATGGACGATCAGTTACACCCGCCATCGGTGCGAGCACTAAGCAATTCGGTAGTTGATAATCGCTAATTTTTAACGTAGGTAAATCTAACATCAAATATCCTAAATTTTGTTTAATTTTATTTATATTGCAAAATAAATTTTATATGCCTGCATAAATTAACGTAGTCGCTTTAAATCCAAATCTTCAATGATTACTAAGGGATTAATTTTATTCCAAACGCCGAGTTGTTTTGCTGCAAAAATAGATAATTTAATTGCAGGCGTAGGTTGTCGATCATTAATTGTTACAATAATGCTATGTCCACTTTCTACGTCGCGCACCCGAACTTGAGCACCTAGCGGTAACTGTGAATGTGCTGCACTCATCGCGTAGTAATCGTATATGTCACCGTTTGCAGTAGGGTTGCCATGCTCCAAAATGTTGTACCAAATGGCATAAGTTTGTTGTCGGAAGCCGCGAATGTTAAACGTTGGTTGAGGTGTTGCTATTTGAGGTTGTGGTTGCGTCAAATTTGGTTTAGTGATTACGGGTTGCGGCTTAGTCGTGACGGTATTGGGTGGCTCGACAGGTAAGCTAGTACAAGCTTGCAATAAATAGCAGACTATAAAATAAGTAATGTATTTATTCATTAATGCTTGCCTTAATTGCTTGCGCTAATTGATATACAGCCATTGCATAACGATTGCTTTTATTGTAGCGCGTTATCATGTAAAAATTATTAAAGCCAACCCAGTATAATTTGCCCTGTTCTGTTTCTAAGTCAATCAATAAACCCAATTGCTTATCATATTGATCAGTGGCGAATTGTAAGCCTTTTTGTTTTAATTGATGCACGGTAAATTGTGGTTTGAATTTTAATGCTAGTAAAGATTCTACTGCATCAGGACGCACCTTAGTGGGTTTGATGATAATTTGATTTGGTTGCCAGCCGTAACTTTTTGAATAATTGCGTAAATAATTACCAATACTACCAATGCTATCTTCAACATTATTCCATAAATTGCGTACACCATCACCATCAAAATCTATTGCGTAATTGCGATAACTGCTCGGAATAAACTGACCATAACCCACCGCACCCGCGTATGAGCCTTTTGGATATAATGGATTTACTTTTTCTTCACGAGTTAATAATAAAAATTCTGTTAATTCATTACGAAAAAAATCCGCGCGTTTAGGATAGTAAAAACCTAATGTGTATAACGAGTCAATTACGCGAAAATTGCCAAATTGTTTACCGTAAAAAGTTTCAACACCGATGATTGCAACGATAATTTCTGCTGGTACGCCATAGGTTTTTTCAGCTTGTGCTAAAGTTTTCGCATGTTTGCGCCAAAATGTTACGCCTGCATTGATCCGATCTGGGGTGAGGAAAATTTTACGATACTCATACCAAGGTTTTGCTTCTCCGGGACGTTTCATCGCTTTTAAAATACTATTTTTCTTTTGAACTTGCTTAAATAGTTGTTGTAATTGTGTTTTGTTAAATCTGTGCTCTTGTATCATCGAGTTAATAAACTCATCGAGCGAGACAGTTTTAGCAACTAGCAAAGGGCTTACGGCAAATAAAATTAAAAACGTTGATATTCTAAACACAGATTTACTCCAATAATTTACTAAGATAATAGACATTGTAATATAGGCTTCGCGTATCGGCAAAAAATGTTCAAGTTTTAATTTTCTAAAACATTAGACATGCGTTCTAAACTTTCGAGTAAGACTTGCCGCGAACAACCAAAATTAAGGCGTGTAAATCCTTCACCCGCTAAACCAAATGCTTTACCGTCGCTTAATGCTACTTTTGCCCGATTTAGGAATAGTTGATATGGATTTTCTAATTCACGACAATCTAACCATAGTAGGTAAGTTGCGGTGGGATAGGTTGTTTTGATTTGTGGTAAATGCTTTTGAATATAGTTTACTGCAAAATCACGATTTTCACGCAAATAATCTAATAAATTCTCTAACCAAACATCGCCATGTTGATAGGCTGCTAATGAGGCAACAATACTTAAAATAGTAGGATAGGACACAATACCCGCCATCGCTTGCTTAAAAAGATGTTTTAGTTGTGGATTCTGAATAATCGCAAAGCTGTAACCTAATCCCGCGATATTGTAGGTTTTACTCGGTGAAAATAAACTGATTGTTTGTTGCGCAATCTCATCAGATAAAGTAGCAATTGGTTGATGTTTTCCTTCTAAAATCAAATCGCTATGAATTTCATCTGAGCAAATTACTGTATTGTGTTGTAAACAAATTTCTGCCATTTGCATCAATTCTGCTTGGGAAAAACTACGCCCTATTGGGTTGTGAGGATGGCATAAAATAAATAAACGGGTATTTTTAGCGATTTTTTGCTTGAAATCATCAAAATCAATTGAATATTTTAAATGGTTATCCTGAATATCTAGTGACAGTGTTGAGGTGTATAGTTGGCGATGTTGATTTGCTGGTGCACTAAGAAATGGTGGATAAACAGGAGGTTGTACTAAAACTGCGTCACCTTGTTCGCCGATAGCACGACAAGCAATATTAAAACCACTAACCAGTCCGGGTAATGAAATAATATCTTCTGGTTTAACAGTCCATTGATATAAACGTTGCATTCGTTGACAGATGCGTTCTAGCAATTCTTGACTGTCATGACCATAACCATAGTGTCCTTGAGCAACTCGTGCTTGCAAAGCGTCAATGACTTGCTGCGGTGACATAAAATCCATATCAGCAATCCATAGCGGTATGACATCTTTGTCATAATGATTCCATTTAATGCTATCAGTATTTTGGCGTTCAACAGGGCGGGCAAAATGGGTCACGAGATGAGTCCTTAAAATATATTTAGTCCTTATTTTCCTACAAATTCACTATTTTACAAACTAAAGTTGTTGTGCTGATTAAAATTGTAGCGGGGAGAATAAAAATCAGAATTTCTTTCCGTCTTTTTACGGTTTGCTGAATTGGATTTATTCTTTTTAATCAACGATAAGCAACCGTTGTGGATCGAATGTAAATCAGACACCATTAATAGTAGATGAATTTCCCGAAAAAATTAAAAGCACTAAGACTGCCAATAGTGACAATTCAGCTAATCCCATCATAATCCATTTCACACTGCTACTCAAAAACTGATTATTATCGCCAATGCTGATATTCGTCTGTTCAACTTACATGGAATTTCTCGTCCCAATGGTCTCCGTTGGGATGCAGCATGGACGCTCTGCGTCCTGATTTATTGTGAGTTACAAATATTGTGAGTTGCAAATGTAGCGTAAAATTTTCGTGTGAACTGCGTCACTCCTATAAATACTACTAAATCAGATAGTCATCAAAAAAACTGCTAATTGTTAGTCGTTAATTGCTAATTGTTACTAGACATTTTATAGCATATCTCTTTTAATAGCCTCATCTGTAGTCACACTAAAAAAATTACCATGAACTTATGGATTTTGTTTGCCATTTTACTTGCAGCCGTGACAGTATTTGGCACATTTGAACTCCTCTTTTTAACGATTGGCGCATTACTATATAAACCGCGTCAAGCTTATCACGAAGCAGGACTAAATTTAGCGGTCGTTATTCCTGCGCACAATGAATCTGATAATATTAACCAAACCATTAATAGCCTACGCCATTGCGAGTTGCCCAATGGACAGTGCCAAGTATATGTTATTGCAGATAATTGTACCGATGATACCGCAGATAAAGCCCGTCAAGCGGGTGCAGTAGTATTGGAACGCCATAATGAAGAATTGCGCGGTAAAGGCTATGCACTTGATTTTGCTTTTAAATATCTGTTAGAGCAGACTGAAATAGACGCAGTACTAATTATAGACGCTGATACCACAGTTGAATCTAATTTTATTCGTGTTTGTGAGCAAATGTTTATGCAAGGTGCAGACGGTTTGCAATGTCGCTACACGGTAAATAATCCACACGCCTCACGTCGTACTCGATTACTTAATGTTGCATTATTAGCGTTTAATGTTTTAAGACCACGCGGTCGGGCTTTTTGGAATCTATCAGTAGGCATTTCAGGCAATGGCTTTGGATTAAGTCGTAAAACACTCATAAATGTGCCTTATACGGCTAACTCTATCGTTGAAGATTTAGAATATCATCTCACTTTGGTCAGACATCGTTTAAAAGTCCAATTTGTTGATAATTCGACGGTACGCGCTGATATGCCGATTGCGCAAAAAGGAACCAAAACTCAGCGTGCTCGTTGGGAAGGTGGACGATTTCGGATCATGCGCGAGCATATTCCAGCGTTATATCAAGCCGCAGCAACAGGTCAGCGATGCTTTATCGAACCCTTGTTAGACTTGTTGTTACTACCGCTCGCAATCCATGTTTTTCTATTGCTGGTATTGATTTTGATACCTTTCTTACCAACACAACTTTATGCACTCACCGCATTGGGTATTGTATTCGGGCATGTTTTAGTTGCTTTGTGGATTGGTCAAGGAACGCGAGAAGATTATCTAGTTTTATTATCAGCACCGTTTTATATTATATGGAAATTGACCATTTTACCGCTAATACTCAAAACTGCGACTAAAGATGCAACTTGGAATCGTACAGACAGAGATAAATCATGATATTAAGTACGCCAGAAATTTCAGTTATTATCGTTTCATTTAACACTTGTCATCTGTTGCGTCGTTGCTTGCAAACGTTGCTTAAAAAAGCCGGCGTAATGACGCTTGAAATTATTATTGTGGACAACGCATCTCACGATGATTCTGCGGATATGGTTGAGCGCGAATTTCCGCATATTACCTTAATTCGTAGTCCAATTAACTTAGGTTTTGCTGCCGCCAATAATTTAGCCTTTCAACAAGCGACAGGTGAATTTATCGTTTTACTTAATTCCGACGCATTTTTGACTGAACAAGCTTTATTATTATCTTTAGAATTAATGCGTAAAAATCCACAAGTCGGTGTTGGAGGAGCACGTTTAATTGGGCGGGATAACAGTTGGCAACCTTCAGCACGAATGTTTCCTAATTTACTCAATCATTTTCTGGTTTTATCTGGTTTAGCGCATAAATATCCTAAATCTAAATTTTTTGGACGTTTTGATCGCACCTGGGCTAATCCAAATATTGCCGCTGAAGTAGACTGGGTACCGGGTGCCTATTCAATTATTCGTCATGATGTGTTGAAACAAGTAAGTTACTTTGATGAAAAATTTTTCTTATATTACGAAGAAGTCGATTTATGTCGTCGTATTCAACAGGCGGGCTATTCGATTTGGTATTGGCCTGACGTGGTTGTGGTGCATATTGGTGGCGAATCTTCAAAAACTTTGAAATTGGGTATGTCTGACAGTGGTTCACAAATCAGTTTATGGCAAATGCGTAGCGCATTAATTTTTTATTATAAACATTATGGTAAATTACACGCTTGGTTATGGTTGCAAATGGAAAAACGCTGGCATCAAATACGTTATTGGAAAAATAAAATATCTATCGATCCAGAAAAACAAGAGAAAGCGCATTATTCAAATGAGTGGATTAAATTATTAAATCAGGCTTGGCGTGATACAAAAGGTGGTAAGATTTCGCCGCCACGTCCTTGGTAAGTTAGGCGCGTTTGAGTTGCACCACACTTTGAGCGTCGAGTAGTTCAACAAATTCGTTTACTGGAATGGGATGCCCTAGAAAATAACCTTGTACTTCGTCGCAACGTAAAGATTTTAAAAATGCAAGTTGTGCTTTGGTTTCTACGCCTTCCGCGATTACTTTTAAGTGTAGACTACGCGCCAATGCAACAATTGCTTTCGTAATAGTCATATCGTCCGTATTTTTTGGAATATCACAGATAAATGATTTATCGATTTTTAATTTATCAATCGGGAAACGTTTTAAATAGTTTAAAGATGAGTAGCCTGTACCGAAATCGTCTATTGCCAGTTGAACGCCTAATTGTTTTAAAATATTTAAAGTTTCAATAGCTTTTTCTGCATCAGTCATCAATACACTTTCCGTAATTTCTAATTCGAGTAAATTAGCGTCCATTTCAGTCTCATCTATAATTTGGATTATCCTTTGCGCTAAATCTGCTTCACGAAATTGACGAGAAGATAAATTTACCGCTAAACGTAAATGCGGATAACCGTTGTCGCGCCAAATTTTATGCTGCTCACAAGCCGCACGTAGTACCCACTCGCCAATTGATACAATTAAACCTGTTTCCTCTGCAAGCGGAATAAATTGGTTTGGTTGTAATAAACCCATTTCAGGATGCTGCCAACGAACTAGCACCTCTGCACCAATAATATAACTGCTAGCAAGGTGTACTTGAGGTTGATAGTATAAACGCAATTCATTGCGCTCCAAAGCGTGGCGTAATTTGACTTCAAGCAATAAACGTTGGTGTGCTTCTACATTCATTTGTGGGGTGAAAAATTGATAATTATCCTTACCACTTTCCTTAGCGCGATACATAGCAATGTCGGCATGTTTTAATAACGTTTCAACATCTTCGCCGTCGGTGGGATAAATGCTAATTCCAATACTCGATGAAATAAATGTTTCATGACCACTTAAACAAAATGCAGGACGCATACTGTCTAAAATACACTGTGCAACGGTGGCGGCAATTTCTGAATGACCAACATTATCTAGTACCGCAGTAAATTCATCACCGCCTAAACGTGCCACCGTATCATTTTTACGCACACATTGTACAATCCGTTTTGCAGCGTCTTTTAGTAATAAATCACCAATTGCATGTCCCCAAGTATCGTTGACATATTTGAAATGGTCTAAATCCAAAAATAACACAGCAACTTTGTATTGTTGCTCTTTTGCTAAAAATAGGGCGCGTTCTACTCGCTCATAAAATAAAGTGCGATTTGGCAAACCTGTTAAATCATCATAATGCGCTAAATAAGCTAAACGCTGTTCATTTTGTTTTGCGCGAGTAATATCAGAAAAAATCGCTAAATAATTAGTAATTTCTTTCGTATTTTCATCTCGAATCACACTGATATTAAGCCATTCTGGGTAAATTTCACCATTTTTACGCCGATTCCAAATTTCACCTTCCCAACGTCCGGACATTTGGATAGAAGTCCACATGTTTTTATAGAAAGTCGCATCATGTTTGCCTGATTTCAACAAATTGGTCGATTTTCCTAGCACTTCCTCCTCGTTGTAGCCGGTAATTTGAGTGAAGGCGCGATTTACGACAATAATATGTGCATCAGGGTCGGTAATACAGATTGCCTCCGCACTGTTTTCCAGTACTTTGGCGGCTTGTTTTAACTTTTCTTCTGTTTGTTTACGCTCACTAATATTTTCAAACGTGCCTAAATAACCGATATAATCGCCTTGTGTGTTGTTCAGTGGAATCGTGTTGCTATCAAACCATAAGGTGTAATTTTCACGTTCAACTTGCGAAATACAGTGATAAGACGCTTCAACTGTGGAATAGGAGCATTTTGATAAAAAATTTAGAATATCCGCATTTGCATAATCAGTAATTAGCATCTCATCATCTTTACCAATAATTTTATTGATGTCATAAATACCAATTAATTTTGCAAAATTATCATTACAACCAAGATAATAGCCGTTAGGGTCTTTCCAGAAAATATATTGTGGAATATTATCCAAAATACTTTTTAACATGGTTTGCGATTGCAACAGGCGTTTTTCCGTATTGCGGCGTTTCATCATATCTCGACACAAAGCAACAAAATTACTCGAAATATGATTAATTTCTTTAAGATGACTGTCCGGGATATTGTTTTGTTGAATGAGATTGTCTGCCAAATCAAGTTTTAATCGGCTTAAACGTTCTAGTGGTTCTGCGAGTCTATGACTGATAATTGCAGCAATAATTAAACTTATCATTAGTACTGCTACTAATATCCCTAGTTTTGCGGCGTGGATCATCTGCAATTGTTGCGAATTGAAATCTATTGCTTGAGCATCCAAATTGTGTGAGTACAGTAAAATTAAAATTGGAAATAAGGCAAATAATGTAAATAAATTAAATAAAATATGGTGGAATTCGGGGCAGTCATCTTGTTCTAATTCTAACCAGTTATAAAATGGGACTAAACTAATAATCAGGCTGGCAATCACGGCATTGGTAATCGCATTGATAAAACGAATTGCTAAAATTGGCAAAATTTGTACGACATCGTATGATTGCACAAGGTAGGATAACCAGATGATAGGTATAGCAATTGCGATCCAAAATAGTGTTTCTAAAAGTAATAGGTTATGTATAAATCTACGCCATATTCCGCCTATAAAAATGGCTTCGAGAATCGCAATCAGCATAAAAACGGGATCAGGTAGCCATAAAAAACTTGTTAAAACAGCGATACTTACGCCACCAATAAAACCTAACAAGTGAATACTGACTAGAATGGCAATGCTGGTGAAAATAAAATCAAATTCAAAAAAGCCAGGCAAACGCCAGTAATAGCCCATGATAGCTAAGATATTGAGCACAATAAAACTGACTATTTGTTTTTGACTAAAGGGTGTCAATGTATTTTACCTCACACAAGCTCTTTTTAGGGTAAAGGTTGATAGTTTTAGAGGCTAGCAGCTTAACTCAAAAATGAATCAATTATTATTCCAAACTGTCAGAATTAATTAAAATTTCCTAAAGTAGCATAGCATTTAGTTTATCTGTTATACAGGATATTTACGGTTATCGCGCTAGATTGTTGCCAAATGGTTATTTTTGATAATTTTCCTATAATTTATTTATATTGCGCAAGAATGTATTTTACGAGCTTTGTGGTAAGTTAGGATAGATTGTTGCGTAATCACACGGAAAGTCTTATTGTTTTGGTAGGGCAATCGTGTCAAATTAAGAAACATTTGCTCAATCAATGAGTTATAAAAATATTACTTTTATTGTGACATTTTATAATCAATTTGATTTTGAACAGCTAGAAATGTTAATGCGATTGCGCTAATTTTTCTGTGCATTGAAGCTGTAAAAATGTCACAAAAATAGTAAATTAACGATTTCAAAATGAGATTGTATTGAACGCTTATCTTTACTTTTGTGTCCACACAGGTTTTGCCTTTTAGTGACTTATTCTACGCGGTGCGTAGAACAAGATTTTTCCTTGTGACGATGCACTGTGTCGTTGTCCAACTGGACGTACTAGCGTCCTACGACACTACTGTAAATTCTTTACAATATTTCACTACTCAATAGCCAAAACAGCGAGTCTTCCTCCACTGTCATAGGCGATTAATTTATCATTTACAACAATTGGTGCGATATTAAAACGATTTTTACCACCAATTCGATAACGCGCTGCAATTTGACCATCTGCTTTACGAATCCAATGTAAATAACCTTCTAAATCGCCAACAACAATATAATCTTCCAACGAAACAGGTGCCGTTAAGTGACGTGCGTGCAAGCTTTCTTGTCGCCATAATGATGCGCCTGTGTAGCGATCAAATGCCCAAATATGACTATTTGAATCAGTTACATATAGCGTATTAAAATCAACATCCATACCAGCATGTGATGACACTTCACGCTCCCAAGCAACGCGGACTGTTGATGCTAAATCAATTGCCACAGTAGGACCTTGATAACTACTTATAAAAATATTGCTACCATCTAAAATTGGGTCTGCATCAATATCTACCATACGTTCCAGTTGTGAACGACCTTTAGGAATGGCAATAGGCACTTCCCAAAATAGTTTGCCTGTTGCGACATCCAACGCAGCTAATTTGCCGTTATCCAAGCCTGCAAAAATCAAATTACTTTCTACAATTGGTGTACTGTTGCCACGCAGAGTAAGCAAAGGCATATCCCGTTCATATACCCACAAATGCGCACCTGAATCTTGAGTTAAGGCAAAAATTTTTCCATCCACTGTCCGCACAATTAAACTATTCATAGCGGGTTTTGGTGGGGTCAATACTTCGCTGGAAATTTTAACATCCCATAAAATTGAGCCATCTTGCTGTGATAATGCGAGTACATCACCATCTCGACTACCGATAAACAATTTTTCTTCACTCAGACCAATACCACCTGCTAGCGATTTTTTGGTTTTAGTTTTCCATAAGCGTTTACCGGTATTAATATCAAATCCAAATACATCACCTTCTGTCGTAGCAACAAACAATTTTCCCGCTTGATGTGCAGGAATCAATTTGCTAAATAATTCATCATTATTGCTCAGATTAGTTTTCCATAAGGTTTTAATCTCAAACGCATTATCAATCTTTATCAATTCAGCGGGCGGTTCGTTGTTATCCTTACCACTGAACAGCCCACAACTGGCTACAGTAATTATCAAAACTAGAATAAGTAATTGTTTCATTGTAGTTTGACTGGAACTTGAGTTTCAGAAATTGTCGAAGGTGTTGCGGTCAATTTTTCTGCAATTTTGGATAACGTTGGGGTTAATTTATCCAAAGTTGAAAAAATTACCTCATCTGGAATTGTACCCGTACTAGGATCAACTGATTTTTCCAATGTTTCTGTTAATGTTTGAATCGATGATTTTAATTCATCAGTTTCGCTAATAGCAGTTTCAGCAGTGGATTCTACCGTTTCAATCGTTTCAGCAGTGGATTCTACCGTTTCAATCGTTTCAGCAGCGGATTCTACCGTTTCAATCGTTTCAGCAGCGGATTCTACCGTTTCAATCGTTTCAGCAGTGGATTCTACCGTTTCAATCGTTTCA
>CAYMCP010000056.1:0-5002 GCA_964388965.1 uncultured Thiotrichaceae bacterium | reverse complement strand
AATCGTTTCAGCAGTGGATTCTACCGTTTCAATCGTTTCAGCAGTGGATTCTACCGTTTCAATCGTTTCAGCAGTGGATTCTACCGTTTCAATCGTTTCAGCAGTGGATTCTACCATTTCAATCGTTTCAGCAGTGGATTCTACCGTTTCAATCGTTTCAGTGGTGGATTCTACCGTTTCAATCATTTCAGCAGCGGATTCTACCGTTTCAATCGTTTCAGTGGTGGATTTTGCTATCTCATCAATGACTTCCGTAACTGATTCGGGCGCGGGAGGTGGGGCTGCAATGATGCGCTCAGATTTAGGTATACCCAAATTATTCAATTTCATTTCCACTAAAGCTTTATGCTCATGAGACAAGCCACTTTCCATCATATCACTTAATGATAATACTTCTTGATAAGCTTGGCGTGCGTCATTAGGGAGACCTTGCAATACAGCTAAATCACCACGCAACTCAGCATAACCCATTTTAAAAGAGCCTTCCTTACCCTCGACGCTGTCAAACAACGTTTTTAACTCATCTAATTTTCTCTCTGCGAGTAACAAACGTGCTTTGCGTAAACGTGCAATTTCCATAAATTCTGGTGTACGGTTTTGTTTAATTACCCAATCTAAATGCGCGTGTGCGGCATCATAATTTTTTTGTTCAACCTCGTAACGCGCTAAATACAAAGTAATTTGAACTGCATAAGCACTTGTATTGTAATCAGATAAAATCTGACTAGCCAACTCACGAGCTTTAGTTGCATTACCTTGCTCAAAAATAGCGACAGATTGTGAATACAACGTTGAAGCCATTTCTTGTTGAGTCGCTTGATACGCAGTCCAACTACGCCAACCAAACAGCAACGCCAATCCTAATACAACGCCTGTAAACACAGATACGCCATTTTCTTTCCACCATTTTTTAATGGATTCTGATTGTTCTAATTCATCCATAAAGTACGTCCTCTTTATCTGTACAGTTTATCGAGTTATAGGCTAAACTATGTGGCAATTATAAAGCAATTCCTTAACTTTGTACGCAAAATCCCATACTTTTCACTTATGCTAGACACAATACATACCATAGACACGCCCGAAGGGGTTGAGTTACAAATGAAAATTGCAGGACCTGTAGTCCGGGCACTAGCGTGGATAATTGATTTTCTTATTCGCATCGTCGTTTATATCGGTTTGGCGACCATTTTACCAACATTGGGCGACTTGGGTGTAGGTTTATTACTGATTGCAATTTTTTTACTGGAATGGTTTTATCCTATTGTTTTTGAAATGTATTATGATGGTGCGACACCGGGTAAACGTGTAATGGGTATCAAAGCTCTACACGACAATGCCCAACCTATGACTTGGAGTGGTTCACTCATTCGGAATTTATTACGCCCGGTGGATTTTTTACCATTTTTTTATGGTGTAGGTCTAGTCTCAATATTATTTAACAGAGAATTCAAACGATTAGGCGATTTAGCGGCTGGTACAATTGTAGTCTATGATGATGAAAAACTAAAAGCTGTTGAGTTACCACAAGTAGCCCCATTACCCCTACCGATACCACTTAATTTAATTGAACAACATGCAATTATTCACTTCGCAGAACGCGCTTATACCTTGTCTCCAGAACGTCAAATTGAACTTGCAAATATCGTCAATACGCTGACTAAAACAGAAGGTGAGCGAACGATTCAAGCACTATATGGTATTGCTAATGGCTTGTACGGTAAGTAAATTACATTCGCGCCAACGATTTCATTTCCTAATAAAAATCCCAAAATATTTTTTCAAGCTGAATTCCAAAATTTATGAAACAACACCGCTTTTTAACCATTTTAGTCTGGTTTATCATTGCATTGGGTATAGGCTTACGCTTAGATCAGTATCTATTTAACCGTTCCTTGTGGTTAGACGAAGCCTTTTTTGCAGTCAACTTTTTACATCGAGATTTTTGGACACTATTACAATTGCCACTTGATTACAGCCATAGCCATATTGCTCCACCAGCTTTTATGCTAATCACACAATTATTTATCGAATTATTTGGTAATTTTGATTACGTTTTACGAATTTATCCGTTAATATGCGGTATTTTATCAGTCATTGCATTTTACATTCTTGCTCGTGTGAGCATCTCACCAACTGCGGTACCGATTGCCGTGTTTTTCTTCGCAATATCCGACACTTTAATTATTTATAGCTCTGATTTTAAACAATATTCTAGCGATGTATTGATTAGCATTATTTTATTATGGCTTGGTGTAACTTGGCAGCAATTAGAATTAACTAGACAACGTGCAATTTTATTGACTATTTTAGGCGTAACAATAGTATGGTTTTCACATCCTGCCGCCTTTATTTTAGCAACTATTGGCAGTTATTGGGGTTTACAATTTTCATGGCAGCGTCGGTGGCGAGAATTAGCAACAATGGTTTTAATTGCTATTACGTGGTTAATGAGTGTTGCAGTAATGTATAAATTCATTAGTAACGGTGGTATTAATTCATCACCGATTGGTGAATGGTTGATTGTATTTTGGCATGAATTGCGACAAGGTTTTATGCCCGCGCCGTTAAGTGTAGCAAGTTGGGAATGGACAATTGAAAAAGTTAGCAGCATATTTAATTATCCAGCTAATTTAGGTTTAACGAAAGATACAGCCGATTTACCCGTGATATTGTTTTTATTTGGTTGTTTCGCACTAATTGCTAAAAAACGTCAATTACTATATTTTACACTCACTCCTATCGCACTAACACTGATTTTATCTTACTTTCGTGCTTACCCTTTTGCAGATCGTTTATTACTGTTTTTATTACCATTATTATACCTAGTTATTGCAGAAGCAATCAGCCAATTGCGGATTAGTATTGCTGACTATCCACGTTTATGGATTACTTATTTTGTACAAATAGCTTTGGTTATCACGCTGGTTTATCCGTTGGATTCTATCTCACAACGTTATGAAAAACAACAAATTAAACCGCTATTAGCCTACCTACAGACTCATAAACAACCACAAGACAAAATATATTTATATCACTGGGTTGAGCCTGTTTTTCGCTATTACGCGCCACAATATGGATTTAACTATCACGTTTGTCATCCCATTTCGCCAGCACCTGTACAACCTTTTATTAAGGAAGTGGATTATTACCGACAAAAATTAGCTATGCAACCTGTTGATATAAATGAAATAAATTGTTTTTTAGGCGTGGGCGAATTTTTTCAACAATCGCTACCTGATTTAGTAAAATTACAAGGACAAGGTCGCGTATGGTTTTTATTTTCGCATTATTTTGAGCATGAAAAAAATCAATTTTTGCAATATTTGGATAGTATTGGTGAACGCTTAGACAGCCAATATCAGAATGAAACTGAATTGTATTTATACGATTTATCTGTAAAATAATTCGAGTTTGACGATTAACCTATTGATTATTTTGCATGATTTTGTTTTATGAACGCTTGCAACATTTTCCAAGCGATACTTTTTTGTGTCGGCAACTCTGGCAATTGACTGAAATGATACCAACCACCATCTTCCAATTCATCATGATTAATGCTTAATTCACCACTTTCGTATTCTGCAGTAAACGCTAACATTAAGGAGTTAGGAAATGGCCAAGGCTGACTAGCAAAATAGCGAATATTTTTAACTTTAATGCCTACCTCTTCCATTAATTCACGTTCAACTGTTTGCTCCACCGTTTCGCCAACTTCGACAAAACCAGCTTGTACACTATATACGCCGGGGCGAAAGCGCGGTGAACGTGAGAGTAAAACTTTTTCTCCGTGAGTCACGATAACAATCATTGCAGGCGAAATACGTGGATAATTAACCAAGCGACATTTGGGACAATGTTTAGCCCGTTCGGTTTTATTCAATTGCATTACCGCGCCGCAACGTCCGCAATATTGATGATTTTTATCCCAATTGATAATTTGAATTGCCATACTTGCTAACGTAAATTGTTCGTCGGATAGGTCTACTAGCAAATCTCGCAATGGGTAAAATTGTAAATCGTACGGTATATTTTGAATGAGACTAAGTTCAACTGTAAAACAATGCTGACCTGCTTGTATACCCAAATAATGTTGATGCGCAACTTGCACAATACTATTTTGAATAGTAGCCCAATTAGGAATGGTTGCGGATTTATCGACAAGTAACTGATTGCGATGGAATATTAACCACAAAGCTATTTCTGGATCAACGTTATCTGGTGCTTGAACAGCTTGAATAAAAGTCATGATTTCAGCTCTTTTTTTAATTATAAAATGATTTTTTAAAGATATTTTTTTACTTGTTGCTTAAATAATTGTAATGCTTGTCCGCGATGGCTTAATTGATTTTTCACATCTGGCGTTAATTGTGCTGAACTACAGCCGTGTGTAGGTACAAAAAATAGTGGATCATAACCAAAACCATTTTCACCTTGTGGTGCCGTTAAAATATATCCTTCCCAAGTCCCTTGACAAATCAATGGTGTTGCATCCCGTGCGTGACGCATAAATACAATCACACATTGAAAACGTGCAGTACGTTGCATTTCGGGAACAGTTTGTAATTTTTTTAGTAATAGCTGATTATTATCGGCATCAGTTGCATTTTCACCAGCAAATCGTGCGGAATAAATACCCGGTGCACCTTGTAGTGCGTCTACCTCAATACCAGAATCATCAGCTAATACAGGTAGTTGCGTATGCATTGCTGCATGACGTGCTTTTAAAATTGCATTTTCAACGAAACTTAAACCGGTCTCTTCCACGTCGGAAACATTGAATTGATTTTGTGGGATAACTTCGATATGAAAATCAGTGAAAATGCGCTGAAATTCGTTTATTTTACCTTTATTTCCGCTCGCAATTACAATTTTATTCATCCATTTTTCCTTTGTTTAGCTCAATTATCATAGAATACAACAATTTTAGAAATTTTGGTTTTAGGAGTTACGCAGTTCACACGAAAATTTTACGCTATATTTGCAACTCACAATAAATCAG
>CAYMCP010000055.1:0-24385 GCA_964388965.1 uncultured Thiotrichaceae bacterium | reverse complement strand
TAAACTCGCCTGCTGATAAAACAATCATTTCTGGGGCAAGTGTGCCGTCTTTGAGCTTGTCTTGCAGTCGCGTCACAATTGTGGGCATTCTATCCATAGTTTTTAATACTTGCGCTGAAATATGGGCAAATACTCTGTGTTTTATATCCATTTCAATTGGCTGCTCTGGATTTAACAAGACTGCATTAAAATCCAAAACATGCCCCCAACGCCGCTCTAAATGTTTTGAAACCGTTTGCAATACATTAATTGAATCAGGAAGCAATGCCGATTCTAATAATAATTCCCGTACACCTTCATGAAATTCATACTCGATATAAGGATGTTCTGCAACACGCTTAATCAAACCACTCAAAAATATTTCAGCTAAATGTACCTGCCGCGAATCTGGCAACATCACGCGCTGCACTAAACGCATTACTTCTAAAGACAAGGGCGCAGCAGCCAAATACTCTACTAATTCCTGCGCCATAGGTGAGGCAATCGCATAAAATCGTTGTAAACGTTGTTCGGCTGCGACCTGTTGCGCTGTTGGTTTTGACTGGGAAATGTTAGCAAAAAATGCCTTTTGTTCCTTTATTTCATCAAATACAACCCCTGAAATCCAAGCATCTGCCCTACCTACAACGTTTTGCGCCCAAAATTTTAATGATTCTGGCTCCAAAGTTATGACGGGCATTTTCACACCATTAGGCTGCTTACTTTCAAGCCAAGCATTATCAATTATTAATTTATGATTAGGTAAATTGAATGCGTTTGCGTGGAGATAAGTTTGCAAAGTATTGCTTAAAGCACATTTTGCCCATAAATGCTTGGGTAACATTTGCACAATCGCAACAGGATTATTTTTACTCCATATTTCAAAAAAAGCCGCCATTTCGCCCGAATACCAAGCAGGTGACGCGCAATCACTAGCAATTAAAATAATTTGTCGTCCTTGCAAATCAATTAATTCTTTAATTTGACAGACTCGCAAACCTGAATATAAACGGACTTTTTGCTCATAATGCAAATCAAATCGGCGTACATGACGGAATGCAGCATGTCGCTGTAACACGGCAAACCATTCATTTATCGTTTTATGCCAGACTTTCATAGATGCACTATTATCTACCACCAAAGCGACATCAAAATAAGGTTCTGGCAATTTTTTTAAAACCGGTAGCCAAATACCATATTCTGTAATAAATTTTACGGTTGCATCCTCGTCTAAAACTTCACGCCGCCCGGATTTAGTTTTATGAATCAAAGGACGTAAAGCTTTTTCTAGCAACAATACATCGGGCAACATCGTAGTAGCAGGTACGCGGACATTTTCCCCAATATCGACATTATTCCCAAAAGGCAATGCAACAGGGTAAGTTTTTTCAGGATTTTTGGATTGTTCAGGTTTTTGTTCAAGCGGTTTGTCATTTTGAGAAGGTTCAAAAGGTTTCTCAATTTCATTTAATTCTTTTTTTTTGCGTTGATTTTTTACTGGATTTGATTGCAAAGGCTCAATATGGGGCGCAACCTGCATAGCAAACCACAAAACATCTGCCAACTCTTCTGCGGTCGGTTCAATATTATTTTCGTGTAGGGCAGTGATGAAATTTGTTAGCATAGTGAATTATGTGTTTTTATCCTCGTTGCGGTGCGTAGAAGGAGAAAATGGTTAATCGAACCAATTTTCTATATCAAGCCCTGAAAAATGTGTAAAATCATTTACATTTCGTGTAACTAAGACTAATTGATTAACTTGAGCAATCGCAGCAATTTGACCATCAATAAAAGGAGCTTTTCTACCCAATAAAATCAGTTGTGCTTGCTGTTCTCCATGCAAATAAGCTGCTTTCGTATCGTAAGGTAAAATAGACACCTTAGGATAAATAAACTCATCTAAGTATTGTAAGATTTCTATACGCTTTTTAGATTCAGGTAAACGTTTGGCACCTTGAACTATTTCAAAAATAACAGGTGTTGCCGTTGCAATAATGTCTGTATTTGCTAAAAGCCTTTTTGTAACCACTGAATGCGGTTGTGGTCTTAAAGGTTCTGACAAAATATTGGTATCCAATAAGTAGTGCAACTTCATTATATCTCTACAACTCTATCTAAATCTGACTTTCTGTCTTCTGAAAACGAATCAACATCTAAATCTGATAAAGTGTGAGCTTTAGAATCAAGGAATTTTTGTAAAGCTTGACTTGCATCTCTCGTTTCCCCCAATGATGGCAAATCATTAACGTCTTTCTGAGAAATGATTTCTACACCATCCTGCTCCAAATGCTTTAAAAACCAAAGGATTTTATCTTTTATATCTTCGGTTTGAACCAATATAGTGATAGTTTGCATGAATTTCTACTCCAAAATCGTTAATCATCTTTACAAATAACGAGCTACAATTGATTTTAATATTTTAACAAGATTGCTGCCTTTTAATTGCATTAATTTTTGCTTTTCTCACAAGATGCTCAATATATTCATACTGTTGCCATGCTTTTTCCTCTTCCGCATTTAAACCTTCAGTTTTATGTTTTTCAATCAATTGATTTAATTGCATTTCTAGCTTAATAGTTGGACGTAAACTTAATATTTCCTCATTACTGGGCAAAGTTGCAAAAAATTCCAATACATCGCTCAATCCACTAAAATAGCCCAATGGTTTTGCTTCTAACTCACGCAAGCCAAATGTCAATATCTGTGGTAACTGATTTTGATGTAGTTGTAAACGTGATACAAGCTCATCAGGCACATCTAAAGTTAATTGCATACTGTTTTTCTCCATATAACGTTAATATTTTTCATAAGCTAACTATCCATTTCAGAAAGTGATTTGAAAATTTGATTAATTAAAGTTCAAATCGTTTTATGTAACATCAATTCAGGAATAAATATAAAATCTTTAACATTCAGAGTATAAAGACTTAAATCATAAATAAGTGCATTAGCAGCAATTAGGGCATCAGCAAGGCGTAAACCATGAGAAAGTGAATAAAATTTAATTAAATCACGCGCAACCTGAAAATTCTCTTGTGGCATATTTAATTGGTAAAACATGCGTAATTTTTTCTCAAGCTGTTGCATTTCTGTTTTATTTTTAGCACCTTGTAAAAGCTCTAATTCAATAACAGGGTTAATAAATAATATTTTTCCCGTGTCATTCAATTTTGCAATTTTTTGGCTACGACCATTGAAAAAATCAATCAATATACAGGTATCACAAAGCACTTTCTCATTCATTACGCCAAGCCTGTTGTCTTAATTTTTTGGCAAATTTAGCAGTATTTTCCACATCTTCAAATATTTTATCATCAAATATTGTTTGAAAAGGTACTGTTGGTTGTTGCGAATGTTGAAATGGGTCTAATTTTGGAATATTAAGCGGCTGCTCAATTTCTTTCACATAATTTTGTAATGCTGCGATGACAAAATCTTGTAAATTCTGTTGACGTTGCTCAACCAAACGCATAATTGTTTTTTCCAACAACGGGTCTTGCAAAATAACGTTAATATTTTTCATAAGCTAACCATCCATTTCAGAAAGTGATTTGAAAACTTGATCAAGCAAATCTTTTTTATTTTTGCCATTGGTGGATAAATCTACATTCTTCAATACCAAATAAACCGCATTTAACAATTGGTCAGTTGCAAGCGATTGCGTTTTAGTTCTTTCCGCAAAATCTTTGATTAATTTATCAATATTTGACTGGTAATTGTTATATTCTGCTAACTTTCCAAGATGCGACTCTACAATTTGCTTGAGTTCATTCTCATTTGGCGGTTGCATTTCCAAACGTAGACAACGACGTAAAAAAGCGGGTGGAAATTCACGTTCACCGTTACTAGTCATAATAACCAACGGAAAATGATTATTACACAACACTCTACCGCGTTTAATTTTTACTTGTTGCACCTTTTCTGAACGACTGTCATGAGTAAAAATAGTACAAACTTCTTGCGGTAAACGCTCTAATTCTGGGATAGAAAACTCGCTTTCCTCAAAAATATGCAGTAAATCATTAGGCAAATCAATATCACTTTTATCAATTTCATCAATCAATAATACGCGCAAACTTTCTGAGGCAAACGCAGTACCCAATGCGCCTAAACGCAAATAATTGCTAATTTCAGGATTTTTATTTTTATTTTCTGGCAAAGCGGCATCTTGTAAACGCCCAATAGCATCATAATTGTACAAACCATCTTGCAATTTAGTTTGCGTCGTAATTGACCAGCGCAATACTTCGCCCAAATTTAATTGATAAGCTACTGAATAAGCTAGAGATGTTTTACCAATACCGGGTTTTCCAGTAATCAACAAAGGTCGGCGCAAATATAATGCAGCATTTACTAGCTCAATTTCATGTTCTCTAGGGTTAAAATACTTGCCTCTATCCTGTTTAATTTCTCGACTCAAATCACGCCAAGGTGGCGGAGGTGGTAAATCTTCAAGTTTTTTTGAACCGCTATAAATTTTCCAATCTGACATAGCTAACCTCATAAGTCATTATAAATATTTAAGTTATTATTAGCATGAATTTCAATATCTTGCTCAACTGGTTGAGTTGGAGCAGTACGGCTGGTGTCTTCCCATAGCAAAACAAGTTTATCTATAGGTTTTTTTTGTACCCATAATTCAGTTCTTATTTGGCGGACTAATTCAGGTAAAGTTAGTAATTTATGCGATATATTTATTTTTGCTGCTAATTCTGCTAAATATTCATTTCTAAACCATAAAATGACGGGCGCACCAGCTTTGATGAGTTCGGTTAATGTTTCATTTGAATATGGCGAAGTTAAAATAAAAAACATAAATCGCTTATCTAATTGAGAGCAAATTGTTCTATCAAAACATTCAACCTCTTTTAAATAACAACTTAATTGCTCTTGTAAATCTGCCTTCTTCCAATATTTACGACAGCGATTTAACCAAGCGACTGTAGCATTGCGTTCCCATGAACGGACAACAAGTCTATAGTCTTTACCAATGGGATAGTCATCATCTGGTAAGCAATAATTTTCAATAGGCTCATTAAGTAAGTCGTCGGACAAAAAAAGTTCAATTGTGGCTTCTGGCAGCGTGATTTTTTCTAATATTTTTACTACTGAATTTTTAAAATGCTCTCGCTGAATGTTTCCAATTGTACAAATTTCTTTAACACTATCTTGGCTAATATACCAACGTGCAACAAATGTATAAAACTTGCCATTTTTTTCTTTTTTGAAGAATGCAATTTGTAAATAGGGCTTTGTTTTTTTATTTTTCTGTAATATCTCTGATTTTTTTATTAATTGAGGTTTTTTTGCATCCTGTTTTGAAAGATTTTTACAAGCATATCTATGAGCATGTTCATAATTTCCTTTTAGTTTTAAACAATCATAAAAGTGTCTAGCAAATTCTATTGCAATCTTAGAATCAATTTTATCTTGCATTCCTATAGTGTAATTTACATATTTTGCAATGGATTTCGCTAATAATTCAGAATGACAAGCATTTAAAAATACAAGTTCTAATTTAGAATGCTTACATTGAGTATGTTCTTTAAAAATTGCTACCAGTTTATCCTTTGATATAACGCATTTTTTATTGTTGTCATCTTCTAAGATTAATCCACCTTCTTCATTGCCATGCCCAAAAAAATAAACAATGCTTGGTTCATGCAAATTTAATCCTCTACTCAAATCATCAACCGTCGTCACTTGGCAAATTTCTAAGGTAAATTGTTCATTTTGCTCAAATAATTCTTGCATTGAATTTATTGCTGCATGAGCTCGTGTGGCAGGAGCATTTATTGGGGAAGCTGTGAAAATTAATATTGTTTCTTTAGACATGGGGTAGTCCTGCAAAAAATAGTGTTGTTTCAGTTTAAGTTACCATTTGCAAAATAAATTTTGCACTCCTGCACTTCAGTTTGCACCACTACCTAGACATGGTAATTAAATTTTAAGGCTTTTTAGAATTGCAAAAACAATCATATCCCAACTGTGAAAGATAAATAATCAGGGGCAATAACAAAATTGCTGTATAAGCTGAATGTGCCATTAAATAACCCAAAGCAGCAGGATATTGTCTATCTACAAAAAGAGCTTTAAATTCACTATGACAAATAGTAGCATACAAATCTTTTGCAATGTTTTCAAAATCAATCCAACTTTGATCACTGCCGAGATGATAATCATCTCTTTCCATAGGCATTAAAATATCTATCGAATCAACCAGCTTACCATCGCATTGCTCAATAATATCTAATACCTCTTGTGCATCGCTATTGCCTTGAAAAGCCTCACGAAATCGCATTAATTCTTGTTTTTCAATAATCATATACTAATTTTCCTGATATTTGAATTAAGTAGTTGTTTTTAAAAAGATAAATTTTGAATTCTATACAATGCTGACAATAAAAAAAAAGGCATACCTGATGAGTATACCTTTTTCAATTAATGTTAATCAACTAAATTATTTAGTTAATTTATTGACCAGATCATAGTCTGTTTCAATATCACTTACACCTGCGTCTCTAACGTTACGGGTATTACTTTCATCAGTCATTTCATTGACGACGCGCAATAAGCCTTCACGGATTTCAAATACCGTCCATAACGTACCCGCTAGATTAGGCACATTCACAGTCGCAATCAAGCCATACTCATTATAAATATTAACTTGTGCCCCGGAATTCGCCAAACCTTTACTACCTTTTTGGCTGCGATTTGTATAGTCATGCACTGAAAAACGATAAACACCCGCTAAATCAGTCCGAGCAAAAGTAATCGTTTCAGGTCCGTAACTAAATACATCATCCACATCCAACAAAGCATAAGGTGCGGTTGTTAAATTACCACGCTCTAAACTAGGCCAAAATACATGGAAACGATCTCCATTTAACAACGGTACTGTGGCGTGCGCATCCAAATCTAATGGCGATTTACCCCAAGTTAATACCGCACGTACTTCACCCGTGCCTAAAATAGGTACTAAAGTTACATTTTGATTTGGACGGACTTCTCCACCTAAAACAATCACGCTGCTGTAACTGGTGACAAAGCCCGGTTTAGAAGCTTCTAGAGTATAATTGCCGCCGTTTGCTTCCAATCGATACGTGCCATCCGCCGCGCTCACGGTTTCAGCCACAACGTTACCCGATGTAGTATTGATGCCAGCACGTAAGCGTAAATTTACACCTTCTAAACCACCACCATTAATACCGCTGCTTGCAATACCTGTCATCGTACCTAAACCTGCATATTGGCTCGGAATCAACAAAACTTGCGCTAAAGTTGTTCTGTTGCCAAATTGAATATTGATATTGTTGTAAACTGCTGGAATAAAGCCACTTCTGGTAAATTCTGCTACTACATTTTGTCTTATTGGTACGTTGCTCACATTGTAACCACCGCCGTCTGTCGTCATACCGTTTGAAGTCAAAATATTATTTGCAGTAACATCAATATTCACCGCGCTCAAACCTGTTGAATCTATAGCATGTCTCACAGCACCATCTATCATGCCATTGTAAGTATTAACGAATAAGAATTGCCATTTTTGATTATACTGATCGTTACAATCCCAATTTTGCACCTTCGCACCGTTAATATTGGCTTGATCCATATTTACATCTAAACATTTACCCGTACCATTAACTAACTCATTTCGTTCATTTAACGTCCAAGTTTGATTTAAGGCGGCGGGATCATCGATGCAATCCCAAATTTGTGCTTGTGCGCCATTGTCATACGCGCTTGGTGCGTGAATATCTAAACAACGACCATAATCATTAATCAAACGTGAACCACTTAAAAACCAGCGTTGATTTTGACCAGCGTGACAATCCCAAGTATGCACGATATTGCCATTTGCATCCCAATTAGGCACATCTAAACAACGACCTGTACCATTTAATAACGGTGTACCGCTTAGTTTCCAACTTTGGTTTGCACTACCATTACAATCAGCAAATCCTACTTGACCACCATGTGTATAAATATCCGATTCAGGTACAGTTAAACATTGTCCTAAGCCGTTGACTAATTGATTACCTTGCAATGACCACGCTTGACCAAGCTCATTATTACAATCCGCCATGATTAAACCTGTTGCGTTTGTAGTTAAACACTGACCTGCTGGATTAGTAAAACGGTTATTTGCTAATACCCATTGCTGATTTGGACTGCCATCACAAATTTGAATTCGCACTAAATTATCAACAGTTGCCAAACATAAGCCGCCGCCTAAACTTAACATCGAAGAAGAATAACTTGACGATGGGGAAATAATACCGGTGCCTGTTTCAGCAGAAATCTTGGCACGAATCGCATCAACAAAAAGCGTGTAATCAGAAATTTGAAAGAAAAAACCATCTTCAGATATAGAACTTGCAGGCTGAGGACGTACCATTGCACGCAATTCCGCTATATCTAAATTCTGTCCCACACCTAACGAATTAATCGCATCAACACCTCTAGCAATCGCGTTATCTGCACTAGTAATCGGATTACCCGGCTGATTGTGAATACCATCTGTCACAATATCAATTACTTGTTTTTCTGCGGTAAAGCTGAATTGTTGGACACATAAATCAATCGCTTTTGCAATATTGGTAAATACACCCAAACCACTTTGCTTAATTTTGCTAACTTTCGTAGCGACCTCATTAGCGACTTCCGCGCTCGTTATAGGTGTCGGGGGAATTTCTACACGGGCATCGTTGGCAAAATGCACCACAGAAATTGTCACACTACCATCCTGCGACACTACACTAGCGTCGCTCAACGCCCTAGCCAAGCCATCCAACTGAATTTGAAAATCACTAGGTATAATACTTTCTGAGCCGTCGAGCGTCGTACACAGCTCAATCGTTTCAGCGTGAAGTGGCTGTTGCATTGCGAATAACAATAGCAACAGTGGCAACTTTTTGAATAGATTAATTAATTTCATCGGCATTATCCTTTATGAATTGTGAATTATGAGTTAGTGATATTACTAATTTTTATATGAACTACCTAATGACTAAACAAAACCCTATCAAAACGATGGTAATATTGTCTCCAAATTGAGGAAATCGCCCAATTTTTTTACAAATCAAATGCGTTCGAGGTACAACTCAAACTGAGCAATTTTCCCCGCTTTTGACTTTAAATCTGAATTGATGGGCTTTTAGCACGGTCATGCTTTGATTCTAAACTTGTTTTTACTTGGTGTAAATATTAATACTTAGGACACAGCAATTCTCATTTTGACTCGTGACGAGAGTTGACTCGTAACGATGCACCGCGTCGTCACCCAGTGGGATGCACCAGCGTCCTACGACATTCATGAAATTTAAAATGCTGAGAACTCCGAAAAACTTTTTTTACCTATAATAAAATCAATCACTTATGCAAATACGCTCCACCTAAAATCAATGACTTACAAACTTTTTCAGAGTTTTCAGTAAAATGAGAATTGCTGTTGAAAATACCCATACCTTTTAGTTTAGTTTCTAAAATGGGAATTGCTGGAATTGCTGTTAATATCGTGGATAAACATTTTCAAGATAAGGTATAATGCTATAGTCGGTGAATAAAATAAATACAATTCTAGGAGGATATTCAATGGCTGATCACTCTTCACGTTTTGTCAGTAAATTAACCCGTAACACTTTAGCATTGGTATTAGCTGGTGGACGTGGTTCACGCTTAAAACATTTAACCGATTGGCGTGCAAAACCCGGTGTGCCATTTGGTGGTAAATTTCGGATTATTGATTTTCCATTGTCTAATTGCATTAATTCTGGTATTCGGCGCGTTTCCGTATTGACTCAATATAAATCACATTCCCTGATCCGACATCTTCAAAAAGGCTGGGGATTTTTACGCGGTGAATTTGGCGAATTTATTGAATTATTGCCCGCACAACAACGTTTAGATGATACGTCTTGGTACTCAGGTACCGCAGATGCCGTGTATCAAAATTTGGATATTTTACGCAGTCATAAGCCAGACCACATACTGATTTTAGCAGGTGACCATATCTATAAGATGGATTATGGACCAATGATTGCGCAACACGTTGAAAATAATGCAGATATGACAGTTGGCTGCATAGAAGTGGATTTGGAATCAGCTAAGGGTTTTGGTGTAATGGCAATAGGTGATAATCAACGTGTAGTTGAATTTCAAGAAAAACCAGATAATCCCAAACCCATGCCCAATAAACCAGATACAGCACTCGCTTCAATGGGTATTTATGTGTTTAATGCTGAATTTTTATACGAGCAATTATATTCTGATTCACATTCAAAAACTTCCAGTCATGATTTTGGAAAAGACATTATTCCTTCACTAATTGAAAGTCGTGAAGTATTTGCTTACTTATTCCATGATGAACGTAAAAATCAACAATCTTACTGGCGTGATGTCGGTACGGTCGATGCGTTTTGGGAAGCTAATATGGATTTAGTCTCGGTAACGCCTGAATTAAATTTATATGATAAAGAGTGGCCAATTTGGACATATCAAGAGCAGTTACCCCCTGCAAAATTTGTATTTGATGATGATGATCGGCGTGGTATGGCTGTGGATTCAATGGTATCAGGTGGTTGTTTAATTTCTGGTGCTTATTTGTGTCGTTCCTTGTTGTTCTCAAACGTTAAAGTTAATTCATATTGTCGGCTAGAAGATACTGTTGTGTTGCCTGATGTGAATATTGGTCGTCATTCTCGGATTAAACGTGCTGTGATCGATAAAGGTTGCCAAATTCCGCAAAATACGGTTATTGGTGAAGACGTAGAACAAGATAAAAAACGTTTCTATGTGACTGAAAAGGGTATTGTATTGGTTACACCAGACATGCTTGGACAAGACACACATAACGCAAGATAATGATAGATTTAGGTGTATCTAATTTATTTTTAACTATTCTAATCGGCATAATAGTTATTGTGCTTGCTGTCTATATGTTTTTTAAATTTTTTCTCGTTTTTGTGCCGCAAAGTATGGAATACACCCTAGAATTTTTAGGGCGTTATGCTGGAACATTAAAAGCTGGACCGCATTTTATTATACCGCTCCTACACCATGTCAGCAATAAAGTCAGCATACGTGAAAAGGTGTTAGATATTCCAGAACAAAGCGTCATTACTAGGGATAACGCAATGGTTTCTGTGGATGGTGTTGTGTTTTACAAAGTTTCCGATTCAGAAAAAGCGACTTATCGGATTGATAATTTGGATGAGGCAATTAAACAACTCACTTTGACTAATATTCGTAGTGTAATGGGTTCAATGAATTTGGATGATATGCTATCGGATCGAGATAAGATTAACAAAGATTTGCTAGGCGTGGTTGATGATGCAACTGATCCTTGGGGTATTAAGATCACTAGGGTTGAGATTAAGGATATCAGACCACCACAAAATTTAGTGGACGCAATGGCGCAACAAATGATCGCTGAACGTAATAGGCGTGCGCAAATTTTAGATGCGGAAGGTAATCGAGAAGCAGAAATCAAGAAGGCTGAAGGTCATAAATGTGCGTTAGTTTTAAATGCAGAAGGTGAAAAGGAAGCGCAAATTTTAAGAGCAGAAGGCTCGAAAGAATCAGCTATTTTAGGTGCAGAGTCAGGTGTTGAAATGGCGCGTCACGAAGCGGAGTCACGCAAAACACTCGCTGCCGCCGAAGCTGAAGCCACTAAATTATTGTCCAGAGAACTTGCTAAGGGTGACGTACAAGCAATTAATTACTTTTTGGGTTTAAAATATGTTGAGGCTTTGAAAGAAATTGGACAGTCGAAAAATCAAAAATTAGTATTAATGCCCTACGAAGCAACACAAATTTTAGGCTCGCTTGCTGGTGTGGGTGATATTTTTAAAGATGTGCTTCAGAAAAAAACGATTGAATCATCTCCACAGTCTGATGATGAGTGATGCGTGCGTTATTGATTAAAATTTGTTTGCGAATATTAGCTTTTTTCCCATTGTGTTGGCATTATAAATTAGCAACGTACTTGGGTAAGTGGATTGCGCATCACCAAAATTGGTGCATAACATCAGTTACACGCATTAATATTCAATTGTGTTTTCCGCAATTATCATCTACTGAACAACGACAATGGATAGAGCAAAGTATTATCGAAACTTGTAAAACCTTTTTTGAATTGGGTGCATTGTGGCTGTGGCGAACTGAGAAAGTATTGCACTTAGTTGAGCGAGTGAGTAATGAAAATTGCCTTAAACAGGCTTTAAAACAAGGTAAAGGTGTGATCCTACTTACGCCACATTTTGGTGCATGGGAGATGGCAGGTTTGTACGCATCAGTACACTATCCAATCACAGCCTTATATCGCCCACCAAAGTTAATTGGATTAAATCAATTTATTCTTAATGCGCGTCAACGTGCTGGTGGGCGTTATGTGGCAACGGATAAAAGTGGTATTAAAGCGTTGTATCAAGCGTTGCGCAAACAACAATTAATCGGTATTTTGCCAGATCAAGTGCCTAGTCGTGGCAATGGTGTACCGGCTTTATTTTTTAATCAAGCTGCTGATACAATGGTATTGGTAGCGCGTTTTGCCAATAAGACCCAAGCACCAGTAATCTTTACTTTTGCCGAACGCTTAAATAATGGGTTTCATATTCATTTTTTTCCAGCCGATTCAGAGATTTATAGTCAAGATGTGAATATTTCTGTACAAGCGTTAAATCGAGGTATAGAGCGTTGCATTATGCAGCAACCAACGCAGTATCAATGGAGTTATAAGCGTTTTAAATATCAGCAAAATATTTATGATTAACATTACCATCCTAAAAAATATGCGACACAAGAAGGTAATTTCTGTAGTCACTGCTTTCAAACTGATTTTACAGTCCGTAATAACTTAATTGTTCTGCTAATTTACCTTGAGCCTGCATAATTAATTCGCAAACTTCGCGTACAGCACCACGTCCACCTGTAGAATGCGTTTGCCAATGAGTGTATTTAGTGACGATCGGGTGAGCGTCGCCGACTGCGATTGCTAAACCAACTTGTTGCATGACAGGTAAATCTATAACATCATCACCAACATAAGCAACTTGTTGTGGTTGTAGATTTAGTTGCTGACACAATTGCTGAAAAGCTGGTAATTTGTCCGATTGACCTTGAAAAATATACTCAATTCCTAATGATTGCATTCGGTGTAATACGACTTGGGAACAACGTCCCGTAATAATCCCGATTTCCACACCCGATCTCTGCAACATTGTCATACCAAGACCATCACGCGAAAAAAAAGCTTTATATTCTTCACCTGCATCGCCAATAAAAATGCTGCCATCAGTCAGTACACCGTCTACATCAAAAATGACGAGACGAATTAACGCTGCTTTTGTAATGATTTCATCCATTTGTTCACCTTTTGTCATGGTATGCCCTCGTTTTATACAGTGCACCGAGTTTGGTAGACGCTGGCTCAAGCATTGTGACGACGCGCTACATCGTCACGAGTTTAAGCTCGATATTAATCAAAGTTAATTCCGAATATGCCCATCACCTAAAACAATATATTTTTGAGAGGTCAAGCCTTCTAAACCCACAGGTCCCCGCGCATGAAATTTATCGGTACTAATACCAATTTCCGCACCTAAACCATATTCAAATCCATCTGCAAACCGTGTTGAAGCATTAAGCATTACTGAACTTGCATCTACTTCTGTTAAAAAACGCCGTGCTGTTGTCCAATTTTCAGTAACAATAGATTCGGTATGACCTGAACCATATTGACGAATATGTTGCATTGCTGCGTCAAGGTTTTCCACTACTCGGATAGATAAAATTGGAGCTAAATATTCTGTTGCCCAATCTTCGTTAGTTGCGGGAATTGCATTAGTAAGAATTTTAATTGTCTCGGCGCAACCACGTAATTCAACATTTTTTTCTGCGAATTGTTCGGCTAATGGCGGTAAAATTTCACTTGCAACACTTTTCGCAATTAATAAAGTTTCCATTGTATTGCAGGTGCCAAAACGTTGCGCTTTAGCATTAAAAGCAATCGCAACAGCTTTGCTTGCGTCCGCTTCGTCATCGATGTAAACGTGACAAATTCCATCCAAATGTTTAATGACAGGAACACGCGCCGCCTCAGAAACCCGTTCAATCAGACCTTTTCCACCACGCGGAATAATCACATCTACATATTGTGACGCTTTTACTAATTCGCTGACCATTTCTCGATCAGTCGTTTTAAATATTTGTACGGCGGTACTTGGTAAGCCTGCGGTTTCTAAGCCTGTTTGAATACATTTTGCGATTGCCTGATTGGAATTTAACGCCTCTGAACCACCACGTAAAATTGCAGCATTACCGGATTTTAGACATAAACCAGCGGCATCTGCGGTCACATTAGGACGTGACTCGTAAATGATACCAACAACACCTAATGGTACGCGCATTTTACCAACTTGAATGCCACTAGGACGATAATTTAAATCTGTAATCGCACCAATTGGGTCGGGTAAAGCAATCATTTGACGCAATCCCTCTACCATTCCGCTAATTCGCGCTTCATTCAATGCCAAACGATCTAATAATGCTGCATTTAAACCACGTTGTTCTGCATTTTCCATATCTACTTTATTGGCAGCCATCAACGCATCTTGTTGTTTTTCAATCTCGCTTGCCATCGCTTCTAAGGCTACATTTTTCATTTTTGTCGTCGCGCGAGCGAGTAGTGTGGACGCTTCACGCGCCTGCTGACCAATTTGTTGCATTTCTTGTTGTAAATTCATAATAATTTCCTTAATTTAGGTTTATCAAGCCGTCCCAATCTGGTTAAAGCCTTGCTATTGTCCTTTAGAAACCGAACTGATAGATCATAATCTGCTAATATTCAAAATTCCACATCTAAATCTTTTCTATGTTACATAAGCCGAGTTAAGAATTAGTAACATGATTTACCTAGTATTATGCAAGAAAAATTTAGCATAGTTAGGTAAAATACTATTGTTTAACTTTATAAAATATATGATAAAAAATTAAAAAAAATATAGATTTTAAGCAAAATAGTTTATTAATACTAAATCTAAGAAAATTGTGCATTTAACAAAGATGTAATTTTTAGTAAATTATCAAAATCAATCTACACTTCACTTAGAGTATATAATTTTTTAGTAGTGTTACTTAATCTATGAATTATAAAGGAATTATTTTTGTGCTTTATTCTAAGAGAATTATGATTCTATCAAAGATAAGTATTCATTTTATCCATTCACAAACAAAACTCTTGTAAATTTATATTTAGGTTTTATTTTTTTTACTCTAAGAATCAAATAGTTATTAAGGTAAAATATGGGAATACTAAAATAAATATTAAATCTAAGATATTTGTGATGGTATCAAAGGAAAAAACCGTTTTCAGCTCTTCAAAAACGTTCAGATTAGTATATACTTGTGATCAATGGATTTGCAGAAAACAGAATTTCTTAGAAAGGCGCTGCAGAAAAATTAGAAAAGAGTAGCTTCAGAAGTGTGCCAGAAATAGCACAGAGAAAAAAGGACGTTGGGGGTGACTTATAAATCCTATCTAAATTTGGCTTACCCTGAGTTTAAGTAGGTAACCCTCCCCATTCAGAACATAGCCCCCAACTTTTTGATTTTTAATACCCTCGCCATTAAAGCCCCCTATCACTTTTTGGTAGGGGTTTCTTTTTTTTTATGGATTCCAATTGTATAAAGTTTTACTTGAAAAATCTAATCATTTTTTCTAATTATTTGAGTTTGTTGTAATCAAGTAAGAATAAATTGCGGCGATATTTCAACTATGCCCCCGCTAGGATTTGAACCTAGAATCTCCGGCTTAGGAGGCCAGTGCATTATCCTATTATGCTACAGGGACATGATTAAAACGTCGGGTATTATAAATAGAAAAAACATAAAAAGCAAATTCTAATTTAAACGGCATGAATTGCGTCGATTAGACGTGTCACTCCTGTAATCTCAATATCTTGTATTTCCTCTTTTGGCACATTGGCTTTAGGTACGATGGCACGCTTAAATCCATGCTTGGCAGCTTCGCGTAACCGCTCGATTCCATTAGGAATAGGTCTGATTTCACCGGCTAGTCCTACTTCACCAAATACGACTAAATCTTGTGCTAAAACCACATTTCTAAGACTGGATAAAATAGATAAAATAACGGCTAAGTCTGCTGCTGTTTCGTTGATCCGCACGCCACCCACGACGTTGATAAATACATCTTGATCGTGTGTTATTACGCCACCATGTCGATTGAGTACCGCTAATAACATGGCTAAACGATTTTGATCCAAACCGACAGTTACACGTCTCGGATTCGGGGTGTGTGATTCATCAACTAGTGCTTGTACTTCGACTAGCATGGGGCGTGTACCTTCTCTCGTTACCATCACAATGCTGCCAGAAACCGCTTCTTCATGTCGAGATAGAAAAATAGCAGATGGATTATTAATTTCACGCAATCCACGATCTGTCATTGCAAATATGCCAAGCTCGTTTACAGCACCAAAACGATTTTTAATCGCTCTTAGCACGCGAAAGCGACTACTATTGTCGCCTTCAAAATATAACACGGTATCAACCATGTGTTCTAGTACTCTAGGACCTGCCAATGCACCATCTTTAGTAACATGACCAACTAGAAAGATAGTTGTCTGAGTTTGTTTGGCAAATCGGACTAATTGTGCTGCACTTTCACGTACTTGAGCAACAGCCCCTGGCGCAGATTGCAAAATATTGGTGTGGACGGTTTGAATCGAGTCTACCACAATAATACGTGGTTGCTCTTTTTGCGTTACGTGGATGATTCGCTCAATCTGCGTTTCAGTCAGTAATTTTACTTGACGCACATCTAGTCCTAAACGTTGTGCGCGTAGGCTAACTTGTTGCGCCGATTCTTCGCCTGTGATGTATAGAGGGGCAATTTTTGTGGTTAAACTCAGTGCTGATAAAGTTTGTAATAATAAAGTGGATTTACCAATACCAGGGTCGCCGCCTAGTAGAATAACTGAGCCTGCTACTAAACCCCCACCTAAAACGCGATCTAGCTCCGATAAACTACAGGAAACACGCGCTTGTTCTTCGGTAGTGATTGCATCTAAAGTGCAAACTTGGGCTTGTACACCTGCATAACCAACAAAACGATTATTTTGTACAGTTTGGGTTTCTTCAACTGTCTCAACTAAACAATTCCATTCTTGACAATCTGGACATTGACCATGCCATTTATGTGAAATAGCCCCGCATTTTTGGCAAACATAAACCGTTTTTTTCTTTGTCATCGTATTATGAATTTTACACGCCCTGCAAAAAGTGCAGCATATTGGTTGAAATTAACCAACTCGAAATAACATTTTTTATTGCTGTGTACGCAAATGTTTAATTAAGGGCAATATCGTTTCAGTAATAACCTGTACATTTAGGGGACCGGTATGCTTGTAGCGCACAATGCCTTGTTGATCAACAATAAATGTTTCTGGCGTTGCACGCACCCCCCAATCCATTCCGATCCGTCCTTTTTCATCAAAACCACTCATAATATAAGGATTACCAGTTGTTTTTAGTACATTTTGCGCATCAACTAACTGATCTTTAAAATTCAGACCGTAAATTGGAATGTCAGTTTGTTGTGCAATATCCATTAGTAACGGGTGCTCATAGCGACAAGAAGCGCACCAAGATGCCCAAGTATTGAAAATAGATACTTTGCCTTTAAACTCTTCCGCGCTAAATTTTTTATTTGCATCCAATACGGTGCTGATTTCAAAATGAGGCGCAGGTCTATCAATACGAGTGGATTCAATATCGCTCGGATTTAAATTCAAGCCGACAGCGAGAAAGATACCTAATACGATGAAAATAACAAAAGGTAATATATAACGTAACATATTTTTTTATAATCTCTTTAAAAATCTTCCCAATCATCATCATGTTCATGAGTTGAACGATGTTCATGGTTTGAATGGCGACGTACAGGGACATGGTGAGGCTTTAACTGCGTGGATTGATTTAAGTGATGCAAAGAGCTATTTGACTCATGATCAGCCATTTCTTCATATAATTCATGATTAATAGTAAAGAAATCCGTTTGTTCACGTAAAATCAATGCTTGTTCTGCCATGGATTCGCTTGCGGATGCTGCCTCTTCTACCATTGCTGCATTTTGTTGAGTCATTTCATCCATTTGTGTGACTGCTTTATTGACTTGGTGAATGCCTGATGATTGTTCCTGACTTGCAGCCGAAATTTCAGAAATAATGTCACTGACTTTTTTCACGCCGACAACAATCCCTTCCAAAGTCTCACCAGAATTATTGACTAATTTAGTTCCTTCATTTACTCGTGTCACACTGTCCTGAATCAAGTTTTTAATTTCTTTTGCAGCAGAGGCACTACGTTGAGCAAGATTACGCACTTCACTGGCAACAACGGCAAATCCACGTCCTTGCTCACCTGCTCGTGCCGCTTCAACCGCAGCGTTTAGGGCAAGTAAATTAGTTTGAAATGCAATATCATCAATGACATCAATAATATCAGTAATTTCACGGCTACTTTTGCTGATTTCACTCATTGCGATTATGGCATTACCAACAACCTCGCCACCTTTATCAGCTAAGTCACGCGCATTAATTGCGAGTTGTGCTGCTTGTTTAGCATTATCTGCATTTTGTTGTACGCTGCTGGTCATTTGTTGCATACTAGCGGCGGTTTGTTCTAATGCTGAGGCTTGCTCTTCTGTACGCTGATTAAGACTCAAATTTGCTTGTGACAGTTCTTCTGCAGCACTTTTCACCGAACGCGCCGAACGAATAATTGTAGTCATACTTTCTGTGAGTTTCGCAATCGTTGCATTGGCATCATTTTTTAGTTGTTCTAATTCGCCACGATAATTACGCTCAATTTTTCTGGTTAAATCCCCTCTTGCCAGTGCCGCGAAAATGTCAGCAATATCTCGTACTGCAATTTGATTAAATTCAACAATTTGATTTATACCCGCGCTTAAACTGTGGAAAAAATCTGTTTTATCATCTAAACCGATCCGTTGGCTAAAATCGCCTTCCGATGCAGATTGAATAACAGTATTAATTTCTTTTTCTATTGCTACCTGTGCACTAATGTCACGCCATTCCGCTACTGCGCCAATACGTTCGCCTCGCTGGTTAATGATAGGTGTGGTAATAGATGAAATCGTATAATCACCGACTTTGAACTTAGCAGAGTAACTTTTTGTTAGACCGTTTATCAATTTGCGTTGATGTGAAGGGTCGTTGTGGAAATGATCCACACAATTACCAAGCATTTTTTTGGAATCGAGGTGAGGAAATTGGGCTTTAACTGCATCTGATGAAAGTAGATTGATTGTAGATTGATTGCTGTAGACGATATTAAAATCATTATCTATAATCATGACGCTCGTTGTGACGGTATCTAATGCAGTGGTTAGGCGTAATGCTTCATCGGCAATTCTCTTGTCATGTTCGGCACGTTTTTGTAATTGCGTCTGCATTTGTTGCAAAGATTGTAATAAATTACCTGTCTCATCGGACGAATCTACAGTAATTTCACTACTTAAATCGCCTTCCTTGATTGCATTGGATATTTTAACTGCTTGCATTAAGCGCAACGTAATGCCACGCCAGATAAAGTAGAATAGGAAAGAGGATAGTATGACTATGACAGCAACAGATATTAGGATATAGATAAAATCTGAATAAGCATGATTACTCAAATGTTTTGCTTGTTGTCCTAAATCTTGTGCAAGTCTTTTTTGTACTGCCACCAATGCTTCAATTTTTTCCGTCTGCATTTTTGACCAGTGCTCTGGATTGACTGTAGCAATTTGTTCTGGGTCTTGAGCTAGGGCGATATTTTTCATGCGTTGCACTTCCTGCACGAAAGTACCTTGTAATTTATTTTGGTAGAATTTTGCTTGTTCCACAGTGAAAAATAGGCTAGTTACGCGATCAAATAATACTTTTTGAATCGTTAATAATTCTATAAATTGGCGATATTGATCTGGTGTGAAGTGTTGCTGACTAAAAACGGTTGTTAATAGAGAGCGTTCTAATGCAGCCACTTCTTGTCCACGTAGGAAATCAACGTAGCCTAGCTGGTGACGTAATACTGATTGTTCAATGTCCTGATTTGCCAGTTGGGTTATAAAGTCTAATATTTTAGTGTTGAGTTCTGCATGAAGTTGTATCGATTGGTCGGCTGTCACTTGGCGCGATTGCACTTTTTTTCGTATATCGGTCAAGCTTTCCAGTTGCAGCATGACTGAATCAAGCTCATTAGCGAGTTCCCTGCCGTAATCATTTGTGTCAAATGTTGCTAAAAACTGTTGTAATGCTTGCTTACTTTCGGCTGTACTATCATATTCGTATCGAAGCCTTGACACGTATGTATCATCAGCACTACGCAAATGGAGTACGCTTACGATACGTTCTAACTGAATTTCATACACAAAACTGCTTAATTTAATCGAAAGCTCAATAAGCTGTTCTAACTTCTCCATTTTATCATAAGCTTGATAACGTTCTAAGGTAGTCGTGTAGGCGAAAAATAACAAACCAACAGTTGGCAAAAATGCCATGAGTCCAAGTTTGTATTTTATTCCAAGATTGGCAAGCTTGCGTTTCATAACTATCGACCTTGTGATTGTTCTGTGCGTTCAATTACTGCAAGTTCTTGCGAATTGAGTAATTTATCTATTTCTAACATGATTACCATCTTATCATCGACAGTCGCTAAACCTTTTATGAATTCGATGCTAATAACACTACCAAAATCAGGTGGCGGTTTGATTTCGCTTTCTGGTACATCGTAAACGTCAGATACTGCGTCAACAACAATACCCATGATACGATCTTTTCCTGTAATGGGATTGACGACGCGCAACACAACAACAACAGTCATTGCACCATATTTTAATTTTTCCAATCCAAAACGTAGACGTAAATCAATAATCGGTACAATCGTCCCGCGCAAATTGATCACACCGCAAACGTAATCAGGTGTATTGGGAATTGGTGTAACTTTGCTCCAGCCCTTGATTTCTTGTACTCGCAAAATATCAACTGCATATTCTTCGGTTGCAAGCACGAATGTAAGATATTTATTTGCTATGTGTTGTTGTACATCTTCTGACATCATGTTCACTGTGTCTACTCCTTAAATAGCTGGTCATAAGCTCATTTCGAGGTGAGTTTTGTCGATCTGTTATTGTTTAAAACTGTCTGAAGTGTCGTGAATAACACATTATACGTTTTAGAATGAATCAATTTTTTCATCTTTTTCATCGGGTGCTAGAAAGGATGCGTTGCTTCTATGCAAACGTACACTATAACGGCTGCGAAATAACTGTAATAACCCTGCGGTGTCTAAAATTAAAGCAACCTCACCATTGCCCAAAATAGTCGCACCAGAAATACCTTGTATTTGTTTATAATTGCTTTCCAAACTTTTAATTACAATTTGTTGTTGTGACAATAATTCATCTACAAACAAGCCAATTTTTTGTCCATCGCCCTCTACAATAACTAATAGACCTTGTTCTAAATTAGTTGATTCGGTTTTAACTTCAAACAATTCATACAAACGTAAAATTGGAATGTACTCATCACGTAATTTATAAACTTCCGCTTGCCCGGCTAATTCATTAACATATTTACTATTAATTCGTAATGATTCGATGATAGATAACAGAGATAAAATATAAATTTGTTGACCAACGCGCACCAATTGTCCATCTAAAATAGCTAGAGTCAGTGGTAAACGAATTGTAAATGTTGTCCCTTGCCCACGTCGAGAATGCACCTCTATTCCACCACCTAAAGAGCGGATATTCCGCCGTACCACATCCATCCCCACACCACGACCAGATAAATCACTTACTTGTTTTGCAGTCGAAAAGCCGGGGTGAAAAATAAAATCGTAAATTTGATCATCATTTAAGGGTTCTTCTGCGCCAATCAAACGTTTTTCAATCGCTTTTTGGCGAATTTTCTCAATATTGAATCCTGCACCATCATCACTAATTTTAATAATAATATTACCACTTTGATGAAACGCATGTAATTTTAATACACCTGTTTCAGATTTACCTTGCGCAATACGCTCTTTTGGCATTTCAATACCATGATCTAATGCATTACGCACTAGGTGTACGAGTGGATCGCTAATTTTTTCTAATACCGTTTTATCCAATTCCGTTTGCTCACCAGACAATTCTAAGTGTACTTTTTTACCTAATTGTGTACTTAAATCGTGTACCAAACGTGGAAAGCGACTAAATGAGAAACTGATCGGTAGCATCCGAATCCGCATCACACTTTCTTGTAATTCGCGCGTATTACGCTCCAATTGCGTTAAACCATTGCGCAAATTTTCTAACTTGCTACTATCGAAGTTTTCACCAATTTGGTCTAACATGGATTGTGTGATGACCAGTTCGCCTACGATGTTGATAAGTGAGTCTATTTTGTCAATACCCACTCGAATTGAACTGGTTTCAACACCGTTATTTTTTTCCTTCGCTACCTTATCGTTTTTATCAACAGGCTCAAGTTTTTTATTCGTTTTCTGCAAATTGGTTTCAGGCGTTGCGTCCGATTCCAAAGTTTTTTGAGATGATTCTAAACTGGTTTCGAGTGCTGTGTCCGATTCCAAAGTTTTTTGAGATGATTCTAAACTGGTTTCGAGTGCTGTGTCCGATTCCAAAGTTTTTTGAGATGATTCCAAATGAGTTTTTACACTCGATTCGGAAAACGCTGCTTGGGATGATTTGATAATATTTGTTTCTGTATCAACTTCTTGCTTGGGGTTTTCTGGAATAGATTTTGAGGATGCTGCCGATTGTAAAGACTCTTTGGTAGCTTGTTCTACGGCAATGTGGGCTGTATCCGTTAAATCAGACGCATCTAAGGTCAATTGTTCAATTTCTAACTCACAATCGCCTTCGACCCATTCAAAAATTTCTTCAATCTCATCCTTATCGACTGTTGTTGTTAATTCAAGTTTCCAACTTAGGTAACAATTACGCGGATTTAATTCGATAAATTCCGCTGGTAAGGTTTCAAAATTAGGAATGATTTTTAATTGACCTAAACCTTCAAGCTCTCTAAACAAGTTAATTGGATCATTGCCAGTAATTAACATATCTTCGTAAGGCTTGAATTGAATGATCCATATTCTCGCTTCTAGTTGTGCAACTTGCTCATCATCAATTTGTTGTTTCGTAGCTATATTTGGTTGAATGATAATCGCTTGTTCTGGAAAAGCTTCTTGTGCTGGCGCACTAAGCATGGCTTCTAAATCTTTTTGACAGGCTGCAACTTCTGCGTCGTTAATTGACGCGCCGTTTTCAAAACCATCAAGCAACATTCGTAAAATATCAACAGTGCGCAATAGTAAATCAACAATGTGTTGAGTAATAAGATGTTCGCCGTTGCGCATTTCGTCAAGTAGCGTTTCGGCAACATGAGAAAAATTAATAATTTGTTCGTATTGGAAGATACCTGCACCACCCTTAATTGAGTGTACGCAACGAAAGATACTATTGACTTGTTCCTTATCCACTTCACCAATTTGCACGTCGAGTAGTGTAGACTCCATCGCATCTAGGCTTTCGAGACTTTCCTCAAAAAATAATTTTTTGACTTCCGTCATATCTACAGACATAGGCTACCCCAAGACTTTTCGCACAGCCATAAGCAGCTTATCGGGATTAAAAGGCTTGATAATCCAACCTGTTGCACCAGATTTTTTTGCGATTTGTTTTTTTTGTGGATCAGTTTCAGTTGTTAATAACAAAATAGGTTTAAAGCGATAATTGGGCAAAGCTCGTAACTCCTTAACCAAAGACAAACCATCTAGTAGTGGCATATTGACATCTGTAATAATCAAATCAAATGTGTGATTCTTTGCTAATTTTAGTGCAGCTTGACCATTATCTGCCTGCATCACCTCATGGCTTGCTTCGGTTAGAGTGTAAGCCAGCATTTGGCGCATCGCAATTGAATCATCACTAATTAAGATGTGAGCCATTTGTGACACCATACGTTTTGGGCAGAAAATTTCACCTAGTATAATCTATTACAGGTCGTTATTTAATAGTAGATTGTTTAAAACTTAGGGTAATCGCTCTAAAATATTTTTTGAAAATGTAGGAGACATTATGATTGTGGGTAATATTTTTTGGTATCTCAATGTATGGGAAATCATCCAACAGCACCAATTAGCGAATATTTTGAGACGATTAAAGACCCGTATATAGAACTCATTTGACATTTTTAAAATAAATGAATGTTAATCTAAAGCAACAAGGTTTTGTAGAGACAAAGTATGCCTTATCTCTATGATGTGAAAGAAAATATTGATTTTTTTAACATATTTGCTAAGATTTCAAACCAGTTCTATA
>CAYMCP010000054.1:0-25496 GCA_964388965.1 uncultured Thiotrichaceae bacterium | reverse complement strand
AAATCGTGGTCAGGCGACTGCTCACGTAGCGGCAGAATCGACGAAATAGATGAACGCAAAACTTGTCAATTGACTTTTGAAAAACTCCCTACTTTTCAACTTATTACGCAAAAAATGGGTAAAGGATTTGGCACAATTAGCAGCGAAGATCGCTTAATTAATTGCGGTTCGACTTGCCGCGCTAGCTATACCGCCGATATGAGTACAACGCTACACGCCACAGTAGGCGACGACAAAACACTATTTACAGGTTGGTCATGCAGTGCAGGATTGAGTACGACAGATACCACTATCGAAGTCCCAATGCTGCAAAATCGTACATGTACCGCAAATTTTGCGGCTTTATACACACTCACAACCCATGTGAATAGTGCAGGTGGCTCAATCAGTGGCGAAGACAACCTAACATGTCACGCAGAAACCAGCCCATGCGCGAAAAAATATCCTGAAGGTGAAATCCAATTAACCGCTAAACCAGACGACGGCTATGTCGCTATTTGGGGCGCGGAATGCCCAGAAGGAAAATTAACATTAAATACTGATCAAACGTGTCGTGTTTCATTTACGCCGTCTTATAGTTTGAATTTACAAGTAAATGGCAACGGTCGCATTACCAGTATTCCAGAAGGGATTGATTGTCAACAAAACGCATGTACAGCCTCTTACATTCAAGGCGATGTGATCCAATTGATAGCAACACCAGAATTTGGTCATAGCTTTACAGGTTGGACAGGCGATTGTGCCAATGGTCAAACCACTTTGACAATGAATAGTGATAAAACATGTGCTGCTACGTTTGCGAATACAGGCTCACCGCAATTCAGTCAAGATGTCTACGGCGCGACGGAACAAGAAAGTATAGCAACAATTACAGTAGAACGGGTAGCGGGTTCGGTAGGCGAAATGAATGTAACCTACTTAATTACCAGTGGTACAGCAATCGAACGTGAAGATTTTTACGGCTCGACAGTAGGCATACTCCATTGGGCGGACGGCGATGTTATACCAAAAACCTTTAATATCGATATTACCCTAGACCCGTACATTGAAGAGATTGAAACTGCAAGTTTACAATTACTCAATCAAACCAATACTGTACTGGATACTGCGGAATTACAAATAGCTGATACTTTTGTGCCGGCAAATTTGAATTTTGTCCTAAGCCAAAATATAGTTACGGATCAAGAACAAAGCTTATATTTTTCCGTATCGCGTAGCATTAGCTTTACAGGTGCGATTCAAACAGACTTTATCGTCACAGCCGGCGGTGTCGTCGTAGATCAAGGTATATTAACTTGGAAAAATGGACAAATTGAAAACCAGTTGATTGAAATCAAAAAATCACAACTTCCAGCCGGTGCGACTGTAGTCACTGCTGAAATTGGTAATCCACAACCTGCTAATTTAGTGCAATTAGGTACAAAAAATATTTCAGTATTAACCATTAAGCCGATTCCAACCGCAGGTGAGGTAAGTTTTAGTAGTACTGAATTTTCTGCATACGAAGGGCGACGCGCCATTATCAACGTGGAACGCACAGGCAAGTCAGACACCAAAGCAACAGTAGATTATGTACTATTAGACGGTACTGCGACACCGACTACAGATTATCAAATCAGTGACGGTAGCTTTAAATGGGATGTTGGTGAATCGGGTAAAAAAACGTTTACCGTTAAAATTGAAAAAGATGCACTCGTAGAAGAACCTGAAACAGTCAATATGTATCTTATCAATCCAGTAGGCACCACATTAGGCGCGAATCCAACTGCGATGTTGCAAATTTTAGATGTCACAGCCACGCCGACTACAAGTAATAATGGTGATGACAATAATGGTGATACAAACATTGGACAGCCGATATTACCGCCTGAGCCAACACTTGGTACGGTGCAATTTGAACAAGCGAGATACATCGCTCATGAAAATGATGGTAGCATCGTAGTAAAAATTATTCGCACACCAGACACCTCAGGCACAATTAACGTACAAATACGCAACATTGATAATACTGCGGTATCAGGTCGAGACTACACACCAATAAATCAGCAATTACGTTGGATTAACGATGACAACAGTGTGCGAGAAATTAAAATTGGTTTGATGGACAATGCGATAAGTGACGGCAATCGTACTTTTAGCCTAGAATTAAGCAATACAGGTCAAATAGATACGATTGGTGAACAAGCTACTGCTACGATTGATATCGTTGACAATGACAGCAGTCAAATAAGCTTTGCGCAAGACAGCCACACAGTAAACGAGCAAAATCATCAAGTTATCTTGACTGTTACGCGCACTGGCAGCTTAGGCGATGCAGTTGACGTAAGTTATCGTACCACCAGCGGCACGGCGGAAGTTGGCAAAGATTTCATTAATACACGCGGTCAACTTAGTTTTCAAGCGGGTCAAATGACAAACGTGATTACCGTACCAATTATCAACGACAGTCTAGTAGAAAAAGATGAAACTTTTAACGTTGGCTTATACGCGCTAGATGATGTCACTCAAATCCAATCACCTGTGACAGTAACAATCGTTGATGATGACAAAAATCGTACGAAACCGGTCGTTAATCCAGAGACAGGTAATACACTAATCAATGGACAAGTGACCAATCCAAAACAACAAATTGGTGAAGTAGGTAAAAATACTTTTATCAGTCCGGATGGTTCGGTTACAGGTGGTACATTAGCGGGCAATATTGAAAATGAGGGCATATTGCGCGATGTTATCCTGACAGCGGGTACAACCATAATCGGTGGGACTATTGGCTCAAGCATCAAAGGCGACCCAGAACAACCTGCAATGTTGAGAGATGTGACGATAGAATCAGGTACAAAACTAGAAAACGTTATTATTGGACGTGGTTCAACTGTTGCGGAAGACGTGATTTTAGGTAAAAACGTATTTTTCGCAACTAACACTGTCATTCCAGCATTAGGTTTAGAGGCAATTACCGGACGCATCGTCCCACCTGAAGTTGTGCGTAATTTCTTCAAAGTATTTGCGATAAATTTGCTAACTGATGTGATTATAAATCCTTCTATTAACAACATCTTAGGTAGTATTAATGGATTACAAGAATTTATTGATCACGGCGTTGCCATGCAGCAAGATACAACGTTTGGCTTTTTAGTGCTACACATTGATGACATCGCCTATCCATTGCTACCTGTACGATTACGTCAAGTGTTGCCAGAGCAAGTCCGCGATAGCAAACCTTATGTTGGTTTAAGAGTCAAGGAAAATGCAGAGGTCAGTTTTATTACACACACGGGACGACATATTATTGCGGTACCGGTAGTATATGCGCCAGAGCAATTTTTATCTGCACTAAGCAAATTAGGTCTAGGTCAAGCCGTGATGGATGAAACGGGAAATATTCGCATTGAAGTGACAGAAACAGAGTATCTTAATGCGCGTGCCAGTTTACTCACACCCACAGTTGGAGGAGGTGAATTAGGTATCCAATACATTAACTCAAGATATTTACCTAATGTCAGCGAAATGCAATTTATTTACAAAGACTTAGACGGCATATTACGCGAACAAACAATTTACCCAGCACCGGTAGACAATGACGCATTAACTACAATTGCTGACAATGTTGCGATCTACATGGACGGTCGAATCATAGCGAAAAATGCACAAGGTCAAATTCAGTACGATGGCTTATTGGGTTATAACATTTACCAAGCAGCCGTTGAAGCGAGTGATATGATGCGTATTGAAGAGATTGATGATGTGAATATGGACGGTCTAATGGATTACCGCTTGATTTATCCAAATGGTGATGCACAAATATTATACCGTGTAGAATAGTATTTAATTTGACAGGTACGGGTTGCACTGCACCTGTCGAATGCGATACCAAATTATTAACCTTCGGTATGATGGTTAGGTTTTGGTGAGTTGGTTGTTGGTAACGTTGTTGTAGGCGCGGGATTTAGATGAGTCGCTTGCGCGGTTTCTATACATCGTATCTCACTACTGACAGGTAAGCTAATACCGCTCATCATGATTAATGTGATACTGCTTAACAACAGTCTAGGACGCAGGATTTTTTCTACCCAATTATCACAAAAATTGGTAGAATAGAACATGCTTGGCATAGCGCGACCTCCTTTCATCGTAGTCACGGCATTTATGTCAAATATATGGTGCTCCATCTCGTTAATAGTTGGGGCACTTCTTTTTTCATGTCTAGGACAATGATTCCAAGCTTATACCATATAAAAATAAAGACAATAAAATTACACTAGGGTAGTGCAAGCGAAATGATAGTATTTCGTGAAAATACAGGAAGAAGTAACTGAAAAGATGATTTAGGAAGGCGAGTAGTAGCGGGTAATATTTGGGACTGACTGGCAGTCCCCCTGAAAAACGAAAGAACAAAAAGTTATAACCTAATTAATGGTTATTTTTCTCATTGACTGTATCAATCAGACCATCCATACCTTTCTCTTTATGAATCGTTTGGAATTCAGCGCGATAATTTGTAACCAAACTCACACCACCTACACTCACATCCCACACTTTCCAAGTATCACCCTTAGCGCGTAGGGAATAATCTGTTTTAATCGTTTGATTATTGTATTTCACTTCCGTTTGCAATTTAATCATTTTATCATCGTCTTTTGCACGAATCGGTAAATATTCCACATTCACATCACTTTTTACCGCCTCAACCAAAGTATTAGAATAAGTCCGAATCAACAAATCACGGAATGCGAGTACAAAACTTTTTTTCTGTTCATCCGTCGCTGTTTTCCAATTCTTGCCCAACACCAAACGCGACATAGCGATAAAATCAAAATGTGGTAAAACGTACTCTTTTGCTACAGTAGCGGCATTATCAGGATCAGCTTTAATGGCAACTAACACTTTATCAATCGTTTCTTGGATAAGCTTTTTAGCGTCATTAGGAGTTGCGGCTTGAGCTGACATACCTTGCCAAGCAAACAGCATGAAAAACAAGAAAAACAGATGTTTAAAATACAACTTCATAGTCAAAAATCTCCTTAAAATAGTAAAATCGTTCCCTATTATCGTTTTTTTTGTAGAAAATGCAATAAGAATGTAATCTATTCAGCGATATTCAATTTAACTTCGTGATAGCGGTGTAATTCTATAAAAATATTTCATACTATCTTTTACAGAAATATAAAATTTATTTTGCGTAAGAACGTGGATTAATAAAAATTAGGCGTTACGCAGTTAAGGCATTTCTCGTTCCTCGTCCCAATGGTCTCTGTTGGGATGCAGCAAGGACGCTCTGCGTCTTGATTTATTGTGAATTGCAAATACAGAGTAAAATTTTCGTATGAACTGCGTCACTCTTAAAAATATTACAATAATGGTTATCATAAACAAAATTTACTTGATTATTTTAGTCGGAAATATTATTGTACACATAAATTTCCTAGTTAATCAATCAACTTTCATTTGGAGTTCAGCATGGAATTAGAAGTAAACGGTCGTCTCATCGCAACTGATGATCAAGGTTATTTGACGAATTTAACGGATTGGTCAGAAGATTTAGCTGTCGAATTAGCAAAACGTGATGAATTAGAGTTAAGTGACGTACATTGGGAAGTCATAAATCTCATCAGAAAATTTTATGAAGACAACGGTACAGCTCCAGCTATGCGCGCTTTAACGAAGTTGGCAAAACAAGAGCTGGGTGCTGAAAAAGGTGATAGTAAATATCTTTATTCACTATTTCCTTACGGACCCGGTAAACAAGCGGCACGTTATGCAGGTTTGCCAAAACCGACTGGTTGCGTATAGGCTGGTGCTAGAAAACACAGAAGATACAATAAAAAAAAGCATTACAACGCCAATCATTAAGCTCTGGTAATGAAATACGTTTAATAAATTACATTAAAATTACCCATCCTCTACAGCAGCGCGTGTGAGCAGTAGGCATTGCTGCAAATATGTTAAAATATCATTATACTTTCTTTTACATCGTAGAGACAAGGCGCGCTTTGTCTTTACAGAACCTTTGTTTTAAAAATGTCAAATGAGTTCTATACTCGAACATGCCGCACGCAGTCATCACGTCTAGCAGGTTTTGAGTGACTTATTTTATAAAAATTATTTTCATTAGTCGTATAATTGTGATAATTTAAATTTACTACTAAATGACAAGGTGATGATATGAGTGAGGGAAATATTTATATTACTGCTGATCATTTTACTGGTAATGTGAGTATAGGCGACAATGTTCATCAAACGTTAAATAGCAATATACCTCATAAAAAAGTATCAGAAGAACAATTGTTACAAAATAATTTGTTATTAGCAAGATTAGATAGAACAGAACATTTTAATAAGTTTGATGAAGGATATAAAACGTATCAAAATGAAATAACAGATTATTATCAAAAGCCACTGATTTTTATTTTACATGGTGAGGAATCAGCGCAATTAGATTTAATTACATGGCGTATTCATCATTATGATGTGCGTCGTGTTGTGGACGGCAAGAAATTGAAAGATTTCTGTGATATTCCAAAAGATATTGAAATTAAATATTATCCTTTACTTCTTAATGGTTTTGATAGTAAAAAGTTAACTGAAGCGTTAAGTAATGCGGTATGCCTTAATGCTAGCGAATCTATAGATAATATTACTAAACAATTGGCGCGTGAAAACATACCTATTATTATTGAGTTGAATGTCTGCACTGAGCATTTAGATGGTATTCGTGAAAAACAATCAGCACTTTTAAAATTTATAACTTATTGGGTTAATTTGGAAAAAATAGAACAAACTAAACCTTTATTCATTGTTTTAACTTTTAAATATCAAACTTCTTTTATACCTAAATCTGCTAATAAAGCTATTCGTAACGTACTCAATCAAGTAAAAGATAAAAATTTCAATAATGTTATCGTGTTACCTGAATTTGGTAAACTGAAGCGACTGGAAGTGACGGGATGGCTAAAAAATTATTTTTCACTTTGTAAAGAACATCAACCTTCAAACGATGTGGATAAATTATTTCAATCTTCTAAACTGTTGACTATGAAACAAGCAACAAAAAAATTAGAACGTTTATTAAATGAGTATTGTCTATGAACCCATTTTATACTGATAAACCGTTACCAAAATTAACTAATCCTGAACATTATCAGGCGGATGCGGGATTAATAGATGCTGCTAATGTGGCGTTGATGTTAGGACAACCGTTATTATTGACAGGTGAAGCTGGGACCGGTAAAACCCAATTTGCTTATTATTTGGCAGATAAATTAAATCAATCACAACCGCTACGTTTTAATACAAAATCTACCAGTACTGCAAAAGAGCTATTTTATGAGTTTGATGTATTGAAACGCTATCATGATTTGCGTTGTAACTGCGATTTGCCGATAGAAAAATATGTTATATATCAAGCAATAGGTAAGGCAATTAAAGAAGCTGATATATTGGAATATCGCCAAATTGTGTTAATTGATGAAATTGACAAAGCACCGCGAGACTTTCCAAATGATATTTTGAACGAAGTGGAAAATGGTTGTTTTGAAGTGCTTGAAACACAAAAGACTTTTCGCGTAACTGACCCAAATAAACAACCTATTTTGATTTTAACCAGTAATTCAGAAAGGCATCTGCCAGACGCATTTTTACGCCGTTGTGCTTATTATCATATTCCATTCCCTGAAAAAGATAAATTATCTGAAATTGTCAAAGCGCGTTTACCTGATTTTCCAGATGATAAAAATTTGGATGAGCAATTAAACTTATTTTTAAAATTGCGAGATGAAGGCAGTTTACGCAAAAAGCCAGCAACAGCAGAATTGTTAAATTGGTTGGTTTTATTGCAGAAAACGCCAAATGAGTTGTTAAAAGATAAAAATTGGTATTTGAGTGCATTGGTCAAGAATAGGGAGGATTGGGGTGTTGCGAGAGACTTATTGTCAAAATGATTATTTAAAAATAGCGGCAAAGTCAACGCTAATATCTTCTGAAGTAACCGTTTGATTATAAAAAATTTGTTCGCCTTGTTGGTCAACCACAAATATGGCTTTAGTATAAGGTTCGACAGCCCAAACGGCTTTAACACCAGCGTGAACCATTTTTTCTGCTTTTTCTAAAATATCTTGAATCGCTTGGCGTGGAGAAATCACTTCAATTGCGAGAATAGGCAATATAGGAAATCGAATCATATCACGAGAAAAGTTAGGCTGAATTGCTTGCGCGGGGTAGACACTAATGTCTGGAGTCAAGCCGTTTTCAATATCAATGGTCAATTCGGTTAACACTTCGATATTATCTAACGCAAATAATTGACGTAGAATCCGTGAGCAAATATAGCTATGATTTAATGAGGGCATATCAATTTGTTTTTCATTAGGAAAGGTAATGTCTAGCATGATTTTTCCTTATGCTAATATTTTTAGCGCATTATAACACAGTGAGTCAAAAGCGATAAAAACTGCAACGTTTAAACAATGGACATTGACAACGCTTAATTAAGAATGCAGTCCTCCAGACGCGCCGTGTCACGAGTCAACTCGACGTAGCACATCGTGAAAGGCATCCAGCTTGTGGAAGCGAGACAAAATAGGCAATACAGGAAATCAAATCATGACAGATTTACACGCACTTTATCAAACCAATTACACAGAATGGGCGAAACAGTCAGCAGATTTACTCAAGGCAGGACGTTTTTCGGAATTAGATATTGAGCATTTGCTAGAGGAATATGAAATCCAATACGCGATTTCTTAAATCTTCGCTATATCCCGTTCGCATCTGATTTTTACCCCTCGCATTATTTTTACCCTATATACCCTATTTTACGGCATTGACTATAACATCGTTACTCGCCCTGTCATCGAAAGTAGTGCTTCACTTATCAATATCAAATGGCGTAAATTTGTTGCATCTAATTGGTTACATAGTAAAATTATGCTAATTTCGTTCATGAGCAATTGGCTGATAAAAAGCGATGAATTTGTACTCTTTACTTTTTACCCTAATTGCTCATTTTTTCCAACCTTTGGCGAAAGTATTGATGATTGTGAAAGAATGTTTATATTAATTTTTAATTTTCAATTTTCTAATATCCAGAAAAAATGTGGCTTATGGCTTGAAATTTAGGTGTATAATGAAAGATTGGTTTAGGGGAAGTGCGAGGCGGCTCTACATTAAACTGTAGTTAGGATTGTTTATGGTATTTGATGATATGAAAGATATTTCTATTCTCGTCGTGGATGATGTGATTGAATATATTGAACAAATTTCAAGACGTTTAAGAGATTATGGCTTTGAAATTTTAAAAGCGCAAGATGGCGAAACTGCGCTGAAAATAGCGGCTGACAAAAAACCAGACCTTATTTTATTAGATATTGATATGCCCGGTATTAATGGGTTGGAGGTATGTCAAAGATTAAAACGAGATAAAGAATTGCAACATATCCCCGTTATTTTTCTTACAGGCTCGGAAAATTTGCGAGCTGAAGGTTTTGCTGTGGGTGGGGTAGATTTTATAGGCAAAGGTGTTGCAGAGGAAGAGTTGCGTATTCGTGTAATAAGTCACTTACAAAATTATCAACGAATTGAAAAATATATAGAGCATCGCTATCACTCTTATGCAGATAAACAGATGCGAAAACGGCAACGATTAAATTCAGATCATGAGATGGACGACGTTTCAGAACAATTGTGGAAAGAAGCATCAAAGGATGAGATTAAAAGAATATTGGAAGTACGCGATTGGATGGCGAAAAACTTAGATAGAAAAGACCACGATTTGGACAGTCTAGCACAAATGGCTGGTATGAATCGTAATAAGTTAAGTCATTATTTCCAAGTCGGTTTTGGTGGTAAATCTGTGTTTGAGTGGTGGCGTGAGCAAAGAATGCAAACAGCGGCAGCGTTATTGCGTAATACTAATGAAAGTATTAAGGTTATTAGCTTAAAAATAGGTACGAAAGACCCAAATTATTTTACAGCTTCTTTTAAACAGCGTTTTAGCTTGAGTCCTACCGAGTATCGCAAAAAATATCGGGATGCTGATTACAAAGAGCTTGAAGAGGAAGATTGTAAAAACTAAATTGAGCAATTTTAAAATTATTTTCCTGATACGATTACTTAGTAATAGCCGCTTTTATTTTCATTATTCTATTTGAGTGACACGATGAGTATGGACTTTGAAAAACTTAATGAGTTAAAACAACATATTCTTGCGGCATCAGATTTTCAAGACCCGTTAGATTATTTCTTCGAGCACTTTTCTCTTGACACTGAATTTATTGAGAAAACTGAGCGAGTTAATCATGTATTAATCGAACAAGTTGTTGAAAAAGTTGGACAGCAGTTGTTTGGGGAAGATGCAAAGTTGAGTAAGTCATTACTGGTGGAGATTGCAGAATACCACTTTATTTGTGGGACTTGTTTTATTGCCGGTCATGCAGTCAACATCTTGTTTTTTAATGATATTGATGTTGGATTATTAGGAATCGTAGTAGGAAACGAGAAAATTGTGACTGCGCGTTTTTCTGGTGCGGTTTTGTCGTCTGCGGGTGACAAGGCGTTTTATGTACCAAATGCTAGCAAAACAATTCATTAAAAATGCAACATTCAGATTTTTTTATCGAAATAAATACGACTGTGCAAACTTTGAATGTTTGGAGCAAGCAGAGTAGTCTTTTTAAAAGTTATGTTTCGACTGCTAAAAATGGTGTCGGAGAGCAACGGGATTCCGGATGCACACCACGCGGTTGGTTGCAGATTAAGGCTAAAATTGGTGCAGATTGTCCGGAAAATACCGTATTCGTTGCGAGACGACCTACAGGCGAAATATATACGGCAGAATTAGCAGCGCAATACCCTGAGCGTGATTGGATTTTAACACGCATTTTGTGGTTAGGTGGTCTTGAACCACACAGGAATCGTTATGGTGTGGTGGATACCTTGCGACGTTTTATTTATATTCACGGTAGCCCAGATCATTATCCAACAGGAGTGGCTAATTCGCATGGATGTATTCGGATGAGAAATGCAGATATTATTGAATTATTTAATATTGTTCGTGTTGGCACTCAAATCTATGTGGTGTAACAGCGGTGTATTTGCCGGCTGTGCAGAATAATGCGGATTCTATCCACACAACTGAAAACTCTGAAAAAGTTTGTAAGTCATTGATTTTAGGTGGAGCGTATTTGCATAAGTGATTGATTTTATTATAGGTAAAAAAAGTTTTTCGGAGTTCTCAGCACACAAAGCGTTGTAAAAATACTTACGTTGCTAAAAATTTTAACCCATCTCTCAGCATTAATCACACCTCAATACCATTAAGTTAGGCAAAAATCGTAGGGGGCACTGATGTTGCGCTTGTACTCCCTACGAAATTATCCACTATTTCACATTTATTTGATAAATCGTCGTGCTGCCACTCACTTCGCTAGCGACAACTAACAGTGGTTGACCATTTGGACTATTATTGGCTGTAATAAACACCATTCCTTCTGGTGCAATATCTATCTCATTACGCTCGTAAGTTAAAAATTGAACCGCTTGCGGAGAAGTGATGTCATACACCATAATTCCATTTGTGCGCTCTAAACCAACAAACGCATAAGTTTTACCATCAATCGTACCGACTGTTAATGCTTCAGGCTCTGCACCTTTATCATCACTACGTCCATCATTATCATTAAAACCTAACCCTAATAATTGCGATGTAATGACAGAAATTTGATTAGCACTGTCAAATACTAATTGACCTTGTGCATTCCAAATCGAGAATGAACGAGCACCAAAAGCGTACAATTCATCATAATCGCCGTCACCATCAACATCACCTAATGTTGTCGTGATTTTCAAGCGCCCCAAATTGCTGTCTTGTTGTAAATCTGCTGCATCTGGAAACGCTGTCGCATCTAGGATAATGTCTGCAATCCGTGCTTCTTCGCTAAAACCTTTGTAATCACGTCCATCACCTTCATTCGCAGTGACAACATAAGTTTGACCATCTACCGCAGTGTAGGCTGCAATCGAGTCAGGTTGATACATTCCTTTTACTGGTACGGGACGTAAATTTACAGCATTATCTTTATCACTGGTATCAATCGCATTTTCTGCCAAATTGTAATCTTTGAAACCTAAAGCGACAATATCGGTAATGGTTTGCGCTGCTATATCCACAATTGCCAAAGCATTATTTTCTTGCAAACTAACATAAGCCTTTGTTGAATCAGGTGCAACAGCAATATATTCCGGTTCCAAATCGCGTGAAACAGTCGCACTTAAACCGAAAATACGCACCCCTTTACTTATTAATTCTGCTTGCTGGGCATCAAAAGCATTAAAGTTTAATTGCACAGAATTCAAGGTTTTTGGTTCACCGAATGCGTCCGCCGTGCTCAACTGGGCAAATACATCGATAATTGTAATTGAACCTTGCGGATCAACGGTGTAATCATCATTTGGTTCACCTTCGTTGGCAACAATTACTTTGTGACCGTCGGAAGTAAAAGTCAGCATATCAGGTAATGCGCCGGCAGGTGCCGTAGCAATCAAAGCTAAACTATTAGCATCAAAAAATACGACTTTACCTACTTCTTGTTTAATGTTTGCTTCAACTGCAATTGCCACAATTCCATTTTTCACACTTACACTATTTGCCACTCCACCCAATGCAGAGGCATCTAATACACCGATTTGGACCGGTTGCGCAGGATTCGTAATATCCAATACTTCAACTGCAACCCGATTCGCATTGACTACAAATAAACGTTTTAAAATAGGATCATAGCTTACAATTTCTGCCGCGCTTTCATCGAATACACCTGTTTCATAACGACCTAATAGCGTTAGAGCAAATTGACCTGCATTTGCACCTTCAGGAATGTAAGTTACACCAGTTGATACAGGTTTGGAAATTGTGCCAACTAATTTGACATAATTAACGAACGATTCGGCATAATCAAAGTAAGTATCAATACCACCACGTTCCGTAAATACTTTGCCAAATGTGCTGTAACCATCACGACCCGACGCGACAAATGAATTAGTACCAACGCGATAAGTTTTAGTCATATCAATTGGTATAAGTTGACCTGCTTCATCTTGTATTTTTACGTCGCTAACACGTTGATTTATAGGCTTATTCATATCAATTGTGTAATGAATTCGCGCCCCATAAGGAAATGAGCCACTTGAGCCGCCATTATCAGCAAAGTTAGCAACCGCGTCCTCAATGACTTGTTTGATTTCAGCACCTGTCATATCTAACACATACAAGGTATTAGCAAAGGGTAACAAGGTGTAAGCTGTTTCAATCGTAATATCACCTTTGGGTATGTCAATCCGCACGCCGCCGGCATTTTGTAGCACTAAATCAGGTTTATAATTATTCGTTGCTAACATTTGGAAAAATGCTTCTGAAACAATCGGCGCGACGTAACTACCATTTGCCAATTCCACACCAGAGGCATGTGTACCCGGAATGCGTGCATGTAATAAATCTTCAGTTGCCTGACCAATAACCTCTAAAGAACGTGTTTCTACTTGTTCCTTATAAATTTCTAAACTTGCTGCTATTTCCGGGTCTGGCGTGACGATTGCCAAACGCGGATTGCTATTGATTTGTGCGGTAATTGTCGCTTTAACTTCTGCGCTAACAGGTACGTTAGAACCTTCTGCATTTCGTTGTGAGAACGTATCACCTAGCAACAAAGTCGCATCGCCAAAACAATTTGTCACAACGCCGTCTTTATCAAAATCAACTTGTAACGCGCCTAACGCATACGCATAATGCCACGCTTGTACAACGCATACGGTTTCATTACGCGGTGTAGTTAAACGAGTTGGATACGCACCTGCGCTGTCTAAACCAATGTCACGGAAATCACCTAGTAAAGTATGTGAATCACCACCAACGATGACATCAACACCCGCTACTTTTTTAGCTAAATCTATATCTTTTCTATAGCCTTGATGGGTTAAAAGTACAATTTTATTAATGCCTTGACCTTCTAAATCCGCGACGACTCGTTTTGCCGTTTCAATTTCATCGCTAAAGATGATGCCTGCGCTTGGAGAAGAACGGTTAGCTGTATCAGTGGTATCTAAACCAATAATTGCCACTTTTTCACCCGCTACATCTTTGACAATATAAGGTTTAATATCCGCATCTTTTAATTCTGGGCTAGCAGAAAAGTCGATGTTTGCCGCTAAAATGGGGAAATTTGCTTTTGCCACAAAATTAGCTAAATTAGCGTCGCCGTCATCAAACTCGTGATTACCTAATGCCATTGCATCAAAACCGATTTGATTCATTATTGTCACATCAGCGTCGCCTTTGAATAAGCTGTAGTACAAAGTGCCATTCATTGCATCGCCTGCGTGTAAAACGACTGGATTTTTTACTGTGCTGCGCAATTGTTTAATGCGTGCGGCAATGCGCGTGAAACCGCCTAGCATCACATTTGTAGCAATATCATTGAATTTAATACCATAAGGCTCTTCAATTAAATGACTGTGATGATCATTAAGGTGTAGTAATGTCATACTAAACGCGGTATCAGCGGTTATAGGCGGTTGTAAGTTTGCGTCTGCATTATCGATTAAAGGAATTAAAGTTACTTCCGTCTTCGCACCATTAATACCAAAGTCGTTATCATTAATTAAAACAATATAATTATCTAATAAGGCAATTCCTTCGACTTTGCTACTTAAATTCGGCAACATCGTTTGTGAATCAAATAATGGCTCTTTGTATACAGCAAAGCTACTCACATCGGATAATTCAAATGATGGATTAGTTGTATTTTTATCCCATTCTGAATCTAAAATATTTTTACCAGTTGATAAATCAACAATATACAATTTAGTGTGCTTGCTAATACGTTCTAAAATAACGAGCAAATCAGTGGATAAGGCTAACATTTCACTAATTTTGACATCATTTTGTTTCGTTGAATTGTCCAACGGATAAGTTTCTGGTTTATCAATGATGTAGGCATGTTCAGAAAGAACGTCAGTCATTTTGCCATTGTCTAAACCAAGTTTAAATAAACGTACATTGCGCGAGATTTTATACGCATCACTGTTAGGATTAGATAAAGGGCTTTGCATAATAAAATATAAGAATTTTTCATCTGGACTTACCGCGATGGATTCTATACCGCGATTTAAACGGCGTTTTTGTAAAATTGCGGGCAATTTGCCTATTATTGGATAATTTGCTGCTTTTAAATCTTTTTCTACACCTACTGGCACCACGCGCTCTAAAATCGTTCCATCAGCGGCAACGTGAATTAGACTAGGTGCGTATTCTTCTGCCAACCAGAAACTACCGTCACTTAGTCTGATTAATGCCTCTGTATCTAAACCTTCTGCATCATATTCAACATATTGACCTGCATGACTAAAACTATTTTCAGTATCTTTAAGCGGATTACTCAGACCTGTAATGGGTGTGCCACGATTATTTTTTAGTAAAATACGTTCAACTTGTTGCGTATCTATACCACCGTCTGGATTTTTTACTAATCTAAATTTATAAATACTTGGCGTAAAAGTGGGAACGGGAAAGACTTTACCATCTTTATCAATATTCCCGTCTTGATTACGACAAAATTCAGCCACACCAATAATGTCAGTTGTTTCGTCACAAGGGATGTTTGGACCTCTATCAGTGATGGTGTAAAACGTATTTGGCTCATCGCCACGAAACGCGCCACTGCCTAAGCCTACAGTTAAATTTAATCCACTGATACCACCATTAAAATCTACGCTCGCTAGATCAATATCATGTTTAATGACAAGATTTTGTAATTTAGTCGTATCGCCACTATTACCATCATCTTTATTAGAGAAAACAGGCGTTAAATGACCGTCTTGTTCTTGATAATAAACAGTAAATATTGGTTCTGCTTGGGTAAATTTAGTAGAAAATTGTGTATTGCCTGCTTGTAAATCTGCTGCTAAATAAGCAACTGGATTGTCACGATCTAGGGAAACGTCAAGGCGAGTAGACTGTGTACTCAAGCTATCTGCTTGTAAATAAATAACGTAAATACCTTGTGCGTCATCGAGAATAGCTAAGTTATACGTGCCCGCGCTCAAAGTCGAAGTTGTGACTTCAGTATTAACCGGAATATCAGCTTGATAAGCTATATCTGTAGCATTATTTAAGGCAATCGTGATTGGTAATGTTTCTACTCGCTCAGTAAATTCATTATTGCTGATAGTGACTTTAGCCGCTTGTGATAAAGTAAACGTTAAAAGTGGCTTAAAATTAGTCAGTACACCGATAGCAATTCTATTGGTTGTCGGTGTGTTTGGAGCGTTTTCTATACTGGTAGATATTTTAGTATCGCTGACACTAGTATTTAAACCTGTTTCTAAGATATAAAAGCCAGCCTTATCTAAACTGACATCATAAGTGCATTTATTATTTTCGCAATCTGCATAGCTGAAGGTACTAAATCCTGCAAGCAGTAAGAGTAAGTAAAGCAATCGCATAATTTTTTCCTTTAATGGACAAGTAGTAAACACTGTATTTAAACATGAAATTATGACAACACGGTGTCCAAATAGCTTTTTACAATGTACCATTATCGAAGGTAATTTTTTTATTTACAATAAGTTAAAATTATTCTGCAATCAGATTGGCTTTTCGACTGGCATTTTTTCTTTTCTGAATAAGCAATAATGAACTTGTCCGGCGTATTTATCACGTATTAATTGCCAATCTTGTGGTACGGTTGAAATATATTGCGGCTCCATTTCTACATAAATAAGAGCTTCATGATTAAGCCATTGATTTTTATCTAAATATTGACAACAAGTCGTGATTAAATTTTGTCGAAATGGTGGATCAATAAAAACAATATCGAATCCTTGAGGAGGGGGCGTTTTCAGTAATTTGATAGCATCAGTCTGAATCAGCTCAATTTTATTAGTATCGAGCAATTGTAATTGTTGACGTAGATGATTGACGATTTGGTGATCTTTTTCAACTAATTGCGCAAAACTTGCACCACGAGAAACCGCTTCTATGCCTAATATGCCAGAGCCTGCGAATAAATCTAAACAGCGTTTTGTTGGTAAGTGCCATTGTAACCAATTAAATATAGTTTCTCTTATTCTATCTGTGGTTGGGCGCAATCCCTGTTTGTCTAATACTTTGAATTTACGACCTTTCCAATCGCCGCCAATAACTCTAACTTTGCCCATTGCAATATATATTTTGTAATAGTAAATGATGTGGATGACGAGTCTTGAGATACGCGTCAACAGACTGCGTTACAAACAATCGATTCTGTATCAGACTAATTTAAATGCGGTCCTAGATTTGAGTGTGAATCTAACAATAACATGGTTTGTTCGCCAATAATGCCATCTATCAATAACCTCTGTTGACGTTGAAATTGGACGATACGACGACGTAAATCTGTATCAAACTTTGCTGATAAATCGGCATCCGCAACTTGCTTATTTTCTAAAATATTCAATCGCTTACGAACCCATCGCACATCATCATGAGTTATACCAGCGCGTAAAATGGGCGTTGGAATGCTTGGCGGTAGCCATAACAATAAAAATTGTCCAAGCCAATAATCATCAATTTGTTGTCTAGTAAAATCAAAAATTTTGCCGTCAAAATTTAAAGTGACCAAATCACCTTGAATTTGTGTGATAACCGCATGATGCTGCTCACCTATTTCCGTGACTAGTTCAATAACTGCTGGACGGTTATAATTTTGAATATCTTTCCACTTACCTGTTTGATAGACACAAGCTAAACCCTTAGTTAATGCACGCTCACAAGCCGTATTCCCAGTTAAATTATTATAATTTTCCCCCCAAAGCTGAAACAACGTCTCAAAAGCTGCTTGCGTATTACTCGGAATGCCTTCATTTTGCAGGATATTGATCAGGGTTAATTCAACTTCTTCAGGCTCGTTCGTCACGGCTGGTTCAACTTCGTCTACAATAACCACCTCATTGGCATTTGCCATAATAGTCAACGGATCGTGAACCAAATCTGTTGAATTTTCTAATTCTTCTGTGTGTAATATTTCAGTTTGAATAGGTGTTTCCAAAGTAGGTTGAGCAGACATAATTTGCGAGTAAGTTGCCCACCAAATTAAACCACCAAGTAGTACGACAATACCTAAAATAGCGGATGTCCAACCCCAGGGGGAGCGATGTGCTGGGCTTTCGACTTGTACTTTTTGAATTGCCTTGCGTACTGCGGAAACGTCCACTTGTTGTTTATTAGCGACGTAAGCATTTAACAGTGCTTTATCACAAATTACATTTGTTAAGCGGGCAATACCTTGCGTGTAGCGATAAATATAACGAGCGGCAGATTTTGAAAAAAACTCACTTTCAGCACCACTTACGGTTAAACGGTGATGGATATAAGCGCGTAATTCGTTATAAGACAGGGGTTTTAAATGATAGCTTGCGGTAATACGTTGCGACAATTGACGTAAATTTTTTTGTTTTAATATTTTTTTTAATTCAGGCTGACCGACTAATACAATCCGCAATAAACGATCTTCTATATTGCTAAGTAGACGAATTTGTTCTAAAACTTCAACTGTCAAATTTTGCGCTTCATCAATTATTAACACGGTTTTGCGACCGACAGACTCGGCTGTTACCAAATAATTATCCAAAATATCGGTGAAGTCTTTGATAGTAAAACTATCGTTATAGTGCAAATGTAGTTTATCAAATATAGCGGCGAGTAGTTCTTGCGGTGTTAGACAGGGATTTGACAGTAACGCGGCATCAAAGCTATCAGCAAGTTGATTAACCAAACGATAACACAAAGTTGTCTTACCTGTGCCAACCTCACCCGTTAATAAAATCAATCCGCTACCTTCATCTACACCTTGAACGAGATGCTCTAAGGCTTCACGGTGCTGTGTACTTAGGTACAGGAAATTAGGATCAGGAGAAAGGGCAAATGGTATTGTTTTAAGCCCGAAATGTGAAGTATATGCGGCGGTATACATGAGCCTCGACCTATTGTCGTTCCGCACGATCTAGTTGGTACCTAGGGCCGGACTCGAACCGGCACGGTGTTTAAGCACCGAGGGATTTTAAGTCCCTTGCGTCTACCAATTTCGCCACCTAGGCTTTACAATTTTTAGTGGAGGCTGAGACCGGAATCGAACCGATGTCCACGGCTTTGCAGGCCGCTGCATAGCCACTCTGCCACTCAGCCCTAAATAATTCTTTAAATCTTGGGATTGCCAAACAAAAAATTGGAGCGGGAAACGAGACTCGAACTCGCGACCCCAACCTTGGCAAGGTTGTGCTCTACCAACTGAGCTATTCCCGCATCGTCATGAAAGATTGCCATTTTACAATCTTAAAACATCTTGTCAACAGTTTTTTACAAATTCTGAAAACAAGAAACGGCGTTAAATCATAGGCACTGCCGTCTGAAGTGGCGCATTGTATCAAGGTAAAAATAGTTTGCAAGCTTTTTCTACAATTTTCATCAAATCTTATTGTAAACTTTATGGTCATAGGACGAGCCACTGACACACCAGCGTCATGCAAATTTTCTTCGTCCCAACGGACGGTCATCAAGACGAGGAAAAAATTAAATTAAGACAACTTCAGTGCTTAATCTAATCGCATTGACCCTAATCAGGCATACGTTATGCCTTTTTGAGCACATCATTCGGGTTTATACGCGCCCAAACAAACCAACCTTATAGCCATGCTCTCTTAGTCTAGCACTGGCTCTGGAATTTAAAATAATTAGTACAAGCAAACTGACTAGAGGTATAAACATTAAAATAATATACAGTATTCTAGCAATAATTGAATCACCTAAGCTGATAACCAACTTAATAACGCCAAACAAGCCCAACAGTATAGAAATGATTAATACTGCATTGCCCACTGATTCAAAATAGGCTGCTAACACAACTCCAGCAAAATACAATACAATAGCGTAAATAACCAATTTTTGTGCTTTTGCGACGTTTTCGATATTTCCCCTGTCCTCAGCCGCTAAGTCTGATTCTGGAGCCTGATAAATGTTATCATCATTATTGGCAGTCATAACCACCCCCTTTTTTTAATTAAAAAATTTCGTCTACATACACGGCAATACGCACCACAAAGGTAGAACCTTTACTAGGCTGACTGGTCACCTTAATTTCGCCTCCCATCATTTGGCAGAAATGCTGACTAATCGTTAAACCTAAACCCGTACCACCATACTGGCGTGTTGTTGAATTATCTAGCTGATTAAAAGCCTCAAACACGTATTTTACTTGATTTTCATCCATGCCAATACCAGTATCTTTAACTTCAAAGTAAAGCCAATCCGAACGTGTATTACCCTGTTCAGGATAAGCGCGTTGACGTTTAACATAAAACCAAATCTTCCCTTTTTTAGTAAATTTTACCGCATTATTTAGTAAATTTAATAAAATTTGTTTTAATTTAACCTGATCAGCGTGCATCATTCCTAATTCTTTTTCACAAGTTACTAATAATTCACTGCTTGATATACTGGGTTGAATCACGGTTACAACATCATTTATTAACTGCTCAACATCAAAGTCAGTCAAGCTTAAACCCATTTTATCCGCTTCAATTTTAGAAATATCTAAAACATTACTAATAATTTCTAATAATTGCTTTCCCGCAGTTTGAATCCGATCCAAATCTGGCAAAATATCTTCATAACCCATATCTTGCGCATCTTCTTGAATTAAATCAGAATAACCTAAAATTGCATTGAGCGGTGTACGCAGTTCATGACTCATATTCATCAAAAAGGCAGTTTTAGCTTTATTTGCCGTTTCCGCTTCTTCTCTAGCCGCATGTAATTTCTTATAAAACAAAGCATTATCTAAAGAAATTGCCATCTGACTAGATAATAAACGTAAAATATTTAGATTTTCAACAGTAAATGCACTACTCATCAAATTATTTTCTAAATAGAGTAATCCAACCAAACATCCCTGATTTAACAATGGATATAATAAAATAGATTGCGGTTTGTGTTGTAAAATATAATTATCGTTATTAAAACGTTGATCTTTCAAAGCGTTATCTAGCACAATATGATTTTTAGTGCGTATCACGTAATAAATCAAACTAACAGGGACAATAGGTTGTTTAATTTTCTGATTTAAGTCAATTTTTTTGGTTTTTTGGATCAATTGTGGCGTATCATTTTGTCCGGTTAAGATTTCCGCTTCGATACTAACTTGTTCATTTTGATACAAAAGTAATACACCTCGTTGTGCGCCCATGTTTTCCATCACAATTTTCAACAATCGCTCAGTTAATTTATCTAGCATAATTTCGCTAGAAATCGTTTGCGAAGCTTTCATAACACTGAGCAAATCAAAATTACTCAAGCCCTGTAAAGTTGCAGCAGAAGTTTTAGCAGATAATGAAGTCGTTCGAGAATGCTTATCTGTGCTGTTTTGCCATCGACTAAGATAAGGGTAATTTATTTCTAATGATTTAATTTTTAATGCAGCCCCCCAATGACGATAAGCATAATGTGCATCAGCTAAATATACTCGTGCAATTTTTTCAATACCTATGCTAAAGTAAAATTCGGCGGCTAATTCGTTAGCTAATGCCTCTTCTTGTAAGAAACCTTGCTGTTTTGCACCTTGAATCGCTTGCTCATAAGCTGCCATTGCTTGATGAACTTTACCCGCTAAACGCGCTTGTTCTGCATTGATTAAATCATATTTATGTTGATAATTGCTGGGAGCATGTGCTACCCAAAGTTGTAATTGTGCTTGATTTTTTTGTAATTGAGTTAAATAGCGTTTTTTAGCATTTTTATTTGCACTGTCATAGTTTGCTAATAAAATCAGTGAATAGAAGAACTTATAAGTTGTATAGTGTAAAAATGCGTTCCCTCCCATAATGTGCCTTTCTGCTAATTCTGCATTGAGTAAAGCTTCAACTGGTTTACGCATAATATAGCATAATAACGCTTTAGCAAAATAAACGGCAAATAGAGATAACGTATTATTTTGTTTCTCTAATTGCGCTACAAGCTCATTTTCTTCAAAAAATTCACCTTTTAAAATATAGGGCTCATCCGTTTTTGCGCGTAAATTATCAAATAATTGCAACCAGATTTGCATATAATGTGATTGATATTGTTGATGAAATTTAAGCATAATGTCTAAAGACTGCCTACCTTCTTCATATACTTTATCTAAACGCTCACCAATTAAAAATAAATAAGTATTGCGAAACATAGAAGCATAACAAGCATATTCAATATCACCTGATTTCATACCATTTTTTACTGCTAATTTTAGCGGATCAAGCGTATTTCGTGCAGGTTCTTTGCAGTGTCGAGCACAAACATTTACTAACATTAATACTTTAGCGGTAAAATCTTTATTATTATATTTATCTAATATTGTTAGAGCTAATTTACCAAATTGATAACCTGCATCAATATCGTTCAAAATGCCACATAAAATCATACTATATGAAGCATAAGCATAAGCAGATAAATCACTATTACCATACGCTACACTTAATCTAACTTGTTGATAACAAATGATTGGATATAATTTAGGGGCGGCTAAATAGGCAGGTGCCGACATACTCACTAAAATGCGTAACGCTGCTTGTTTATGTTTATCGTGCATTTGGGGTAAATTTGCTAAATCATCAATGCTACGTTCTTTCATCAATTGACGTAATTCTATAAGTAAAGCTTGTAAATCTGCATTTTCATCTAATAACTCGATATTTAATAATTTAAGCACTTCTGAACCAATATCTAATGCTTTTTGCATTTCATTACGTGATGTATAGTATAAAATTTTTAATTCATAAGCTTTGACTTGATCGAGCAAACTGGAAACTTGCTGCATAACTTGTTGAAATAATTGCTCTGCTTGTTCAACTTCATTGTTTAAATAGGCGACTTCCATTGCGTGAATGTATAACGATAAAGTTAAATGATATTGGCGTTGCCAACTATCAGCAGAAAGTAAAGATAAACCGATATTAAAGTAAGTCGCCGCAGATTCATAAGCGCTACTGACTTTGGCTTTTTTGCCTACTGATAAATTTAATCTTGCTAAATCAAAACGTTCTGATTCTAATTTTATTATCCGACTGCCTAAATTTAGATGGTGTACAATTTCAAATAAATGTTCTTCTAAATGTCCGGGTCTAATATTTTCTCGTAGAATACGTCCAAATTGGTAATGTGTTTGTTGTCGTTCCTGTTCTGTCAGCAAATGGTACGCGGCTTGGTGGACGCGGTCGTGAATAAAACGATAATTGGTTTTGGAAAAATCTAATTGTTCAATTTCAATGCTAGAATATAGCAAATGATACATGTCCCCAATTGGAATGATTAAATTTTCTTCAACTGCCTCCCATAAAATACTAGCGGTTTCTTGTACCGGTAGATGGATAATTTGGCTTAGTGTGGGAATGTCAAATTGCATACCAATGCAAGAGGCTGATTTTAATAACTTTTGGGCGGAATTAGATAATTTTTGCATACGTTGTTCTGTCAAGGCAACGACATTATCAGTCATGTCCATTGCTAAAATTTCCTTAACATCCCATTCCCATTGTTTTTGTTTAAAGTTAAAGCGTAGTAAATTTTCCTTGTATAAATTTTCCAAAAACTCGTTGACAAAGAAAGGGTTGCCTTCTGTTTTGCTTAATATTAATTCAGCCAAACTGTGGATGTATTCGATTGTACAATGCAACGTATCAGCAACGACATGTTTAATGTCTTCTAATTTTAATGCTTGCAAATCAATTTTTTCATATTTAATTTGATGACTTTGTGCTTGTTGGATTAAATCTTCTAGGACGCAGCTTTGTCCGTCGATTGGGCGTATACCCGCGATCAAGAGCACTGAATTACTATTTTCGTCAGTTAAAATTGTGTTTAATAATTGTAAACTGGCATTATCTGCCCATTGTAGCGAATCTAAAAAAATGACTAGCGGATGTTCATGATGAGCAAAAACGCGGATGAAGTTTAAAAATACTAAGTGGAAACGGTGTTGATTTTCTATTGGAGTTAAATCATTTACCGCAGCTTGTTTGCCAATTAAAAGTTCTAATTCGGGAATGACATCAACGATAACTTGCGCATTGTCGCCTAAGGCGAGTAAGAGTTTATGTTTCCATTGATTCATTTTACTGGCAGATTCAGTGAGCAATTGCTGCATTAAATCTCGTAATGCTTGAATCACCGCACTGTAAGGTAAATGTTGCGTATCTTGATCATTGCTGAATTTCCCAGAAATAAATACACTATGTTTGTGGTGAATATGTTTTTGTAATTCATGCACTAACGCCGTTTTTCCCATACCCACTTCGCCCGATACGACAACAAAATAACGGTGTCCAAAAGTGGTGTAACGAAACGCATCTAGTAATAATGCTAATTCATGAGTACGTCCATAAATTTTATGTGGAATTTGAAAAATACCCGCCGTATCTTTTTGGGCTAACTCAAAATGACTAATGTGATGTTTTTTTAACCATTCTACTAGGCAAATTTGCAAATCCGTTTCTAAACCGTGAGCACTCTGATAACGGTCAGCAGGATTTTTTGCCATTAATTTCATGATAATATTGGACAGCGGCAAAGGAATGTCTGGATTTAAATTGTGTGGCGTAATGGGTTGTTTAGCGATGTGAAAATGGATAAGTTCCATAGAATCAGTTGTTTGAAACGGTAGCCAGCCGACAAGCATCTCATAAAATGTAACACCAAGCGAATAATAATCAGTTCGATAATCTATGTTACGATTCATACGTCCAGTTTGTTCTGGAGAAATGTAGGCGAGTGTACCCTCGATATGGTCAGGATTCGCAGCAAGATAATTTTGGTGCGTTTGCAACCGTGTGGAAATACTAAAATCTGTTATTTTAACTTGTTCAGTTTCTAAATTAACAATTATATTTGAAGGTTTAATGTCTTTATGAATAATATTATGTTGATGTAATTCGCCAATTGCATGGGCTAACTGAATAGCAATTTTTAAAAAAGTTTCGATATTGATTCGACGGTCTACAATGATATTGCGTAGCGAATCGCCGCCAATATCTTCTAAGATTAAAATCAGTCTATTTTGATGTTTGGCAAGACAATAAGAACGTACTGTGCCCATTAAATCCAACTGACGAGTCATCTCATATTCGTGCTGAATTTGACTGATTTCTTCAGGCGAAGGATACTCCGTATTGAGCGTCTTAAAAATAACAGGGATAGCTTGAGCTTGTTGTAATCCCCTATAAATCAAAATATTATTATCAGAGTAAATTTCTTCTGTGATTGTATAGCCTTCCAATTCGATCATTGGTGTGCCTTTTGTTGTATTTCTTAGCGTTAGCATAGCTTATTTTGGTGAATATTCACAATTATTATGCCATTTATCAAAATTGATTAACAGAAAGGTATGTTGTGGTTTTTCCTATAGGGGTAGAGAAAAGCCTTACGGCATTCCCCTCCCTCCGAACCGTGC
>CAYMCP010000053.1:0-26005 GCA_964388965.1 uncultured Thiotrichaceae bacterium | reverse complement strand
GCTTCTTATCAAAAGATTGGCTACTTAACCTAGATTTCAAATCGGTTCTATATTGGGTTTCGCAGGGTGGTCATTTGATTTTAGATAGTGATGATATTCTTTATCCTTATCTAAATGATGATGATGAAAACGAAATAGCTGATTATTTTCTGTATCGTTTGGATGTAGCGTTATACTATAACGATGATTATGAGCGCACTACACATCAGTTTGATTGGCAAGGTTATTCTTTGGAAGTGGATTTTTCCCCTTTTTATTACCTTGAAACAGAGCAAGTTACGGATGACGTGATTGAAAGTGAAAATGGTATTCACCTACTCAGTTTCGCACACGGCAATGGACAGATTACATTTCTATCAGACCTTAGATTTATAGAAAATGACGCAGTTGGCAAGCACGATCACGCACAATTTATTTGGCATCTTATCAATTTTAAGAATCGGCAACCTAGCAAAGTATGGTTTATTCTGACTGAAGATGATGAATTCCCTAGCCTTTATGAATTATTATGGCAGTACGCAAAATGGATTGTTATTAGTAGCTGCATATTACTGCTAGTTTGGTTATGGCATATTAGCGGGCGTTTTGGCTCACTGCTACCGATTCCTAACAAATCACGCCGCAGACTGTTGGAACATATCGAAGCGAGTGGGCATTTTTTATGGCAGCAAAAGCAAGCACATTATCTATTACACCGTGTCCAACAACAAACTTGGCAACGTTTAGCAGTCATGCACCCGCAATGGTTAAGTTTACCGCAAGACAAATTGTGTCAACGCTTATCAGACATGACTCAGTTACCCGCACAAAGTATCAATCAAGCATTGCAATTAGCGCAAACTACGGCACAACATACCGATGTACAATTAACTGAAGCTGATTTTACTCGTGCGATTCAAGTTTTTAATATAATAAGGAAAGTCTCATGAACGTGCTTACTGATAGCTCCATCACACACGCTATTGAGTTGGTTCGACGCATCCGTAGTGAAGTGAAGCATGTCATTGTGGGTCAATATGCTGCAATCGATCAAGTCTTAATTGCTTTACTCGCAGCAGGTCACGTTTTAATTGAAGGTGTTCCCGGATTGGGTAAAACTTTATTAGTACAAGCTTTGGCTAAAACTTTCACAGGACGATCTACACGCATTCAGTTTACTCCCGATTTAATGCCGAGTGATGTAACAGGTCATGCAATGTATGATATGAAAACAGAGGAATTTCGGATTAGAAAAGGACCTATTTTTACCAATTTGTTACTAGCAGATGAAATTAATCGCGCCCCCGCCAAAACGCAAGCCGCATTGCTAGAAGTGATGCAAGAACAACAAGTGACGATTGAAGGTAAGCCGTTTACCGTCAGCAAACCGTTTATGACCTTAGCAACGCAAAATCCAATTGAGCAAGAAGGCACTTATCCTTTACCAGAGGCGCAACTTGATCGTTTTTTGTTAAAAATCAAAGTCGATTATCCGACCAAGTTGGAAGAAATTACTTTAACTCGTCAAGTCACATCCGCGAAAGTAGGGGAAAGTTTAGACGTAAGTGGTGTGAACGCTGTTGCGAAACCTGATGATATTCTGGCATTACAAAAATTGGTGGCAAATTTAAATATTGATGACAAAGTGTATGAATATGCGGTACAAATTGTACAAACTACTCGAACTTGGTCGGGTGTAAGCATGGGGGCTGGACCGCGTGGTAGTATTGCATTGATTCGTGCTGCACGGGCGGCGGCTGTCATATCTGAGCGCGACTTTGTCACGCCAGACGATGTAAAAGATATTGCTTTAGCTACTTTACGGCATCGCATTCGTTTAGCACCAGAATTGGAAATTGAAGGTTATGATACCGATAAAGTCCTGACTGCAATTTTAGAAAAAGTAGAAGCACCACGATTGTAATATGAATTTGCAGATTGAAATAATGACGCTCTTACAACAAACTATTTACCCCGTCCCAAAATATGATTCTTGCTTCAATTGCCCGACAAGCTGCTTGTTCTGCTTGCTGCATTTTTTCTGTATCGTCTCCACACAATTCCTGTAACAATCGAATCGAAAGCGGTGCGTGAAAATCTTGATCCAGATGAATATGCCGATTGAGATAAAAATGAAAAATAGGTGCTTGTTCTGCACTAATTTGCATACGTTGCAAAAATGCTCGGAACATGACGGGGATAATTTTCTCACGTCCCAGTGCTAATGCGGCTGCGACACAATGCGGTTGATCAGAGGCAATAAAATCAAATGTAGTTTGAGTAAATTGACGTGAAGCTGGTGGGACAAAATCCGCTTTTAACGCTATTTCAACGCCTTGCGTTTTGACTAAATTTACAAATTTCCATGCCATTGCCGCGTCTGCACCGACTTCTTGCATTGCACGACAATAAAGCTCAAAGTGGCTACTATACTGTCCGTCAGATTGGGGATTAGCTTGATCTGATTCTTCTTCCATTACCAACTCATTGATAAACCGTCGTATATTACCGTCGCCTTGCGGTGTCCAAGGGTAAGTTGTCGGTGCGATTTTTTGTTGTAAGTATTTAATCATAGACATAAAATCCCATACTGAAAAAATATGGTGATTCATAAAACAGCGTAAATCATCTATCGTTTGCAATGCCGCGTAAACGGGATGATTATCAAGTTGTTGTTGTAGGGGCTCAATAATTTTTGTATTAAATTGTAGAGACATATTAATTTCCTAATTTTCTTGGCAAAAAAACAAAATTTAGCACGATATAGAATTTGTTTAATATCTGTTGTTTTAATCTTTTTGTGATTAAGACCCAGAGCGTCAAAGCTGCATTACAACGGAGAACATTGTAACGAGGTGCTGGCAAAAAGCAATAAATTTCATCTAATTACTATGCTCAGCGTAGTAATTCAGCTTTGACGCTCTGCGTCACGACTAACATTTCAAATCGTTATTTTTTTGAATATCAAATGAGTTCTATACATAGAATTTATTTTGTACGTTAATTTTAGAATTTTACTACCATGTAGTTTTACCTGAGCCAGTTTCACCAGCGAATGTTCCTGTGGTTATGTTGATGAGATTTATGGTGTAGTGACAACAAATGACGTTCATTATTTGTAACCAATATAGCATCACATCGTAAAGCACTTACTGCAATTAACAAATCAGCATCTGTGATAGACATACCCGTTCGATGATTGTTTAGCCCAAATAGAAGCAGCTTGTAACCAATCTTCATTATCAAACCCTGTGTCTTTCCAATGTGCAGTAAGAGCCTCGTATTGTGTTAAGTTACGAGTTGCTCCCTTGAGTAGCAGATAACGACGAATTTCATAGTCCAAAACAGGGCTACGCAAAAATAGATTTTGTTCATTGGATCAATAAGAATTTGTTTCGACTGTATTCGCTGCATCCAAAGTTTGTTGCTGTAAACGAAACTCTAAAAATTGTACAAATGCCCATAATTCTTGCTGCATAGGAGATGGTAATGCTTGCGCATGATGTGAGATTTGTTCAGCTAAATTCATTCCTCAAAATAGATTCATTTTACCAAGAGGCACAAGCCAAGCTCATACCTCTCAGTTTAGCAAAAACGACCCAACTCAATGCTGTACACTCTGAGTATCTTAATTTTTTCAGAATAAATACAAACAATTCCTAAAAAGGTAAAGGTAATTCTATACTTAGAGCTTCGTCTACAATTTTTCCTGCATTGAAGGGTTTTATGTTTTGCATATCGTGATACACCAAAACCATGCGAGTTGTAGGAATGACTAACCAACAAGATTGAATCCCTGCTGCAAAATATACTTTAAATTTATCCGTAATACTTTCCATAAATTGGCGTGGTGAGAGAATTTCTATCGCACATAAAGGCATATCAGTCATGCGTAATTCATCTTCAAGAAAATCTAAGGGTTGCTGCTCAAGAGGATAAAGTGCTAAATCAGGCTTGTATTCTTTGCCATTAATATCAAGTGAGAGTTCTGTATACACAGTAAACTTTTCCAATTTAAGTAACTCTGCACCTAAAATAGTTTGCAAATAAGAATGATTACGTGACCCCAAAATTTCTTCCTCTCCTAAGTCGTTATATTGCATAGGATAAGGTATGTCTATCGCTAGCTGAGTGTGCATGATATTTATCCGTTTGATATTTTATTATGGAAGTTTAGCATGATAGATAGTAAGGTTTTAGAAAGTTTGCTGCTGTAAACGAAACTCTAAAAATTGCACAAATGCCCATAATTCTTGCTGCATAGGTGTTGGTAATGCTTGCGCATGATGTGAGATTTGTTCGGCTAAATTCATAAATTGACTCCTTAAAATAGATTTAAAAGAGGCACAAGCCAAAGCCCATACCTCTTAGCAAAAACTACCCGATCCAACGCCGTGCATTCCAAAACATCTGCATCCAAGGGCTTTGTTTTTCTGTCCATGTTTCAGAGAGATAAGAAAGTTGTGAAGTCAAAAAGATACGTTCAGGATGTGGCATCATGGTCATAAACCAATGTATTTTAATTAAATGCTTGCTGTTTCAACTATCTAATTATATCCTAAAAGAAGGTATTATTATCAAAGGATAAGCCGAACATGAATGCAATTCACACAGTGCAAACAGCACATAATGGATTAATCAATATTCAACTACCTGAAAAATATTGGGGAAAAGAAGTTGAAATTATTGTGTTACCCGTACAACATAAAAATACAACTCAAAAAAAGAGTTTACGCGGATGTTTAAGTCAATATGCAAACCCTACGTTAACTGATTCTGAAAATAATGCGTGGCTGACAGTAATGGAAGAAAAACATGGCAATAGTTGATGCAAATATTGTCTTACGCTACCTACTCAATGACCATCCACAACTTTCAGCTAAAGCCGCAGAAATTCTTGAACAACAAAACCTAGAGCTACCGATAGAAGCAGCCTGTGAAGTCGTTTATGTGTTACAAAAAGTATACGAAGTGCCAAGACAAGATATAGCTCAATCACTTTGTGAAATTATCAGTGAAAAAATCATTACGATTGATAAAAAAGAGGTATTCATAAAGGGGTTAGAGCTTTATGCAGCTACTCAATTGGACTTTGTTGATTCACTACTGTGGGCATATCATATTGTTGAACAAAGAGAAGTGCTTACTTTTGATGAAAAACTGAATAAATACCTACAACAACATTAAAAGAGGCACAAGCCAAAGCCCATACCTCTCAGTTTAGCAAAAACGACCCAAGCCAACGCTGTGCATTCCAGACTATTTCAAGCAGCTTTTTTCACAGGTTTATAATGTAAATTCATAAGCTGTGAAGCATTTAATGTTTCCAAAGCATACGCTTGACCTTTCACATTGCAAAATTCAACTTCAAATACATTATTTTCATAAACTTCGACAATTGTACCCACTTGTCCAATTTGTAAGCAAACATTGGGTAAATCCTCAGTTAATGCAACAACATCAAATAATTTCATTTTTACCTTCGTTCGATTCTATCGTTTTAAACACAGAAGTCTGAAGGATAGAGGAACAATGGTTGTTTAAGTTTAACCGCTCGAAAATCACGCTCATCAATCGTTAAAATATGTTGGCTATTAAGACGCTCAGCAGTCGCCATGACTGAAACATCTGCTATACCTAACTGCAAATCACGATATTGCTTGAGTAGCATTTGACAGCGACGAATATCTACTAAGTCCAAGCGATAGAGTTGATAAGCCCCATTTAAAATACCTTGTAAAAAATCAATTTCAGCTTGTGTTCCAAGGAAATGATGTAGCAAATAACAGATTTCCGCTAACAACAAATCAGGTATAACAATAGCCTCAATATTAGCTTGTTGTATAACAGACATAACTGATTCATGATAATCATCTTTCTTATCGTAAATAGCGTATAAACCACCTGTATCAGCAACCAATTTCATGAGTTTTGACGCTTCAGAATATCTGCTATTTTTTCTCTAAATAACAATGAATTAGCCTGTTTTGATATATTGGAATGTTCACTTGAATATTGACCTGCTCCTACAGGCATAGGACGCAATTGTTCAGAATCAGAAAGTGAGGAAAACTCTTCATTTGTATTCGCTGCTTTCAAAGTTTGCTGCTGTAAACGAAACTCTAAAAATTGTACAAATGCCCATAATTCTTGCTGCATAGGTGTTGGTAATGCTTGCGCATGATGTGAGATTTGTTCGGCTAAATTCATAAATTGACTCCTTAAAATAGATTTAAAAGAGGCACAAGCCAAAGCCCATACCTCTTAGCAAAAACTACCCGACCCAACGCCGTGCATTCCAGAACATTTGCTATAACAGTAAATTATCAAAACAATATGTTTGCTTCCAACGATAAATCGTAAAATCTCGTTTATCTGTAGATAATATACGACCATCATTCATTTCTTCTGCGAGTATAATCAATGAAGCATCAGCAAAATCTATTGGTAAGTCAGCATATTGAAACATCAATTCACCCAAGCGGTTCGCATGATAGTTTTGTAGTGAGAATACCTCAAATACACCTTGTGTATAGTTTTCAATAAAGCGTTGCAGAGCAGATTTTCCTACCCTTTTTAACAATAAGTGACATGTTTCAGTAATGACAGGATAAGTTGTGATAAGTGGCTCTCGTATCTCGCTTAAACATAATTTTGCTGACGCGTGGTGTTTGTCTTTTTGGTTAATAATAGCAACCTAAAACCCCGTATCAACGATAATCATTACATTTTCTCATCTAAAATATTTTGCAATTCCGTCTTATAATTTTCCGACAAATGGCTATCACCTTGCCCACAACCCACTAAACCCGAAGCCTGCAACTTTTCTAATGCGGTTGGTTGCTGAGCCGTTTTTGGTTGAGTTGATTGACTGCTGACTATCACTTTTACATATTGCGTGATTTGATTCTGTAGATTTTTAGGAATAACAATGATTCCATCTTCAATTTTTGCTTCAAATTCTATGGTATTCATTGATATATTCTCCGTTACCAGTTATTCAAAGAGGCACAAGCCAAGCTCATACCTCTCAGTTTAGCAAAAACGACCCACTGCCGTGCATTTCAGAATATTTGCATCAAAAATCATTTTTTTGCATTGCTTGAATAATCTGCATGGTTTCGACGCTGACGGTGCAAATACGTTGTAATAATTCAATCACTTGTGGTTTGTAATCAGCGAATTTATAGGTGTTGAATTTTTCGCGGATAGTTGGGTCTTTGGGTTTTTTTTCTTTGTATTGATCAAGTATCCATTCTAGTGCGCTGCGGTTGCCAAGTTGGTATGTCCATGCGATTTCTGGGATGCCGTGCAAAGTGGTTTCGTCGTCTAAAATGATGCGGTGATTGATTTTATCCGCTTTGAGTTTGGCTTTATTGGGTTTATGCGCAGGTAATTTAGTGTTTTTGATGTCAAGCGGGTATTTTTCTACTTTTTCATAGTCGATATGTAATTGCATCAAAGCTTTACCCCAGTCACGCCATTGATTAAAGTCATCGTAAAATGGAATGCGTGGATAATCTCGTTTTAAGTTCATTGCATATTTTTCACGATAAGCTGGATTGTGTAAAACGGCATAAACATAGTGGAAGATGTCTATTTTTTCGATGTTTTCAGCATAATGCGCACGAAATTGTTTTAATCCCCAGTCAGTTATATTTTCTATTTTTTCGCCTTGTTCGTAGCGGTAAAGTGATAAGCACAGAGTTGCATCAGGAATAAATACATCAAGATTAGCAATATTTGATGCTGATAAAACCGAAAATTTTTGTCTACTACCCCACCTAAGTAAAATTGACATATTATTGCTGTTAGGTAATGGAAATAATTGAAAGTTCTGTCCAGGGGCATTAACAATTATTTTATCTATATATGAGTATTTTTGTACAAAAGGTCTATAAGTAGATTTTATTATCTTATTTGCGTCAAAAAGCAATTTTTTTCCAACTGATACATGCCTTTCAAAGAAAAGAGTCACTTTTACTTTTGAATGTTCAATTAAGAAATCATGAATATTTAAATCTTGTTTTTGAGTTTTCCATAAATCAATTAATCTAGCGTATTCATCAATAAAAAAATGTGCTTTTGAAAGAGCTACGTTTTTATCAAAATCATAAACCCATTCATCACGATTAGTAGAAATACCCAAAGAAACAGATTTAAAAATAGCCTGCTCATCTTTTGAACTTTTAGCCGCCTTGGTTTGCTTAGACATCAAAGGCAACAAATCATCAAAATCATTATCCGTGAGATTCAACCAATTATGATTTTTATCTGGCTCGATGCGCTGAAAATTAATATCATTAAAACCATTGGTAAACCACGCCAACTTTTCACCACGCGGCATCTCATCAGGTAACGATTTATACCAAATTCGCGCCTTTTTCCCAGATTGCTGCTGAAAACGCACTAAAAACAATACTGCCACACCCGTTTGAATCCCAAATACATTATGCTGCGTCCCTGAAATTTTTGGATTCTTGCGTACATCACTCTGCGTATCCACAATATAAATCGCATCAAAATCCTCCGCCAATGCCTGCCGCAAACCATCCGCCTGCCGACTATCAATAAAACTCCGATTCACAATAAACGCAATAATTCCCTTATCATCCAATCGGTTAGTTGCCCAACGAATAAACCGCGTATACATATCATACATCTTAGTTTTCTGCGCCGAACTCTTATCAATGTACGTGCGCTTAATCGCCTCATCAATCTCATCATACTTACGATTCTTATTATTATCATTCTCATTCTGCTGATTTGCATTATACGGTGGATTTCCAATAATTACCGAAATTTTAGCCTGATTCTGCCGCTCAATTCGTTCTGCATTTTCCTCACTAAAACCCTCATAACCTAAACTTTTCTGCTGATGCTGATAATCATAATCAAAACCCATATTATCCAACGTATCCACAAAACAAATATTTGGAAACGTGACATATTCCCCCATTTTTTGTTTAAAAGTATACTCAATATTCAAATTCGCTACATAATAAGGCAAAATAGACACTTCATTACAATAAATCTCATTTTCATACTTATAACGCAACTGCGACTTTGGCAAATACTCAATCAATTCAGTCACAAACGTACCCGTTCCCGTCGCGGGGTCTAAAATCTCCACACCCTTATCACCCAACAAACGATTAAAACCAAAATCCCCACTATGCTTATCCAACAACACATCCACACTCTCAATCATAAACCGCACAATCTCATTTGGCGTATACACAATGCCCAAACGGTCTGCGCCTTTCGGATTATAAATTTTATAAAACTGCTCATATAACGCCTTCAAAAACTTCTGTTTTTCATGATGATTAGCTATTTGTGTAGCTTTCTGCTGAATCGCTTTATAAAAATGCTGAATCGAATTTAAAAAATTACGCTTCTTATCCCGAGTAAAAAACGTCCTAATTACCTTTGACAACTCACTGGCAATCGGATTGTCCTGATGAAAATCTGGCTCACTAAACACAGTAAGAAAAATATCTTCAGTCAAAATATGCTGAATCATCATTTCATCAATATCTACTTGATTAATATTAGGATTAACTGATTTTCGACACAATTTAAATAAAGCATCAAACTGCTCTTTAAACAGCTTATTTTCCTGATGCTGCTCGACTAACATTTTTCTAAAACTATCTAAAAGTGTAGGTAAATTTTCCTGAAATGCAGCAATCGCTTTATGAAAATCTTGAATTTTAGGGCGTTCATAAGCAAAAAACTGATTAAGCAACTTATCTAACGCTTTCCAGTCTTGCATATCAACTTGTATGACTTCCTGCCCTGCTTGAATTAAAATTGCAGTTTTAGAATCTTCAAATAAAATATTATCATTTGGATAACCTTTTGCAAATTTAGCTTGTATCTCCTCGACTAAATTATCTTTTTCATCTTTCGCTTCCCAATAACCCCAATCCATTTGAAACGCATCTTTTATCACACCGTCAAATTTAATTTTATTGCCATATTTAGACGCTTTCTCTAATTCTGCAACCAGTTCTTTCTGATGCTTATGACAATACACATCCAACAAACTCTCAAACGCACGGCGAATACTACCCTCATTCCGCGAACCGCCGTATTGAATAAGATTTTCAAGTTTTTGATGATATTTTTGGATGGCAAGCTGTGACATAGTGATGATATTTTTTGGGGAAACAGGAATGGATTTTAACTTATTTATCGATTTTTGGTGAAGTATTTACGCAGCGTGATGTGTAAATATAATATTCTCCTTTGATATTCAAAGCGGCACAAGCCAAAGCCTATACCTCTCAGTTTAGCAAAAACTACCCAACTCAATAATGTGAGCTTCTAAATTGCTAAATCGAATATTGCTGTAAAATTGTTTATTTAAAGGCTTTTTTGCAGTAAATTGTAAATAATGTGAGCTTCTAAATTGCTAAATCGAATATTGCTGTAAAATTGTTTATCTAAAGGCTTTTTTGCAGTAAATTGTAAATTCAGTTTTAAAGAAGCCCTAAAATTTTGTCGTTTAATAATTGTCATATTTGGAGATAGCGGATGTCCAATAATTTAAATAAGATCAGTGCCAAAATCACTCAACCCAAATCGCAAGGTGCGTCGCAAGCTATGCTATATGGTACCGGTTTGACGCAAAAAGATATGCAAAAAGCTCAAGTTGGGATTTCTAGCGTTTGGTATGACGGTAACACATGTAACATGCACTTGATGGATTTAGCAACGAAAGTCAAAGAAGGTGTGATTGCAGCGGGTTTGGTGGGAATGCGTTTTAATACGATTGGAGTAAGTGACGGTATTTCTATGGGTACACGCGGCATGAGTTATTCCCTACAATCCCGTGACATCATTGCAGACTCTATCGAAACTGTGATGAGTGCGCAATGGTATGATGCAAATATTTCCATTCCCGGTTGCGATAAAAACATGCCGGGCTGCATTATGGCAATGGGACGTTTAAATCGCCCTTCGATTATGGTGTATGGTGGTACGATTAAACCGGGTTACGATAAGAAAAAACAACCTTTAGATGTCGTTTCCGCTTTTCAATCCTATGGTGCGTATTTAGCGGGCAATATTACTGAGGAAGAACGTCAAACCATTGTGAGTTGTTCCATTCCGGGAGCCGGTGCTTGTGGTGGAATGTATACCGCAAATACAATGGCGACTGCAATTGAAGCATTAGGCATGAGTTTACCTTATAGTTCTTCAACGCCCGCAGTCGATCAACAAAAAATTCAAGAATGTTTAGACGTGGGTCAAGCAATTTACAATTTACTCGAAAAGGACATTAAACCGCGCGATATTATGAGCCGTGAAGCGTTTGAAAATGCAATGATAATGGTTATGGCGTTGGGTGGCTCAACTAATGCGGTATTACATTTAATTGCAATGGCGCGTTCAGTGGACGTGAATTTGACAATCGATGATTTTCAAGCTGTAAGTGATCGCATTCCATTTATCGCAGATTTAAAACCAAGTGGTAAATATGTGATGGAAGATGTACACAATATTGGTGGCACACCTGCGGTAATGAAATATTTACTGAATGAAGGTTTATTAAACGGTGATTGTCTCACCGTGACAGGTCAAACGATTGCAGAAAATTTAGCGGACATTAAGCCTATTGATATGACACAACAAGATGTGATTCACCCGTTGGATAAACCGATTAAAGCCTCTGGACATATTCAAATTTTAAAAGGTAATTTAGCACCAGAAGGCGCAGTTGCAAAAATTACTGGTAAAGAAGGCTTATTTTTTTCAGGTCCCGCCAAAGTATATGATTGTGAAGAAGATATGCTCACCGCATTGGAAAATAAACAGATTGTAAAAGGTGATGTCATCATCATCCGCTACGAAGGACCAAAAGGTGGACCGGGTATGCCAGAAATGTTGACACCCACTTCCGCAATTATGGGCGCAGGTTTAGGTTCAGATGTCGCTTTATTAACTGATGGACGTTTTTCTGGTGGGTCACATGGTTTTATCGTTGGTCATATCGTGCCAGAGGCGCAAGAAGGTGGTCCAATTGCCTTAGTTAAAAATGGCGATATGGTCACAATTGATGCGGAATACAATTTGTTAAACGTTGACGTAGACGACGCAGAAATGGCAAAACGTCAAGCAACTTGGCAAATGCCTGAGTATAAAGCTAAACGTGGTACATTGTACAAATACATCAAAGTTGTCAAAAATGCCTCCGAAGGCTGCGTAACCGATGAATAATTTTTAAACTCAATCAGGTGGTGTGCAAAACTCGTTTTGCGAATTATGTTTAAATCAGCGCAAGACTTGTTTTGCAAATCGTGTCATTTACTTTTTTGAATCTGATAAATTGCAATTTCACCGAATAAATTCGGTGCGATATTCATTAATAATCGTGTACGATGATCTGGATCAACCACTGCTCTACGAGTAATTTCAATACCCAAACTGGTACACAATTTTTCAAAATCTCGAATCGTACATAGATGAATATTTTCAGTATCGTACCATTCATTTGGCAAAGCAGGTGAGATCGGCATCACACCGCGCAAACCGAGCGAAACGCGACAAGTCCAATGTCCAAAATTAGGAAATGTTACAATACCTTGCCGACCGACACGTAACATTTCCAACAATAATAAATCAGGACGACGAATCATTTGTAACGCTTGGCTCATGACGACATAATCAAAACTACCGTGCAAAAAATCACATAACCCTTTGTTTAAATCATCTAAATCAAAATGAATCACATTCACGCCATTTAGCACACAATTTTCAATATTACTTTCACTAATTTCCAAACCGTAACCACTCACTTGGCGCGTTTCACTTAAATGTTTCAGTAAAATACCGTCGCCACAACCTAAATCTAAAATATGTGATTTGGGTTGTATCCATTCACTAATTAAAGCTAAATCACTGCGTAGATTAATCATGCTAATTTTCCTCATATTTCAATACGTTGCATATAAGATGAAAATACTTTAGTGTAGTGCGGTATTGGCATTAAGAAAGCGTCATGACCGTGATTCGCGTTAATTTTTACATAGCTTACAGATTTGCGACCATCTACCAGTGCTTTCACAATTTCTTCAGAACGTTCTGGCGAAAATCGCCAATCGCTGGTAAAAGATATAACTAAAAATTTAGCTTTGGCTACTGATAATGCGTCAACAAGTTTATCATTATAATTGTAGGCGGGATCAAAGTAATCTAATGCTTTTGTCATTAACAGATAAGTGTTCGCATCAAATCGATTAACAAATGCCTCACCTTGATAGCGCAAATAACTTTCAACTTGGAATTCAACATCAAAACCAAACTTAATTGTGCCGCCGCGTAATTCTCGACCAAATTTAGATTTCATTAAATCATCAGATAAATAAGTTACATGTCCCAGCATCCGTGCCAACATTAATCCACGTCTTGGTATTGTATTATACTCGTAATAATGACCGTCATGAAATTCCGGGTCAGACATAATTGCGCGGCGTGCAATTTCGTTAAAAGCAATATTTTGTGCCGATAATTTGGGGGCGGCGGCGATAATAACACAATGGCGTAATTTGTTTGGATAATCTATTGCCCATTGTAATGCTTGCATTCCGCCTAAACTCCCACCGATTACGGCAGCCCACTGTTGAATATCTAATACATTCGCTAAACGGACTTGACTTTGCACCCAATCTTCCACCGTAATCAAAGGGAAATCTGGACCATAAGGTTTATTGGTTTCAGGGTTGATAGACGTGGGACCTGTAGAGCCTTTACAGCCACCTAAATTGTTTAATGAAACAACAAAAAAACGATTCGTATCAATAGGTTTACCCGGTCCTATATAATTATTCCACCAGCCCGGTTTTTTATCTTCTGGACTATGATAACCTGCCGCGTGATGATCACCACTTAGTGCGTGGCAAATAAGAATGGCATTTGAACGATTTGCATTTAATTTACCATAAGTTTCATAAATAATATCGTAGTGTGGTAAGGTACGCTGGCATTTAAGTTGAAGTGGTTCTACGAAATGATAGGTTTGTGGCGTAATAATGCCAACGCTATCTGGTGGTATGGTCATGGCGTATTCCTTATTTTTTATTGTATAGTCCAATCTTTTAAATTCTAACAAACATTGATGTGATAATTCAGCTTGTGCAAAAAATAAAATCTCATACAATCAACTTTCGCTTAAAAAATGATAATTATTCAATCGTTTCTAATAGACTTTGCACCACGACACCCGCTAACATCATACCGAATAATGCAGGCATGTATGAAATCGTCCCATTTGTAGCACGCGGTCGTCCTGGATGTCCTGATACGGATTGATGTGGCAATGGCTGCTGCGCTAATTCCTCTGAATAAACAACAGGATAATTAGTTTTTACCCCCATTATTTTAAGCTGTCTGCGCATTTCTCTCGCTAAGGCGCAATGTTTAGTTTGATTGAGTTTTGCGACTTTCACTTTACTTACGTCCAGTCGATTACCCGCGCCCATACTTGACGCAACATAAACCTGTTGCTGAATACACGAAGCCACTAACGCCGCCTTACAAGCAATTGAGTCTATACAGTCTACAACAAAATCAAAATTATTATTTTTAATTAAATCATCAGTTTGATCTTTTTCAAGAAAGTGGGTCATAACTGTTAATTTAACATTAGGATTAATATCATATAATCGTGCTGCCATTACTTCTGCTTTATTTTGTCCTAATGTGGAGTGTAGTGCAACTAATTGACGATTTAAATTAGATATAACGACTTTATCGTGATCGAGAAGGGTTAAATGTTTAAAGCCTATTCTACCTAATGATTCAGCGACAAAACTACCTACACCACCCAAGCCCGCAATAAAAATATGTCGTTCAATAAGTTGGCTTAATATATCAGCATTGAGTAAAATTTCAGTCCGAGAAAAAAAATGTTCTGACATGTTAGAAATGGCTAAATGATGAATTACAAAATGATTTTAAGCCATCATATTAAGCTGTCAATTACTTGTAAAATAAAATTTTGCACTCATGTGCCTTAGATTCAATACTTAGGGCAACTTTTGGTAAAAATTTAATATTTTTTAATATTTCGATAGCAACTAACGAGGATATTGTGCTGTACTAGCGTTTTAATTAATTTGAAATAACATATTGATTTTAAAAGCAAAATAACCCTATAAACCAACCAATCACAAAGACACTAGATTGTTTTAGTAATCGAGTATAAACTGCACATCAGTTATTCAACAACTATTCCTTGCAGAACTTTTAGTCAGCTCAATTGCTTTTAACACTTTGAAATAACTTGATAAAATAAAAATCCTTCTTTTTTATACATTAATACAATGCAGTATAGACATTTCTTAATGGTAATTGTCTAAATTGTTAATTAACTCATTGACTTTAAAAACTTACCTTGGAGGTAAATTAATCGTGTCCGCCCAGTTGTGGAATCAATGTCTTGGTTATTTGGAGCAAAAGCTCACACCTAAAGATTTCAATACTTGGATACGTCCACTACAAGCGGACGAAGATGCGGACTGCTTGCGCTTGTACGCACCGAATCAATTTGTATTAGAACGAATAAAAAAAGATTATCAACAACATATTCAAGCAGTTATCGCTCACGCCCGTCTCAAACAAGAACCAAAATTACTTATTCAAGTGGGCAGTCCGCATCATGACAAAAAACAGACTATTGGACGTACACAACTTAGAACTAATCATTTTATTAGTCATTTAAACCCACAATTAAATTTCAATAGCTTTGTTACTGGCGAGTCGAACCGTTTAGCGCATTTTGCCTCGTTACAATTTGCCGAACAAGGTGGTTATAATCCGTTATTCATTTATGGCGGTGTTGGTTTAGGCAAGACTCATTTAATGCACGCAGTGGGCAATCATATTGTGTCGCATCAACCTCATGCAAAAGTGAGTTATGTACGTGCAGAGCAATTTGTTAATGAAATGGTTAAAGCATTAACTGAAAATAAAATGAATGATTTTAAAAAACGTTATCGTTCGTTAGATGCGTTACTAATTGACGATGTGCAATTTTTCGCTAATAAAACTCGTTCACAAGAAGAGCTTTATCATACATTTAATGTATTGCTAGAAGAAAATAAAAATAAAATTGTACTCGCTTGCGACCGCGTACCGCAAAAAATTCAAGGGATGGAAGATCGTTTAAAATCACGTTTTAGTAGCGGTTTAAGTGTTTCGATTACACCACCCGATTATGCAACACGTTTAATGATTTTAGAAACGAAAGCCCGTTTAGCTAAAATCGAGTTACCTACTGATGTAAATAACTTTATTGCCGAGCACATTCAATCCAATGTTAGAGAATTGGAGGGCGCATTAAATCGTTTAATTGCAGTTGCGCGTTTATTGCGGCAAAAAATTACTTTAGCTAGTGCGCAGTCAACTTTAGAAGATTTATGTTCGATAAAGAAACCGGAAATCACACCTCATATCATCCAAGAGCTGGTAGCGGATTACTATCAAGTATCTGTCGCTGAATTGTGTTCTAAACGCCGTCATCGCAAAATTGTTCGTCCGCGTCAAATGGCAATGTTATTAATAAAAGAATTAACCAGTCACAGTTTACCCGAAATTGGTCAGGCATTTGGCGGACGCGATCACACCACTGTTTTACATGGTTGCAAAACGATTGATAAATTAAAGGAAATAGATGTACAGGTGAAAAAAGATTATTTACAGTTATTAAGCCATCTTTCTTAATAGGAAAAATACGAATATTTCAACAATATTATTTTAAATTTACACGCTCATCTATCATTAATGGGCGCATTGTGTGTAATAAAGTTTTAAAAATGTGCTTATGTTGTTTTTCTTGTGCTGCTAATAATTGTTTCATTTGTTCACGCTGGGCAGGCATAGTGAAACAAGCGGGACAACTATCTAATATAATAGGTAAATTTGCATCTTGTGCAAAATGATAGGTTTGACGTTCTCGAACATAAACCAAAGGGCGAATGATGCGTAAATCGCTAGCGTCGTTTAAATAATGCGCTTTCATTGTGTGTAATTTACCATTGAAAAATGCTGACATTAAAAAACTTTCCGCTAAATCGTCTAAATGTTGCGCTAAAACTAAGACATTATAATTTTCTTTTCGTGCAGTGGTGTACATAATGCCGCGTTTCATACGAGCACAGTAAGCACAAAATGAATCACCTTTTAATTTTTGTTTTGCCTCTTCCATAATCGGTTGCAATTGGTAAAAATAAGGCAATTCTAAGCTTGATAAATACTCTTTTAATTTACTTGGATCGAAGCTGTCGATCATAGGGTCGATAGTAATTACGCCTAAATCAAACTGAATTGGCGCATGACATTGAAAATGACGTAAAATGTGTAGTAATGAAAGTGAATCTTTCCCGCCAGATAAGCCTAATAGCAAACGATCACCATCACGAATCATATTATAATCCGCAATAGCACGTCCAACGTGGCGTAGTAAAGACTTTGGTGGTTTGATAAATTGAGGCATATAGAATAATCAGTGAGTAAAAGTCACTAATTGTACTTAAAATTGCGTTCGTTTAGAATTTTTTTAAGGTGGGTTATTGGATATTATCACAGGATCGCAGCCCTAAATTTTGAAACATCTTGATACTTAAAGTATTTTAAGACTGCGTGTCTTGGTAAATTAAGTGTTTAATCCTCAATAGTAAGCGTACCGTAGTCGCACGTATTAAAGCGTTCTTCTTCCATTTCAGTTTGATCTTCAAATACAATTAAAAAATCAAACATGCAGTAACCTGTGCCATCGTTAAAATTAATATCAACTGATTTGTTAGGCTCTAATTTTTCGCCTTCTAGTAATTCTTCTTCCCAATCACCAGTACCTGTATTTGAACCATAAATTTCAACAACAGTGGAAGAACTTTTGTTCTCAAAAGTAACTGTGCGATCATAAGCAAATGTCTGGCTTGATAACAAAAAACTAACGCATAATAACGAAATAATCCGCATCATTGCTAGCATCTCCTAAAGTGAAAAATAGAATAAAAACAAAGTAAAAATAGCATGTTATAAAACCATGCACTTATGAAGATTATATGGGTTATATTACTTTGTCAATTTCAATTTTTATCCCGTTTTATCCTATTTCTACGTGCCGTATCCAGCAACAAGGTAATAAAATAGTTTTTTCAATAAATACGAATACTTAGTATATTGTTAGCTTTCCTACAAACTTTATTTTTATTTGATTTAAAACCTGTCTTTTGTCCTACAAAATAAACTTAACTAAATGATTTTAAAAAATTTTTTTAATGGCTTAGCATTTGCTTTGGTTGTAGTAAATCGTATTGCAGGATTAAAATATGTCACAGCGTCATATCATTGTTGATGACACCACCTTGCGCGACGGTGAACAGTCGGCTGGTGTCGCGTTTAGCTTAGAAGAAAAGCTGTCGATTGCGAAAACACTTGACCTGTTGGGTGTGCCTGAATTAGAAATTGGTATTCCTAGCATGGGCGAGGAAGAGCGCGATAGTATTCGTGCAGTCGTGGGTTTAGGATTAAATGCACATTTGTTAGTATGGAGTCGGATGCGCGAAGATGATTTAGAATTATGCCGTGATTTAGGTGTGGGCATGGTTGATGTTTCGATTGCAGTATCTGATTTGCAAATTCAGCGTAAATTGGCTAAAAGCCGTGATTGGGTGCTAAAAAATATTGATTGGCACATTCGCAAAGTAGTAGACATGGGTTTGGCGGTCAGTGTTGGCGGTGAAGATGCGTCACGAGCTGATGTAGATTTTTTAAAACAAGTCATTGAAGTCGCACAAAATGCCGGCGCACAACGATTTCGATTTGCTGATACAGTAGGTATTTTAGAACCTTTTGGCGTATTTGAAGTCATTGCTGAATTAAGTCGTATAACCGATTTGGAAATTGAAATGCACGCCCATGATGATTTAGGGTTGGCGACTGCGAATACATTAGCTGCAATTCGTGGCGGCGCGACGCATGTTAATACAACGGTGAATGGTTTAGGTGAGCGGGCTGGTAATGCAGCATTAGAAGAAATCGTATTAGGTATGAAACGCTTATATAACCAAGATTTGGGAATTAATGTTTTAGGATTAGCAGCCATTTCTGAGCAAGTTGCAACCGCGTCAGGTCGTCCGTTGCATTGGCAAAAAAGTATTGTGGGACCGGGTGTATTCACTCATGAGGCTGGCATTCACGTAGATGGTTTATTAAAAGACCCATTAAATTATCAAGGTGTTGATCCAGCAGAATTAGGGCGTAAACATGAATTAGTATTAGGTAAACATTCAGGTACACGCACAGTATTGCAAGTATATTCGAGTATCGGAATTGAACTGACACGCGAACAGGCAACAATTTTATTAGGTGAAATTCGTCGTTTTGTTAATCAAACTAAATCGCCTCCGCAAGCTCCTTACTTAGAATCAATCTATATGCGTTTGAATGAAACCAGTATTTCAACAGTACATTGAGATGAATTTTTGATTTAAAATAATGAATCGTAGGAGCGTAAAACTTGCTTTACACCAAATTACGATACAAAATAATGCGGAATAACAAAATAAAACAAAAGCAAGTCTAACGAAAATGTGCGCAGGCAGCACGATAACAGACGCATCGCTGTTTTAAAGAGGAGTTATCTAAATATGGAAACAGTTGTGGAATATCCAGACATCGAGCATGAATTGAGTTTGTGGGCACAGTGGAAAGAAGATGTATTATGCGTATTCGACCGCGACCCTGCAGCACGTAATTGGTTTGAAGTTTTAACGACTTATCCCGGTGTACACGCTATTTTAATTCATCGTTTAGCTCACGCGCTATGGCATCACGGTTGGCGTTACCCATCACGTTTATTATCTTGGTTTAGCCGCTTAATCACAAATATTGATATTCATCCCGGTGCAGAAATTGGACGGCGATTTTTTATAGATCACGGTATTGGTGTCGTGATCGGTGAAACTGCGATTGTTGGTGACGATTGCACCTTATATCACGGTGTGACTTTGGGCGGTACATCGTGGAATAAAGGTCGGCGACATCCCATTTTAGGTAATGGTGTGCTGATTGGTGCGGGTGCAAAAGTATTAGGCGCGATTTATTTAGGTGATAATGTGCAAGTTGGCGCAAATTCAGTCGTAATCAAAGACGTACCTGCAAATAGTAGTGTTGTCGGTATTCCCGGAAAAATAGTTAAGCGTAGCAGTCGCAAACCTCATCCAAAACACGGCGTGGATTTAGAACATCATTTAATTCCCGATCCTGTGGGTAGAGCCATGACCTGCATGTTAGAACGTATTGTTGAATTAGAAAATCAGCTTGATGAAATGATTAAATTGCCTCGTGGAAAAATTGATATTGTTGCAGAAGAGGATAATTGCCCTAATTGTGAAGCGGTAGATGTGTGTGCTACAGAGAAACAATAATACATTCTGACTGAAAAATAAATTTAATGTTAATCGGAGTTATTCCTAATGGATTTATTTGATTTTGCTGGCACTGAGCAAGATGAATTATATTTTGAAGAAGATATGCCATCAGAAGTGTCTGAATTATTAGAACAAGCTGCTGAATTGTACGCTGAAGGTGGTGGCGAAAAAGAATTATTGCGCGCATTTTTTCTTGCACCAGAAAGTTTAGCCGTTTTAGTATCGTTGTATCGTTATTATTATTATCAGCATCGTTATCAAGATGTATTAATCGTTGCAAAATATGCACTTAAAGCCAGTGGGCAGCGTTTGAATTTTTCAGAAGATTGGCGGGATTTACGACCTGAACACATTACACCTGATATGTCTATGAGTTTGATTCGATTTTATTTGTTGGCGTTGAAAGGCGCGGCGTATGTCAAATTGCGCGTTGAAGAATCGGAGGAAGGTGAGGATATGATTGATAAAATTCTGTTACTCGACCCAGAAGATCGTTTAGGTGCATCGGTGTTAAAGGAAGTATTGGATGAGCAACGTAGAAAACCGCGTTTAGTAGTTTCTAATCCGCCCAAGTAAATTATCATTAAAAAATAATTGATGTATTGTGCCGCATTTCTACTCAGTCGTAGCGCAAAGAACACAAAATTAAACCATCTCCATGATGATACGCACTGTGTCATCGCTTGACAGGACGCAACAGCATTTTTATTGAGGATTCTAGCATGAACAAATTAAACGAATTAGAAGATTTCCAAGACGATTTAGAAGAACTTTGCTCCGCAGAGGATTTTCTAAATTACTTTGAAGTACCTTATGATGAATCAGTAGTACATGTGAACCGTTTGCATATTTTGCAGCGTTTTCACGACTATTTAGACGAAATAGAGAACAATATCCCAGAAACTGTGATAGCACGTAGAGCACTTTACAAAGCGTTGTTAGAAAAAGCCTATCAAGATTTTGTCAATTCCGACGCGCTAACAGAAAAAGTATTCCGCGTATTTCACATGCACGAGGCACAAGAAGTAAAAATTTCATTAGATAGTCTACGCCAACAATTAAGTTAATTTTACCGTACAGGCGTGAAAAACTTGTTTTGCATTTTTTGACAAAAAAACTCAATTATTATCTTGTCAAATCCAGATCAGCACACCACATTAAAATCATGAGGACACGACTATGCGACCCCGCTACGAATACGGCGCAGAAATTAGAGTCATTCGCAACATCCGTAATGATGGCACATTTCCGGGTAAAGAAACCGGTGAATTGCTTGTGCGACGTGGCAGTATAGGTTATGTCAAAGATGTGGGCACATTTTTACAAGATCAAATTATTTACTCCGTGCATTTCCTAGATGACAACATAATGGTTGGTTGTCGAGAAGAAGAATTGATTGACAGTGAAGCACCCTGGACCCCCAGTCAATTTGAATTCAGGGATAAAGTTAAAGCCAGCGTACCACTTGGGATAAATGGAGAAATCGTTGTAAAACAAGGCGAACAAGGTGAAATACTCAAAGTGTTACGCGATGCACCTAATGGCGTTGCTTATCATGTTTTATTTTCCGAACGTCAATTACAAGTACCAGAAACTGCCTTAGAAGATGTAGAGGAATGATGAAATGAGTGTTGTTTTACCTGCCCCTGAATTACGTTATTTAGCCTTACAAACTGCATTAGAAGTGCATAAACGTGATTTAGCGGCACTCAATAAAACTGAAATGGAAGACATCACTGAAAATGTCAAAATCCAGTATCAATTACACAGTCTCATCCTTTCCGCGCCGCAAGCTGCGAATACTCTAATCAGCGAAACTGAACTTGAATCTAATATCAACGCGATTCGTCAACGCTATCCCAATCAACAAGAATTTATCGACGATTTGGCGCGTAATGGTTTAAATGTGGATTTATTAAGGGCTTCTTTGCGACGAATTTTACATGTGGATAATATTTTAATTATCGTGGGTAGCGATATTGAACCGGTAACTGATGGTGATATTCGAGCGTTTTATGCCAAATATCAAGACCGTTTCAATACACCAGAAAGCCGTAGCACCCGACAGATTTTAATTACAATTAATAATGATTATGCAGAAAATACTCGTGAACAAGCACAAAAACGAATCAATGCGATTGTTAAAGAATTGGCTGCTAATCCTAAACAATTTGCTGAATTAGCACAAAAATATTCCGAATGTCCAACCGCTGTTGAGCAAGGTAAATTAGGTAAAATTCGTAAAGGACAATTGTATCCAGAATTAGATAACGCATTGTTTTTACTAAAAGAAGGGGCAATGAGTGAAATATTAGAATCAGAGCTTGGATTTCATATTTTGTTTTGCGAACAGATTCACCCAGCCGAGAAATTAACCCTAGAACAAGTACGCGATAAAATTGAACAGAGTTTAACTCAACAACGTAGTAAACAATTACAAGCGCAATGGATTCGTTCGTTGACTAGCGGATAGTCCTGTTAAGTAAACTGAGATTGGTAATAAATTTTGCACACTTAATAAAATAAAAAGGATTCCTGTCATGGACAATAAAAAATTACCGCCAGTGTGTTCCTTTTGCGGTATCGAACAAAGTGCCGAAACGCCGCTCATTACTGGCAGCGATGGTTACATTTGTGAAGCATGTGTTGAATTAGCACACCAAGTTATCAGTAGTTGGGGACGTAAAAAAGCTTTACGTGAAATTCATAGCCCACCGCCACAACAAATTAAAGAATTACTCGACCAGTACATTATTGGGCAGGATTTAGCCAAAGAAGTCTTATCAGTCGCAGTCTACAATCATTATAAACGTCTACGCCACGGTCGCCAAAGTACCAGTTTACACGGTGACGACGAACACGTAGAAATCAGCAAATCTAATGTATTACTACTAGGTCCATCGGGTACAGGTAAAACGCTACTCGCTTCGACTTTGGCAAAAATCGTTGGCGTACCGTTTGCCATTGCCGACGCGACAACTTTAACGCAAGCAGGTTACGTTGGTGAAGACGCAGAAAGTATCTTAGTGCGTCTACTCGACGTTGCGGACGGTAATATTGAACGTGCTGAATGGGGTATTGTCTACATTGACGAAATTGACAAATTAGCGCGTGTATCAGAAAGTGCCGTTGTATCGCGTGACGTAGGTGGTGAGGGGGTACAGCAAGCATTATTAAAACTCATTGAGGGTACGCAAGTTAAACTTCCCGCGAAAAATCATCGTCGTGAAGATGGTAAAACCGTGACGCTCGATACTCAAAATATTTTATTTATTGTCGGTGGGGCATTCTCGGGTTTAGAAAAACACATCACGCAACGAGTACAACCTAAACAGCATCATATTGGTTTTCATTCTGCGTTTGAAAATACAGAAAAACTAACGCCAGAACAGTTACTTAAAGCAGTGCAACCCGAAGATTTACGCCGTTTTGGTTTAATTCCTGAATTTATTGGACGTTTGCCCGTTATTGCTGTGTTAGAAGAGTTGGACGAGGAGGCATTAATAAAAATTTTAACTGAGCCACGTAATGCCTTAACCAAGCAATATCAACAATTATTTGCCTACGAAGAAATTAGCTTAGATTTTACCAAAGAGGCATTAAGAGCCATCGCACGCCAAGCAATGGATAAAGGTACGGGAGCACGTGGTTTACGCAGTATCATGGAGCATTTATTGCGCCGCACCATGTTTGAGTTACCTTCACGTAAAGATGTGTTAAGTTGTACTGTAGAGGAAAATGCTGTAAAAGGTGAAAGTGACTTGCATTTAGAATTAAAAGATAAGCAGGCGATTTCCGCAAACAGCTAAGAGAGTGTATAATTAGCAGTACATAATGAGAAAATATGTAAAATTTTAGGCATTACGCAGTTAAATTTTCAACCGATTGATTTTTTTTAAATTATGTCTCGTTCCCACAAGCTTTGTAGGGATGCCTTCATGGCGTGTTACGTTGGGTTGGCTCGTGACGCGGCGCGTCTGAACTGCACTCCTACATGGCAATATGTAGGAATGAGAAAACGAGAAAAATGTGACAAAATAAATCATTCTCCTCGTTTTTGTAAGTTATTAAATTTTGTTACGCGCTTTGCTAGATCAATCCCACCTATCAGTGGCAGTTATGAAATGGATCTAATCAGAGTATTTCATAAGAGAAAATAATGGGAGATTTACAATGGCTGTTTTGAAATGTCATGAATGTGGATATACAAAAGGTCTTTCTGATCAGTATATTGGCAAATCTGTTAAATGTCCGCAATGTGGGCACGCCACGAAAATTTATGATACAGCTTTGTTATTAACAGCGTATTCTAAAAAAGTGTTGGAAATACAAACAGAACTTAAAGAAGTTAAGCAAGTTGTTGCCTCATATCAAACTTACACCGCCCAACCTGTCTACAATCCAGACGAACAGACTCAATCTCTTAATAAATTATTTCGTGAAAACCGTATTGCAATGACAGAATTTAATGATGCTACTAAATTGCGCAATAACATGATGTTGCGTATGGAGCAGGCTGGGATATATTTGATGCGTTTTAGTGTGATTGGATTTTTAATTATTTTAGTATTTTTAGGCTTTTTTATGATCCAACTTAATAACAAAGCAGATGATCTCACGACGCAATTAGCAACGATTGGGGGTGGAATTCAATCATCTAGCCAAGAATTGAGTAGTATTAGAACTGTTGTATCATCCTTGAATGTGGAAGGGGCAGATTCACAAACAATGCAAGCTGATATAGAGGCACTTAATCAAGAAATTGAGCGTTTAAATAAAAGATTAAAAAGTCTTTCTGAAAAATACAATTCTCTATACTATCCTTATCGTTAAACTTTTTAGTCTGAGGGTGCCTTAAATGGACATTTACCTTTCTCGATTATTTTACGCAAGCACCGCAACTGAGCAGTGCACACCTGATGAAGTCAATAAAATCGTCATAGTGGGTCGTCAAAATAATGCTGCTTTAAACGTTACTGGCACACTGTGTTTTGAAAATAATTATTTTTTAGGTTGTCTTGAAGGTTCACGAGAAAATATCAATTACGTTTTCAATAAAATTGTACTAGATAAGCGACACAATGAAATACATTTATTGGAACTTAGAGAAATCAGTCACCGTTATTTTGAACAGTATTTAACAACATTTAATCCAAAAGATATTGTTGAATATGTCGCAAATCAAAATGGAATACATGAATTTAATCCTTATTTATTGGATAGTGATAGTTTAGCAGAAGCGTTTGGAAATGTTATTGAAACTTCCCAGACACTTACTAAACCAATACAACCCAAAACTAAAAATGGTTTATTTAACCTGTTCGGTGTATTTAAACATTAATTTTTGGAATAATAGAATTTTTTAGCAGAATTTCTACAACAGTGCATCTAGTCGGGTGATGACTCAGCGCATCGTCACAAGAAAAAATTTCGTTCTACGCACCGCGTAGAATGCGCTACTGATGCACCAGCGTCATTCAAAAATGCGAATTGCTGTTGTTTTATTGAAGAACTTGATTTATTGCTGCCGTTATTTCAAACTTATCTAAACCTATCCATAGATAACTATTTATCGATTTAGT
>CAYMCP010000052.1:0-26597 GCA_964388965.1 uncultured Thiotrichaceae bacterium | reverse complement strand
CAAAGTTCAAAGCATTTTTTGACAAGCTTGTATCTGTTTTCATCAAACTTCCCCCCTGAAAATACCCATACCTCTTAGTTTAGTCTCTAAAATGAGAATTACTGATTTGTTGATTAAAAAACAAGCCAGTATTATAATCGCTCTCCAATTGCTATCATACAAATCACCAGCTCATAGCACAAAATCAACTTTTTTTGCCAAGCCAGTTAGATTAAATTTACGAAAGTTCTTAGGTCAGAGAGCACGAAAAACTAGCAACAGGCTTGCGAGCACTATACCCCTTAACAAAAAATTATTTTCTATGCGACGCAAAGACTCATCAGACTCGCAATTACGCCAAAGTATCGCCGCTACTTGTGCCCGCTTAATGGTACGAGAAGGTGTAAAAGATTTTCAAATGGCGAAGAAAAAAGCGACTATGGAATTAGGTGTAAGTAATAAACACTTACCTAGTAATGCTGAAATAGAGGCAGAAATTATGCTGTATCAACGCCTCTTTCAAGCTGACAATCAGCCACAACGTTTACAGTATTTGCGTGAAATCGCACTGAAAGCAATGCGTTTATTTAAAGATTTTCAACCGCGTTTAGTTGGTAGCGTTTTGACGGGTACAGCAACACAACATTCTGATATTTCTCTACATTTATTCACCCATACACCTAAAGATATTGACTTATTTCTCATGCAACAAGGCATCCCTTATGAGTTGACTGATAAACGTTTTCGGGTCGAACAACAAACAATAAGTTTTCCATGTTATCAATTTGTGGCGGGCGACGAACAAGTAACTTTAGTTGTTTTCGATGTAGATGATATTCGCTGGTCGCCACCAAGTCCAGTAGATGGCAGACCAATGCAACGCGCTGATATGAAAGCAGTTGAAAGATTAATTGCTGCTTGAAAACTATTAATTTTCACTAATATTCTGTTTTTTCTTGTAATCGGCGATTGCCGCTTTAATCGAATCTTCTGCCAATACCGAGCAGTGGATTTTAACCGGCGGTAATGCAAGCTCTTCTGCAATTTCAGTATTTTTAATTTGAGCAGCTTCGTCTAAAGTTTTACCACGTACCCACTCCGTCAGTAGTGAGCTGGACGCAATCGCACTACCACAACCATAAGTTTTAAATTTTGCGTCCTCAATGACACCATTGTTATCCACCTTAATCGTTAAACGCATCACATCACCACAAGCAGGCGCACCAACCATACCCATACCTACACTTGGATCATTGGCATCTAACGCCCCAACATTGCGTGGATTTTCATAGTGATCTAATACTTTTTCTGAGTAAGCCATTGTAAATCCTCTATTTTTTAATTATTAAAATGCGCATCAGCCATCATAAATCAATGTGTTGTCCACTGAATGGAATTTAAATCCACTCCTTCTTTATACATATCCCATAATGGCGATAATTCACGTAATTTTGCTACACTATTACCAATCAATTCAATCGCACGATCAACATCTTGCTCAGTGGTAAAGCGTCCAATTGTGAAACGAATTGAGCTATGTGCTAACTCGTCATTACGACCTAAAGCCCGTAATACGTAAGAAGGTTCTAAACTTGCTGAGGTACACGCCGAACCAGATGAAACCGCTAATTCACGTAATGCCATAATTAATGATTCACCTTCAACAAAATTAAAACTAATATTTAAATTACCCGTAATACGATGATTAATATCGCCATTTATATAGACTTCTTCAATATTTTGCAAACCATTCCATAAACGTTGACGTAATGCCATAATGCGCACATTTTCAGTTTCCATCTCTGCTTTGGCAATGCGGAATGCCTCACCCATACCTACAATTTGATGAGTTGCCAATGTGCCAGAACGCATACCTCGTTCATGACCCCCACCGTGCATTTGCGCTTCTAAACGTACTCTAGGCTTACGACGCACAAATAATGCACCAATACCTTTTGGTCCGTAAACCTTATGCGCGGAAAATGACATTAAATCTACTTTCATATTTTTTAAATCAATTGGCACTTTACCTGCGCTTTGCGCGGCATCCACATGAAATAAAACTTTTCGTGCTCGCATCATTTCGCCAATTGCTGCAATATCGGTAATAACACCAATTTCATTATTGACGTGCATCAAACTGACTAAAATTGTATCATCGCGCACTGCCGCTTCTAATTTTTTTAAATCAATTAATCCATTTGGTTCAGGGTCTAAGTAAGTGACTTCAAAACCCTGTGCTTCTAAATAACGGCACGTATCCAATACAGCTTTATGCTCAGTTTTTGCTGTAATAATGTGTTTACCTTTTTTGCGATAAAAATGTGCAACGCCTTTAATCGCTAAATTGTCTGACTCGGTCGCGCCCGAAGTCCATATAATTTCACGCGGATCGCAATTCACCAAATCAGCAACCTGTTGACGCGCCTCATCAATAAGCTTTTCAGCATTCCAACCATATTCATGCGAACGTGAAGCAGGATTACCAAAATGACCATCTATTGTTAAACATTGCATCATTTTTTCTGCAACACGGGGGTCTACTGGTGTTGTTGCTGCGTAATCCATATAAATAGGTAATTTCATAAGCTTTTTGTCCTAAATCTTTAAACCATTGCAAGACGCTGACGACGATTATGGGTTTTATCAAGCGAGCCATTCATTTCTGCATTTGTTGCATTTTCGGCGTGTTTTTCAATAACTTGAGCTAAAGTAATATTACTTAAAAATTCATGAATTTGACAACTCAGCTCAGTCCATAATTCATGGCTTATACACCCTTGACCCTCATGACAATTTTTCATACCCTTGCAATGATCTGCACTGATATTTTCGTCTACTGCTTCAATTACTTCGACTACAGTAATATCACGCGCATCACGACTAAGGCTATAACCACCACCAGGTCCACGCGCGCTGTCGACCAATCCATTACGCCGTAACTTAGAAAATAATTGTTCTAAATAAGAGAGTGAAATACCCTGACGTTTAGAAATATCTGCTAATGTGATGGGACCATTATCACGATTAATTGCTAAATCTAACATTGCAGTAACAGCATAACGACCTTTTGTAGTCAATTTCACGACATTATCCCTCTTAAAATAACCATATAAAATGAACACCTAACTTTTGTAGTGTTACATAACTCAGTATTTTAGTCAACTATATTCTTGATAGGTTTTATCAGGATTTTTTCAAGATGCAAAGTGAAGATTTTAATTTTTTTTAGGCGTTACGCAGTCCACACAAAAAATTTACGCTACATTTGCAACTCACAATATTTGCAACTCATAATAAATCAGGACGCAGAGCGTCCTTGCTGCATCCCAACGGAGATCATTGGGACGAGAAAACGAGACAAATTTTTATTTGAACTGCGTAGCACCTATTTTTGATATTATTACGTTACGCAAACGGTGGAATTATTTAATTTTCAAGACATCACGCTATTCTCACATTGAGCAGGGTTTAGGTTGTGGGATTTGATATGGCGTATTTAGGATTAGGGTGGCAAAATAAGAATTGTTGATTAAAAATATCAAAATTAGGTTTCATAATGACCAAAATAAATTTAATATTACCGTTTAGAGTCATTTTCTATTTACAAAATACACAAATTTGTGACACATTGAAAAAACTAAACGCACCGCCAAAGAGCCAATTTATGATTAAACAAGATGTTTTAGAACAAGTACGAAATTTAAAACCCTACGAAAAAGTAACGCTAATTGAGGCGTTGTTGAATGATTTAGATGAGGTCTGGTTTAGTGAGGCTGAAAATCGTTTTAAAATCTACCAACAACAACGTAAAAAAATCGAATCTAATACAATGCCCTTATGAGTAAAACAAGTCATCGTTGGTTACAAGAGCATGAAAATGATGTATACGTTAAACGTGCTCAAAAAGAAGGTTATCGTTCGCGTGCTGTGTATAAGTTAGCTCAATTACATGAACGTGATCAACTACTTAAACCTGATATGACTATAATTGATTTAGGGGCGGCACCCGGTGGCTGGTCACAATGGACACAGCGTTATCTAGAAGGTAAAGCTAAATTGTTTGCACTAGATATTTTACCAATGGACGCTTTGCCCAATGTCACATTTATTCAAGGTGATTTTACTGAACAAGTTGTTTTAGAACGATTATTAAACAGTATTGGAGAACAAAAAGCGCACCTTGTAATGTCTGATATGTCCCCCAATATCAGTGGAATGAAAGCTGTTGATCAGCCAAAAACAATGTTATTAGCGGAATTAGCCCGTGACTTGGCTTATGAAACGCTTGCACCTAATGGGCATTTTTTAACGAAAGTATTTCAAGGTGAAGGTTTTGATAACTTCGTCAAAGAATTACGCCAACAATTTCGTAAAGTTGTGGTACGTAAGCCAGACGCATCCAGAGCACGATCTCCAGAGGTCTATGTGCTTGCTAAACAATTTATTGTATAATTAAAAGTTTGCATTTTTAAATAACCAGATGAGGTAGCCCTCTAGTGAACGATATGGCCAAAAACTTATTACTATGGGTTGTCATTGCCCTAGTATTGATGATGGTATTTAATAATTTTGGTCCACAGCCGACCACATTACAACGTCTTGAATATTCTGACTTTCTTGAGGCAGTACAAAGTGGGCGTGTGCAGAAAGTAACGATAGAAGGTAAGGAAATTATCGGGTTTATGCAGGATAATACCCGTTTTGTTACCTATAATCCGGGAGATAATGGCTTAATTGGTGATTTGATTAAACACGATGTGAAAATTTCTGCACGTCCACCAGAACGCCAATCCTTATTGGTGCAGATTTTCATTTCATGGTTTCCGATGTTGTTGCTATTCGGTATCTTGATTTTCTTTATGCGTCAAATGCAAGGCGGTGGTGGTCGTGGTGCACTGTCATTCGGCAAAAGCCGGGCGCGTATGATCGAAGAGGATCAGGTCAAAGTCACCTTTTCTGATGTAGCGGGCGTGGACGAAGCCAAAGAAGAAGTAGGAGAATTAGTTGATTTCTTGCGCGATCCGGGTAAATTTCAGAAATTGGGTGGTAAAATTCCACGCGGCGTATTGATGGTAGGCTCACCGGGTACAGGTAAGACATTATTAGCCAAAGCGATTGCAGGTGAAGCTAAAGTACCATTTTTCACAATTTCCGGCTCTGATTTTGTCGAAATGTTCGTTGGTGTTGGTGCGTCGCGGGTTCGAGATATGTTTGAACAAGCTAAAAAACATGCACCGTGTATTATTTTTATCGACGAAATCGACGCAGTTGGTCGGCATCGTGGTGCTGGTTTGGGTGGCGGTCATGACGAGCGTGAACAAACGTTGAACCAATTATTAGTAGAAATGGATGGTTTTGAAGGCAATGAAGGTATCATTGTAATTGCTGCAACTAACCGTCCTGATGTACTAGACCCTGCATTATTACGTCCGGGACGTTTTGATCGTCAAGTGGTCGTGCCATTACCAGACATTCGTGGTCGTGAACAAATCTTAAAAGTACACATGCGTAAAGTGCCAATTGCCGATGATGTTAAACCAAGTGTGATTGCACGTGGGACACCGGGTTTTTCTGGTGCAGATTTGTCTAATTTAGTCAATGAAGCCGCTTTATTCGCCGCACGTTCTAACAAGCGTTTGGTAGAAATGGATGACTTTGAAAAAGCTAAAGATAAAATTATGATGGGTGCTGAACGGCGTTCAATGGTAATGAGCGATGCAGAGAAAAAATTAACCGCCTATCATGAAGCAGGTCACGCAATTATTGGGCGATTGGTACCAGCACATGATCCCGTGTACAAAGTAAGTATTATTCCACGCGGTCGAGCTTTGGGTGTGACTATGTATTTACCGACTGAAGATCGCTATAGCAACAGTAAACAGCAACTTGAAAGTTTAATTTCCAGTTTGTTTGGTGGGCGGATTGCAGAAGAGTTAGTTTTTGGTGCAGAAAGTGTGACCACAGGTGCAAGTAACGATATTCAGCGAGCGACAGAAATTGCACGTAATATGGTGACTAAATGGGGATTATCTGAACGTTTAGGACCATTGACTTACGGTGAAGACGACGGTGAAGTATTCTTAGGTCATACTGTTACTCAACATAAATTGGTATCAGATGAAACTGCGCATGTGATTGACGAAGAAGTGCGTTCTGTCATTGATCGTAATTATTTACGTGCTGAACGTTTGCTCAAAGAAAATGAGAAAATTTTACATATAATGGCAGAGACGCTCATCAAATATGAAACCATTGATAGCAAGCAAATTGACGACATCATGATGGGTAGAGAACCACGTCCACCTAAAGATTGGCCTGATGATGACCATAACATCAGCTCTAACAGTGATGATGACAGTATGGTTACAAAGCTAAAGTTAAAACCTGAAATTGGTGGTACTGCTAGCTCTCACTAAATTTGCAACCCGCAGTAAATCGGGACGCAGAACCTCCCTGCTGCATCCCAACGAGATCATCGGGACGAGGATGGATTTAACAACTTCAACTGCGTAACTTCTATTGTTTACCAAAAGTAGCAACTCCCAAATAAAATTTGGGAGTCAGAGAAAGGAGATGAATAATAACCTGCTGATTTTAAAGTTTAAAATAACATCAAATTCAGCTTATTCTTTACTACGTTGATTCTTCTGTGTTGCCAAAACGGGGATGTAACGGATGTTAGTTGCGTAGACGGCATATTTTTGCAGCATGTCTGCGTAAGTGTGCATCCGAGTTGCCAACTCTGATGTAGGATCGATGCCTTTTGCTGCTAGATAATTAGCAAAGCCTTCTCCTAAATCCAAAGGTCTAATAAAAAAGTCAGTGAAATCCTCTGGGAAGCCAACTTTAAGGTCTATCAATTCTCTTGGGTCTTGCTTGAGATTGAATAATTTCCACTGCTGCTTTTCATTTTCACCCCAAGGCTCATCACCCAATTTCAAAATTTTCCAATCACCCATGTATAGAGCACGATTAACCGTACCGTACAGCTCAAAACCAATTGCATCTCTATCACCGTAAAGTCTATCGCTTGTTCCATTCAATACAGAGCGGAATGAACGACCGTCCAATGGATAAACAAAGCGTAAATTAGGTAATTCGATACTGTACTCGAATGAAGGATTACGTTTTGTATCAATATAACGTACTAGCGAACCCGGAATAGAAGTCTTGTTTGCGGGATGTGAAACATGAGCGTAATCTAAAAAGGTTGGGAAAATATCCAATACAGACATAAACGCATCTGATTTAACTCCTTTTTGAATATCTAAACCCGCAATAACTGCCGCTGCACGTAAACCACCTTCTGCCATCGTTGCTTTAGCGGCAAAAAATGGCGAAGCTGTTGCCTGTGCCCAAGCAGGGTGCATGGTCAACAATGATTTAGGTAATCCCATACCTTTATAGCAAGTTTTTTGTGTGATGTCCTCGTCGCTATCCAAATCGTCTTGAGTACAATTAGTGATGCCTAAAGTATCAGCCGAATCTTTATACCATTTCAAATAGAGTGGTGTTGTATCGCGGTCTTGGTCGTCTGCGCCATTGTCGCCGAAAAATAAAAATACAGTATTATCGAATTCATCGATATTTTTTAGATAATCCATGAAACGCTGCATACTAAAATCCATGTATTCAATCATCGCAGTATAAATTGCCATTTTTTTCGCGTACACCGCACGCTCATTATCATTCAAATCGCTCCAAGCGGGTGCAACAGGCACTTTTACTACGTTTCCGGTGGCATCTTTTTTAGTTGTAGTATGTGTCCATCTTTCTGGTAGCTCTAAGCCTACTGGAATAATACCTAACTCAACCATTCTTTCAAAACGTTGTTGACGAATCACATCCCAACCTTGTTGATAAATAGGCAAATATTTTTCAATTAAATCAACAGGAGCTTGTAGTGGTGCATGAGGAGCTTGATAGGCAAAATAAGCAAAAAATGGTTTTCGCTCGTTATCTATTTGACGATCTGCCTCAATTTTATTGATCATAAAGTCAGTATAATCACGAGTTGAGTAAAATTCTGCTGATATTTGATATTTGTCTGAATAACCTACTAAATTATCTGCTGCTGCACGAGTGGCGGCAACTCTTTGATTACTTGGCAGTTCGATAACTTTACCTTGTTGAGTATAGTGAGTATAAGGAAAATTAGGACTAAAACCTATGTGGTCAAAATTGCTACCAGCCCCTTCTAGTAAAGCAAATGTTTTTTCAAATCCGCGATAATAGGGACGATAACCCGTATTTTCACCCAAATGCCATTTTCCAATCATGTAAGTGTGATAACCTGCATCTCTCAACACAGTAGCAATAGTAACAACATGTTGATTTAAATGACCTTCGTAACCATGTCTACCCACATTTTTAAAACCATATTTACCTGCTGCAATATTTTCTGGACTTGCTGCGGGATTATTGACATTACCATTAATATCTAATTCACGATCAACTTCGATAATATCCTCTGGCATATCCTCTCTATAGGCGAACTGATTTTGTGCATTGCTCAGACGGGCATCTAATAATTTACCATCCATCGTACCTAAGCCGTTGCGATGATTATCAACACCACTAAGTAAAACAGAGCGTGTCGGAGAACAAGAAGCGTGAGAATGGAAATTAGTTAATAAGGTACCACTGGCTGCTAAGGTATCAATTGTTGGTGTTTCTACCTCGCCGCCAAACGGAGAAATATCGTTATAACCTAAATCATCAGCCAAGAAAATAACCAAATTCGGGCGATTCGGTTTATCTGTTATAACGGTATAGGCAGAACCAATGACAGACAATAAAGCATTTTCATCAGTCAATTTCGCGCCGGGTTTGGTAAAACCTGCATGAATGGAATAGTGTCCTGCGAGATCGGCATTTAATGGAATACCAGCATCATTTGCGGTTAATAATTTATCAACGTTAATCGTTGTTTCCGTGATTGTTTCGTTAGCGAGAAAGGGAGTTATTACGCAATCTGTACTACCTTCTGCGCACACGCCGCTAGGTGTAATGTAAAATTTAATGTCACCTTGAGTTTGAAGATAAACCCACAAATCGGCGATGACATTTTCAGTCGTGTTAGAAGGAATAACCTGTAAATTAATTTTTAATGTATCACTAAAATTATGTAACGGCAGAGTATCTACCCTTACTGTTGCTTGAGCTTGAGCTAATAACGGGACAAAACTTGCCCCCAATAGCAGAAATTTGAAATATTTGTACTTCACTATGGATTACCCTCGAAATAATTTTTTCAAAATGTTTCAATTTACATATTATGGAAGTTACGCAGTTTAAACACTAATTAATTGATTTTGTTGGACTATTTAAAATTAGCACAAAAACATGTCTCTTAGGAACAGAGTAAAATTTTTATCTAAACCATATAACTCTTATCATGGTATCTTTTTTAACAAAACTGATCAAATATATTTACTTGATTTTAACAAATTTTGTGAACAATAAAAATATAATTCTATCATTTTGACTGAGCCAATCACAACATAATGTTCTTTGTCATTACGTTATGACTGACAACGTCTTGCTCTTCAAACATGGGCTAAAAAATAGCCGACTGTTGTTGATGGATTGGCTTAATAAATTGTGGTTTACGGACTTTGCTGCGCGGCGTATCTACGTGGGTGACAAATTCAATTTCAATTCGTCGTTGTTTATTAATGATTTTTGTATAAAAAGAACCATCATTTTTATTATTCACAATCTCTTTAAATGGTAAAAAATAATCATCATCTTGATTAGCAAGGTATTGAAAATAATTATGTAAAACTCGAACGTTATCAGCAGTATTGACATCTAAGGCATAATGCCAAATTTCATCTTTTGCAAAATAAATTGTATGTGCATGAGGGAAAATGTACTTATTATCACAAATCGTACGAATATTTGTGGTATTGCGGGCTAAAAAATAATCATCTACAGGTTTATGAATATCAAATAACTCTAACATAACCTCACGCTCATCAAGCTGAATCCAAATCCGCATAATTTCGGTAAACGCTTTGACTCTATCTTGAAAAGCTTGTGAAGCTGGAAAACGCTGAATTTGAGTAACATACATTTCTGTTCCCAATTCTTCATTAAAGCGATTAAAACCATATTCAAAGCCATATTCCGACAAATCTAATGGTTCAAGAATTTCAAACCCAATGTGCGATAAATAATCACCTTTCAATTTTGTCATAACTTCTCTGACATGCTTTTCATTTTTATGAAAAAAATCATTAATAATATAAAAGGCGGGTTTATTACGCAATTCCAACAACGCATACATTATTTTTTCGTAATCAACACGAACAATACTAATAAAGTCTTGTTTATTAAAGATATGTTTGACTTTAAGCGGCTTTTGGTGCTGATGTAATAAATTACCGATCATAAAACCCCCTTGTTTTAAGATTTTTGATTACCAATTTTTGATTTTTCAGAAAGCTAATCATTTAATTTAACGTCTTTGCTCGTGAAATATAAAGCGATTAACTTCCTATTTTTAAATCGAAAATCATTAATTTACAATCAAAAATATTTCAAGTAAACATTTCCATCAAGCTACGAGTCATGTCTTTACCAACCAAATCGCCATGCAAGATACCCTTATCCGTCATTTTTAATTCCTTGTCAGTTACTGTAATATAACCTTCCTTAGTTAAGCGTTCCACACTATCTTTGCACAAAGCGGTCAAATCCACGCCATGACGTTGATAAAAAGATTCTAAATCAATTGAAACCAACTTCATACCCAATACGATGTCACGAATAACACTATCCATACTAGTCATTTTATGACCGCGATGAATCGGTAATTTTCCATTTTCAATTAACTCAATATAACGATTAACTTCGTTAGTATTTTGGATCAAATATTGTCCCATACGACCAAATGCTGACGCACCAATTGCGTAAAAATCCTCGCCCCGCCAAATACTTGGCGAATGCACATGACGATACTTATCATCCTTGGTAAAAGTAAAGAAACTCCAAGGGATATAATTATGTTCGGCAAATTTATCGATTGCATACTGCATATATTCCAATTCTTCATTATCGCTTGGCAAGGTAATCTTATTGCTGCGTAATTCTTTGTAATATTCAGTATTGGTATACAATTCAGTCTTATACACGGTGATACTTTCAACATCGGTTTCGATTGCTTTATCAACGCTATACGCCCAAGTTTCAGGCGTTTCACCTGCTAAACCACTCATTAAATCGATATTAACAGCGGCACCTGTTTTGCGCGACATTTCAATGGCACGTAGCGCACGCGCTTGGGTATCCTGACGATGAGAAAGTTTAATAATTTCATCGTGTAACGATTGTACACCCATACTAATGCGTGTTACATTCAATTCCCCTAAAATTTCCGCTTTTTTATCGGTAATTGTTACGGGTTCACCTTCAACAGTGATTTCAGTTTCATCTGTAATATTGACGAATTTATCTAAAGTTTGCCGAATTTTTAATAAATTATCACCTGTTAGTAATGTTGGCGTACCACCACCGAAATATATAGAGCTTAAGGGACGTTGCGCTAAATTAAAACGCTCCGTTGCCATTTCAATTTCTTTGCACAATGCGTCTACATACGCATCAATTTCTGATTTACGGCTACCTTGAACCGTGCGGTAGTAGCAATAAGAGCACTTTTGCGCACAAAACGGAATGTGAATATAAATATTTAATGGATTATAAAAGCCAGCAAGTCCTGCTTCTTCTAACTTTTTCCAGTGCATAAAATTCGGGTAATTAGTGATAAAACCGCGACGCTCTGGCACCCAATACTGTCTTTCTTTTTCGGTATTAATCATGGTGCATTCCTAAAATTTCTCGATAAAATCATGTAAATTTTTAATACAGTTTAAGACAATTTTTCCTTAATCATATCTGCAACCACGTTCACGCTTTGGAATCGCTCCATGTCTAATTCATCTTCTGTGAACTTGAAACCAAAGTGTTTTTCAATTTGTGTGATAAACTCCATCACTGCGATGGAATCCATTCCTAGACCTTCTTCAAACAAGCTAACTTGCGGGTCAACTTCGTCATAAGTTAAATTGACATCTAATTTTTCAGCAATAATTTTTCTTAGTTGTTCAACAACATCACTCATTATAATGCTCTCCTGCATATTTTTTAGGTATGAAAATCAAATTGATATTAAGGGCTTATCTGTTTAATAACTCTCAAAACTATCCTTTTTTCAATTTTTGCCTGTCTACTTTTCCACTGGGCAACACGGGTAAAGCACTTAAAACATGTACTTCATCTGGAACGGCATATTGTGGCAATATATCAAAACAAGCTTCACGAATTTGTGTCTCATTAATATCACTAACACAAAATGCTGCAATCCGTTTGCCACGTATATCCTCACTATCCAGTGGTAACACAACTGCTTGTTTGACTGTCGCTATTTTTTCTAAGCTCGCTTCAATATCAGATAATAAAATTAAATAACCATTGCGATTTACTCTGTTATCCGCTCTACCAATTACTTCAATATCGTTATTTTTATGTATTTTAACTAAATCACCTGTACGATAATACTCTGGAGCGGCTGCAATTTCATCACCATGCTCATTAATATAACGTTCAAAACCGTAAGGATGTTTACAATATAACTCACCGATCCGCTCATCACTATCATCTTGTGGGATATTTTCCTCATCAATTTTGATTTCAACTCCAGACATAGGCTTGCCCATCGTAGTGATACGGTCTTCGAGTGCGTCAGTTGGCTGCGACGCGGCTGTTGCCCCCATTTCGGTGCTGCCGTATTGATTGACTAAACCGGAAAATTTTGCATCAAATGCACGGAATAATTCGGGTTTAATTCTATCGCCAGAGGTCACGACTAAACGGTAATTGCGCTCAGAACGTAAACCTTTTACCATCATTTCACACAAAGTTGGTGTGACAAAAATTACTGTGGGCTTAAAATGACGTTCAGCTTGCATGAATTTTAAAATATTGGATTGGGCTTGCAAGTACACATTTGCACCCGTCAAAATTGCCGGTAAAAATACTGCACCTAAACCATATAAATGAAAAACTGGAACCGGAATAAAAACATTGTCTTGGCTAGTGAATTTATGTCTTTCGATACAATTTCTGACATTTCCGACAAAACGTTGATGATTATGCACAACAATCTTTGCACTTCCCATGCTACCAGAAGTACGAACATAAAGTTTTTGATTGGTAAAGCTATGATTTATTAAATTTATATTAAAATTTCGATTGATTTCAAATCTGCTAATTTTTTCTAATAATTCGGTTGAGAAAATAGATTCAGTTAAAGGGTTAATAATTAAACGGTAACGGCAAAAATCAGGAATAGGCGGACGCACAGCAAGTTCTTTACCTTGTTTTTGCATTGGCGGGTACAATACAAAACTGTAACCCTGTTGCAGTAAATATAATAAAATCAAGGCTGCTGGCACAGAGTTTACCCCTTCAAGGGCGATACAATCTTGTTGCTGAATTTGGTGTTCTGCTAAAAAAGCAGCAATCATCGCAAAAAACATGGGCATGTCTCGATAGGCGCAAGTCACCACACCGTCGCTTAATGTGTTGTGTTGCCAGTCTGCATGATGGACTGCATGATCTATGTAGGTTGCAAACATTACCTATGTCCTTGCCCAGCTTTGGATAAATGTTTGAGTAAATGCTAGAAGTTTAACTAGTGTATTACATTATTTTACATAATCAAGATAATTTAACAAGGATTTTCTGTAGTTGATTTTTATCATATTGTTTTTAATGACAATAATTAACAAAAACAAGGCATTTGTTACAGATATGCAGGTATTGAGAGTTTTATGTATTTTTAGCAGAAGATTTTATAAATTATCGTGTAACGAGCCACTTCACGTAAATCAAGTGCTTGACCTGTGAGTGTAGCATATCAATTGCAAGCTGGGATTAAAAAATATTAAAAATCAGCTTTTTATTGTCTAGGGTAAAGTACTTGGATCAAGTAAACGCTCATGCTCTGCAATAGCAAATCTATCCGTCATTGCTGCAATATAATCTGCAACCGCACGCGCTCTACCCATATCCACACCCATTTGCGCTTGCAACCGATTTACCTCAAATTGTGCCTCTAGGGGCAGTAAACGTGGTTCACTCATAAAAATCTCAAATAATTGTTTAATGACTCGTTTTGCCTTAAAATTCATTCGTTCAACGCGAAAATGCCGATATAAATGAGTTAATAAAAATTGTTTTAAATCCATGTGCATGTTATACATGTGCGCACTGAAAGTTATCATAGGCTCTTCTGTCATTCTCACAGCATCGACATTTTTAGGTTGTAAGGCATCAATTTGTGCGTGACTGGTTTCAATAATATTTAAAACCTGTTCATTAATCATCCGCCGAATCGTTTCATTAATGACTTGACGTTGCAGTAAATTATTATAACTACGCATCACGCTGACATAATGTTGTTCAAATAATTCAAATTCACGTAATTGACGGATTGTAATTAATCGTGCACGCAAACCATCGTCAATATCATGATTGTTATAGGCTACTTCATCGCATAATTGGCTAACTTGGGCTTCTAAGCTGGGTTGATGTGCAGGTTCGGTTAAAAATCGTGCTGCAACTTGCCCTAACGTTTTTGCTTGTTTAATTGAGCAATGTTTTACGATACCCTCACGGGTTTCAAAAGTAAGGTTTAATCCTCTAAATTGTGGATATTTGTCTTCTAATTCGTCTACGATGCGTAGCGATTGTAAATTATGCTCAAAGCCACCATAGGTTTGCATACACTCATTTAACGCATCTTGTCCTGCATGACCAAATGGTGTATGTCCTAAATCATGTGCTAAAGCAATTGCTTCCGTTAAATCTTCATTAAGTTGTAATGCTCTAGCAATGGTACGACTAATTTGCGCGACTTCTAATGAATGTGTTAAACGTGTACGAAATAAATCACCTTCATGATTCACGAAAACTTGTGTTTTATATTCCAAACGTCTAAACGCAGTTGAATGTATAATGCGATCACGATCTCGTTGATATTCAGCGCGATAACTCGCAGGTGGTGGCTCGTCTCGTAATCGTCCGTAAGAGGTTTCTTGATGTGCAGCGTATGGAGCTAGCGGTCTTATCATACATACTCCGAGACATTAATGAATTTAATTCAGTTAATTTAATTATTTGTTTTGCATCGATTTGAAACGCTGGCACGTTTTCAATAAATCAGATTTGCACAAAGTGAGCTAATCTTAGTGATGCTTTAAAATTGTTTCACGTAACAGTTTGTATAATTTCTCAAATAAATACAAGCGTTGTTTTGTTAGCCTAGTCAATATTATTGAGTAAATAACGGTTTGTTGTAATATAATGGCTTATGTTGCGCAAAAAAAGTTTTTAATGACGAATAGACTGTTACAAACTTAACTCTAAAACTTAATTTTAGAAATGAGAAGAGATGAGATAGATTTAAAATAAATATAATTCATTGGGTTATCATTTTACTCACGTCGAACTCATACTATTTTAGCTAAAAAAATGGATTCACATGCAATTTAGATTATTTTTTATTTTATTACTTTTTATTACACCAGTCGCTCACGCGATAAATGACGCTATTTCTGTTGTTGTTTCACCCGTTGTTGAGGAAGATATTGTTGATATTGTTACCATATTGGGCACGACAGAAGCGAATGAATTTATTGAAGTTACCTCGAAAATAACCGATATTATCAGCCATATTCACTTTAAAGAAGGAGAATGGGTTGAAAAAGGAACGTTATTAGTTCAACTTGACGATGCCGAACAACAAGCCCTGCTCGAAGAAGCTAAAGTAAATTTAACGGAACAACAACGCGAATATAAGCGATTACAAAAATTAGTTGATCAAAAAGCGATTCCTAGCTCTCAACTAGACGCACAAGTATCACGTTTAAAAGCCGCGCAAGCCCACATCAAGACCGCACAAGTCCATATTAATGAAAGAAGAATTATAGCACCATTTAGCGGCAAATTAGGTTTACGTTATATTAGTAAAGGCGCATTATTAAAAGCGGGTAATATCATTACAACTTTAGATGATATAACGAAAATTAAATTAGATTTTGCTGTACCTGAAATGTATTTAGCGAATTTACACCAAAATTTAAAAATCACTGCAACCTCACAAGCCTATCCTAATCGCAATTTTTCTGGACAAATTAGCATTATTAATTCCCGTGTTGACCCTATTACTCGCATGGTTACATTACGCGCTCTTTTGCCTAATCAAGATAAAGCTTTGCGTGCAGGTATGTTGCTAACCGTGACTTTAAGTCTTAATCCGCGCCGAGCTTTAATGATTTCCGAACGCGCTTTAGTGCCAATAGGTAGTCAGCAATTTGTTTACGTTGTTAATGAGGAAAATATTGCAGAAAAACGTTTAATTCAGATTGGTCAGCGTCAGGTTGGACAGGTTGAAGTTGTGCACGGTGTCGCTTTAGGTGAAAAAATTGTTGTTGAAGGCACGTTGCGACTTAAACCTAATACGCCTGTCAAACTTGTTGCTGCATCGTCGTGAAAGCTGGCTATACTATCAAATAGTTTCTTCAGAGAGACCTTTTAGTGAGCATGACTGAAAATAAATTTAATATTGACATAAATTAAAGTGCATAAATATAAAAACTTTGCTTGATAAGTAAAAATGTAACGCGCTTTTTTATGTAATTATTAGTTTATTTTTCAGCGAAATGTTCTTAATTTTCACTATACTGGAGAGCAAACATGTCAAAAGCATTATTGTTTTTTATTCTCATTAGCCCAAATTTAATTGCAGGTACGATTGATCCGAAGCAACTTTCTCTTTTTACAGAGCAAGATGGTATTAGGTATTTGTATGCAGATTTTGTTTTTCCATTCAATAGTGCGGAATTAACTGATAATGCTAAACAGTTTTTAACGCAAATGGCGCAAGCAATAGTGGATAATCAAGATCGGATTGTAAAAATTTATTTGGTCGGTCATACTGATTCGATTGGTAATCGAGCGTATAATTTACACCTTTCTAAATTGCGTGCGAGAGCAAGCCGTGACTACCTGTTGCAACTTGGTGTGCCTAAAGCATTATTGCAGATTCAGGCAGTAGGCGAGGCGAAACCCTTTACTACAAATGATATTTACGAAGGGCAAGAGCGCAACCGTCGCGTTGAATTTGTCTTAGTCATCAATTAAATTAATTAAAAAACATGATAAAAAACGATTTACCTATCCGCATTGCCTTGCTCGATAAAGGCTATATTGAATTGCAAGATTTTATGGGCGATGATCTGTCGGTTGTGAATGCTGCGCGGGTCTCTTTTTTAGGCGAAAGCAAAGGGTTAGAAAAAGATAAGAAGTTATTAAACTACCTGTTGCGGAATAAACACACATCGCCTTTTGAAATGGTGGCATTTAAGTTTAGAGTGAAATGCCCCTTATTCGTAGCGAGGCAGTGGATGCGTCATAGAACGTGGAATTATAATGAGGTTTCACGACGGTATACATCAGAAGAGTTAGATTTTTATATGCCAGACAGTTGGCGATTGCAGTCAACTGATAATAAGCAATGTAGCTTGGGCGCGGCTGGTGATGATATTCAACATTCACTCAGGGCAAACATGCAGCAACATATTGATAACGCTTTGGCACTTTATCATCAAATGCTTGATGCTGGAGTAGCTCGTGAACAGGCACGAATGGTATTGCCTCAAAATATGTATACGACGTTTATTGCAAAAGTAGACGCACACAACCTAATGCACTTCATGCGTTTGCGTATGGGTGAACACGCGCAATATGAAATCCGTGTTTATGCTGAGGCAATTTACAAACATTTCTTTAAAGCGGTTTTGCCTTGGACGGCAGAAGCATTCGAAGAGTATATACTTAAAAATAATGATGTTTTATCTGAAAAAATATAATTTTCTATCGCATTACACTACGCCAAGATTTATTGTTGTCTAGGTATTAGGCAAAAGATTTTCGTGGGAGAATGCAAAAATTGATAAAATCAGCTCTAAAATATAACTTACTGATTTTTTTATAGTATAAACTGTCACATAAGATCATAAATCCCTAATAAAAATCATTTTACATGCCTAAAAATATCAATTTTGCTAAGATAAAGTAAATAATTTGACAAATCCAAGCAATTTAACCAATATTACCCTATAAATCAGTGAAGTAATCAGATAGTGAATATAATTGATCTTGGCTGTATTATAGTAAAGTCTATTTTTAACCAATATTAAATGATAAATCATAGTCATTCCTGTTTGGCGTGTTATAAAAATATTTTGGTTTCCATGACCGCGCTAGTCCTAGTCATAACACACAAAGCAGCATTGACCATATAAAGCATTTTAAGGAACTAACCAATGGATGACTTTGAACAGACCACTATTTTGATTGTCGATGATGAGATTGTTTCTCGTTATACCATCGAAGCTTTATTAGAATCTGAACAATACAGCTTATTTTTTGCGGAAAATGGTGAACAGGGTATTGAAAAAGCTGAAACTATGAAGCCCGATATTATGTTATTAGATGTCATGATGCCCGGCATGAATGGCTTTGCAGTATGTAGGAAAATCCGGGCAAATCCACAGTTAAAAGATTTACCAATTGTCATGATTACTGCTTGGGATGATCCGACAGCTAAACAACGCTGCTTAGATGTTGGCGCAAACGATGTTATTTGTAAGCCATTCAACCGCGCCGATTTACATGAGAAAGTAAAAAGCCTAACTCAAATTAACAAATGATGTCTACTAGCTATCCGACTGAACGAAATAAAAGCACTGTCTTAATCGTTGATGATGAGGTTATCTCTCGTTATACCGTTAAAGTTTTATTAGAATCAGAGAATTATCACCTTATTTTTGCAGAATCAGGTAAAGAAGCATTAGAAAAAGCACAAGCCTTTATGCCTGATGTGATGCTATTAGATGTGATGATGCCGGAAATGAATGGCTTTGAAGTCTGCCGACATTTACGCACTAATCCACGTTTAGCGGAACTACCCGTTGTCATGGTAACAGCATTAGACGATAGAGAATCACGTCTAAAAGGTCTGGAAGTTGGTGCTGATGATTTTATGAGCAAACCCTTTGATAAAGCAGAATTAAGAGCACGTATTCGTACCATTACCCGCTTAAATCGCTATCGTCGTTTAGTCGAAACCGAAGAACAACTTGTTTATCTCGCAAATTATGACGTTTTAACCAATTTACCCAATCGAAATCTACTGCTAGAACGTCTAAGGCAAATGATTCGCCGTACCCACAATATTCCACGACTGAGTGTTATCGTTTTAACTTTTGGTTTAGATGGTTTCCAGATGGTCAATGATTCGTTTGGCTCTGCATTAGGCGATAAATTACTTTGCGAAATTGCTCACCGAGCTATTCAACTCGTGCCGGCGGAGGCGACTGTTGCTCGTCTCGGAGGAGATGAATTTGTCATTGTCTTGGAATCTTACAATCCAGTCAAAAACGTAAGCGAATTGACACAGCGATTATTAGAGCGCATAAGTCAACCTATCAATTTAAATCAACATGATATTGTTATTACAGCCAGTATCGGCATCAGCGTTTATCCTGACGATGGTAAAGAAGCACTTACTTTGCTCAACAATGCTAATACAGCCATGTCGCGTGCCAAAACACAAGGTAAAAATACTTACCAATTTTTTACCAACGAAATGAATATTGTTTCATTTGAAAGACTTATATTAGAAAATCAATTGCGTAAAGTATTATTTCACGAAGAAATGCGTTTATATTATCAACCGCAAATTGATTTAAATAGCGGTCGCATTATCGGCGTGGAAGCTTTGTTACGTTGGCTACATCCAGAATTAGGATTGCGTACACCCGATAAATTTATTTCTGTGCTCGAAGAAATGGGTTTGATTATCCAAATTGGTGAATGGGTATTGCGCACCGCTTGTGAACAAAATTACGCATGGCAACAGGCAGGTTTAGAATCAATTTGTATTTCTGTCAACATGTCTGGTCGTCAATTTCAACAACCGGATTTATTAGCGTCAATTGCCAAAATCCTTGAGATAAGCCGACTTGCACCAGAATATTTAGAATTAGAATTAACTGAAAGTATGTTAATGAGTGACGACCAAAACGAGGAGCATGGTAGTTTTACCACCTTTACCCGCCTGCAAAATATGGGTGTCAAAATAGCAATTGATGATTTCGGTACCGGCTATTCTTCACTGAGTTATTTAAAACGCTTTCCGGTCAATACGTTAAAAATTGATCGTTCTTTCGTTAAAGATGTATGCGTAAACTCAGATGATGCTGCGATTACCGATGCAATTATTGCAATGGCACATAGTTTACAATTACAAGTCGTTGCGGAAGGAGTTGAAAAACAAGAACAAAGTCACTTTCTACGCGAACGAGGCTGCGAATCTGCACAAGGCTATTTGTTTAGTCCGCCGATTGATGCAGACAAAATGACTGAATTACTCAAACAAACGAAAGATAATCCATACTTTTTTGCACGTTTAATTTAAAAAAAATTAATCACAATTATTTATCTTCAACCAATGTTTTTGCTTGCTGCCAATATGCGTCCATTTCTGCCAATTCCATATCATGCAAATCTTTTTGATCATATTTAACCAATTTTTCAACTTGCTCAAAACGACGCATAAAACGCTTATTGGTACGCTCTAGCGCGGTTTCGGGATTGACACCAACAAAACGGGCATAATTTACCAAACCAAATAAAATATCACCAAATTCCTTTTCCATTTTATCGCTATCGTTCACATCCAATTCATCCTTAAATTCCTGCATTTCCTCTTCAATTTTTTCCCATACCTGCTCTTTATTATCCCAATCAAATCCTACACCGCTTACTTTTTCCTGCATTCGATAAGCTTTAATCAACGCTGGCAACGATTGCGGTACACCCGCTAAAACGCTATGATTACCCTCTTGTTTAAGCTTCAACCGCTCCCAATTTTTCTTTACTACTTGCTCATTTTCCGCGTCAACATCACCGTAAACATGTGGATGTCGTAAAATCACTTTATCGCATAATCCATTAATAATATCAGCAATATCAAAAGCGTGTTGTTCTGAACCTATTTTGGCATAAAACACAATATGCAGCAATAAATCACCTAATTCTTTTTTAATTTCTGATAAATCATTTTCTAATACGGCATCAGATAATTCATAAGTTTCCTCAATGGTTAAATGCCGTAAAGATTGCATGGTTTGTTTTCTATCCCACGGGCACTTTTCACGTAATTCATCCATAATTTTCAATAAACGACTAAAAGCTTGACAATATTTATCATTAGACATAAGTAGCTATTACCTTTTTTATAATGGAGGCCAATTACCAACACGCATCATACCACCAATTAAATCACTTACACTTAACCACGATAAACGATCATCGAAGTTAGCCGTATAATCATCATGCGCATAAGTAGCGTCACCACCCGTATTACGACTATCTGCTTGCCTATTCGCCCCAACTGAGAAAAAAATTGCGACAACTCTCGAACAGTCAACAATAACCGCCCCTTTTTTACAAGTTGCACTACTATTTGTTACAGTCCACTCAATATCACCTGCGACATTTTTAATCTTTAGATTACTACGAGTTGTCAACTCATTAGGAATTTTCGCGGCAAAATTTGCATCAACCCGATAGCGGAAAATATTACCCCAAGCATCTACACTCGGAATCGCCAAATCTGCCCAAGGTAAATAACCTTCTTTATCACATAAACTCATTTCTTGTCTACCCATCTCGTCGGCGGCAGGACAAGGTAAACGATCTTCTAAAATTGCAAAACCAATCAAAGCCTCACGAATTTCTCGCAAATGTTTATCGGTTTTTTGTAAGGCGTTACGTTCGGATTGCACACTTAGAAATCGCACCGTACCCGCTAAAACTAAGCTTAATGCGAGTACCACCATTGCCATTTCTAATAATGAAAAGCCGCGTGACATACTTAAAATCCTGCTTTTTTGTACCAAAATTGTGCTTTTTCTGTATTTTGCTCGACACCGCGTCCTTGTTCATACATCATTGCTAGCGTTGTCATCGAGCCGATTAATTCCTGTTCAGCCGCCTTTTGAAACCACTCAACTGCTTTTACATCACTTTGTTCAACGCATTCGCCTTCCATATACATAAAACCTAATCCATGTTGCGCCATAGGATAGCCTTGTTCAGCGGCACTGCGCATATATTTTTCTGCATTAAGTTCATTAACCACCATACCCAAACCATTTTGACACATAATTGCCATACGATATTGCGCTTCAGGATACCCTTGTTCTGCCAATGGATACAATAGCTGTTGCGCACGAGCAAATTGTTTTGTCTCAAATGCTGCAATACCACTTTGCAAACTCATGATTTGTTCGGCAGATAATTGTTCAGACATGACTTTACCTCTTAATGTAATAAATTATAAATTGAGTAATTTTTGATTTAAATGGAGTGCAAAACTTGTTTTGCAAGTACAGTTGCTTGATAATGAAGTGTTAAGGACAAGTAAAAAATTTTACAAGGGCATATAATTTGCGTTACCAAGAACAAATTTATATCTTTCAGAAGGAAAAAACATGCACTTTATCATATTGATATTATTGGGTTTATTTGCTAACAATCTATCAGCCACACCGATTGAACAACAACGCGCATTATTTTTACAAGCTTATGATGCCTATCAACAGAGAGATTTCACCACATTTAGCGCACTTTCTCAACAACTTCAAAACTATCCGCTACATTCTTACCTCAGCTATTTAGATTTAAAACCACGTTATCAATCTGCTCCAGAATCCGAAATGCTTCATTTTCTACGGCATTATGGAGATTCTGCATTAGGCAATGAATTAAAAAAAGATTGGTTATACCATTTGGCTAAAAATCAACGTTGGGAAACATATCTAAAAGCTTACACTCCGCAAGACGCGACTGCTTTGCAATGTTATCAAATTTACGCTTTATTACAAACTGGACGAGCGACTAATCAAACAATTAAACAAATAAAAGCACTATGGTTAGTTGATAAATCTCAACCTCAAGCTTGCGATCCCCTATTTGATTATTTATATGACAATCACCTTATTAATGATAATTTACTTTGGCAACGAATTCGACTAGCGATGCAAAATAATCAAATAAAATTGGCGCAAGCTTTAGCAAAGCACCTATCAGAAAAGCAGCAAGCTTGGATGGATTTATGGGTAAAAATACACTATAACTCATTGAATAATCTGAAAGAATTTAATTATGCTGATAGTAAAATGAGTCGTGATATTATCGTACACGGTTTAAAACGCCTCGCCATGCAAGATTTTGAATTAGCGGTGTCATTATGGGAACAATTTCAACAAAATTACGCTTTTTCTGAGCAGCAAATTGGCACAGTGCAACGCGAATTCGCCCTTGCTGGTTTGAAAAAAGATTATGAACATGCGTTTCGTTGGTTGGCGGCAGTAGATAAAAAATACGTTACTGAAGAATTACATGAAGAACGCTTAAATTTAGCATTAAAAAAACAACATTGGTTGGCTTTAGCGGATTTTATTGAAACGGCACCCGAGCAAATTCAAACTAAATTACAATCGCAGTATTGGTATGCGCGTGCTTTAGAGCAACAAAATAAGGTGGCTAAAGCGCGGAAAATTTATCAAAAATTAGCCAAAGAGCGTGATTATTATGGTTTTTTAGCGGCTGATCGTATAGGAGCAGACTATCACATTTATCACAAACCCACCTCATTTACTAAAACGCAGTATCAAAAAATAAGTAAAAATCAAAATGTTATACGCGCTTATGAATTTTATCAAGTTGGTATGAAAACTTCTTCACGTCGTGCGTGGAATTATGCAGTAACGCATTTTGATACGAAAGATAAAGAAATTGCCGCAGTGCTGGCGAGACAGTGGAATTGGTATAATTTAGCGATTTTTACTGCTGCAAAAGCGAAAGCGTATGATGATTTAGATGTGCGTTTTCCGACACCATATTTACAAAATTTACAAGCTGAATCCAAAACGCAAGATGTTGATTTAGCATGGATATATGGCATTATACGTCAAGAAAGTGCATTTGCGGAAGGTGCGCGTTCCCATGCAGGCGCAATGGGTTTAATGCAAGTGATGCCTGCAACGGCACGTTTTGTTGCACGTAAGATTGGTTTACCATTAACTAAAACTACTGATATTACTGAATTAGATAATAATATCGCACTTGGTGTCGCCTATTTATCTCAAATGCTAGATAAATTTAATGGTAATTATATGCTAGCAACGGCGGCTTATAACGCAGGACCGGGTCGAGCGATACGTTGGGAAAAAGATAATCAATGTATGCCAGTAGATTTGTGGGTTGAGATGATTCCATTTAATGAAACACGGCGTTATGTAAAGCGCGTAATGTTTTATACAGCTATTTTTGAATCACGTTTAGGTCGTCAAACCACTCCGATGCGCTTGGCGTTAGATAATACTGCTGATTGTCGCGCTGAAAATACTTTGTATGTAGAAGATAGTGAACATCATGGGCAAAGCATTTATGTGCGTTAATTAAGCGTACAATTTTTTAGATTTTGTTATTTTTCATGTGAGTATTTTGAGTAGTCAAGTTGAAAGTCATCGTGGAGTGCAAGACATACAACATTACGCACTCCTTACTTTTCAACTAATTTCCCGCCACACCAATCTCTCAAAGCCCACTGCCGTCACCACATACAACCGCAAACGTAGTATTTCTCCATGACGAGCTTGTAATTTTGGGGCATATTTGCGCACTTGAGTTTCAGCCTCATCCAATGCGTTACGCACCGCAGGCACTTTTGCTAATTCATCCGCAGATAAACGATTGACTTGTTCACCAGTTAAACCAGCATTACCGGGCGATACAAATTTGAATTCTAAGAGGAAATCCAACACTTCATATTGTCGTGCGTCGGGACGAATGATTAAGGTCAAATCCGCATAACAGCGTTTTAATTCAGGTTCAGAATCAATCACATAAAGTCTATCATCAAACAAAAACATTAAAAATGCGGTTTTCACTGCTACTTCACTTTTCCAGCGATAATCACGGTTGCTGAATACGTTAAAACGCGGTTCGATAAAATCACACAGCGGTTGCAAATCACCGTGCATGAAAAAGCATTTTACCGCATCTCGATAATCCGCGTCGCTGACTTTGGGCAGGAAGATTTCGCGTAATTTTTCCACGTATAAACTGCGAATCACTAAATTAGGAATACGCAATTTCAACTCACCAAAATTAGTTTTACCGTCTAAAGTCAACACACCCAAATAGTAAAGTAAAGAAGCAAGTTCTTTTTCGCCCTGCTCGCGCTTCAGCATATCTTCCACGCCAAAGCGGTCGTGTAATTTTGGCACGGTCAGCGGTTGAGATTCGTCTAAAGCATTTTCCACCACTTCCGCACCGTGTGGTAATTTACTAATATAACTCAAGCGGTTACGATCCATTGCTAAGTTATAATCTAAAAGTTCGTCGGGATATTCGCAGTATTGAGCAAAATGTTTGAGAAAATATAAAGCAAGCGTAGGATTGTAAACTTCACGTTGGTCGTGATTGCTGAAACAATAACCGTTGTAAAAATCTTTCATCACTGCTAACGCATCGGCGTTTTGTGCTTCATTTAAGCCACATTCTTGAGCAATTTCAGTCAAAATAGCGCGGATTTCATTCTCGTGAAAACCACATAAATCATTAAATTCACGTCGTCGATAAATATTTTCAACAATATTATAACCACTGCTCATATCAGCTAAAACAATCGGTGATACACCTGTGATAAATACCCGATCTAAACCATTCCCCGTTGCGGCGGTTTTAATGTTTTTAAACACGCCTTTTAACAAACCTTCACCGCGCACCAATTCCTCATAGCGTGTTGGATTGTGTCCGATTTGGCTCATCATGACTTCATTAGCAAAATTATCGTATTCATCAATAAATAAATAAAGTTTATAAGGAGTCTGACGCACAGCGAAAATCAGCGATTCCAAAGAACTCATAGCGTTTTCCGGGTTTACTGCAACTTCTCTGGATAGATAGGGTGCATAGCGGATAGCACAATCTTCAATGCGTCGATTTAGATGGTCAAATAAAACTTGTTTCTGTTGTTCGGTGTCAATTTGCGGCAATACGGTGGAAAAATCCCACGTCATCACAAAATAGCGATTGCGCAAAGCCGTTGGGTTTTTACCGATTTTTAAATTGCCAAATAATGTATCAAAACGCTCAGTTTGGGCAATATCATAGTAATTCGCTAACATATTCAACAATAAACTTTTACCAAAGCGACGCGGACGTAAAAACAGCAATTGCCGCCCAGCGTCTTCTAATTGTGGAATGCGGTCTGTGCGGTCAACGTAGAGGTAATTTTCTGTGACTAGGGTTACGAAGTCACTGATGCCATAAGGGAATTTCTGCATGAATTTATCCTTAGTTTATCGTTAAAAATAGTGAGGTTAGCTGTAATTATTGCGTATTATTTACAACTCCTTACTTTTCAACTAATTTCCCGCCACACCAATCTCTCAAAGCCCACTGCC
>CAYMCP010000051.1:9800-26616 GCA_964388965.1 uncultured Thiotrichaceae bacterium | reverse complement strand
AGTCAGCCCCAAGCCAATACCCTGTTGTTCAAATCTCTCTCTGTTAAATTGGGAAAAAGCCCCTATCTCATTTATCCTTTCCCTTTCCATTCCAAAGCCTGTGTCTTCGACTTTGAAAATATACATATTATTTTGGAAATATCCCTTAATACTTACAGTGTCGCCCGTTTCAGAAAATTTGAAAGCATTGTCAATAATTTCTTCGCAAATTTTAGCAAAATATTCCTCCCCCAGAAGAATTGAGGCATCTTTAATGTCTAAAGATAAATCAGCTTTGCGGGAGTAATTCTCTGCGAATTTATTTGCGGTAACTTCGATAAACTGCAAAGTCGAATATGTAGGCAAAAATTGTTCTATTTTATTAGAATTCTCGCTTTCGAGCAGCTTAACATAGATAGAATAATTCATAAAAAGCCGGAGCAGCCTTTCCCCCGATATGTTTATATTTTTGAGCATATTCTCGACATCTTCTTTTTCAAAGTCTTGGTATCCACTCAGGAGAATTTGGGTAAATCCCATAATAGAATTAAGCGGGGTGCGCAATTCATGGGGAAGGCTAAGAGCAATAGTCTGCCTAAAGTTTTCCAATTTGTTTTCATATATTTGCTTTAATTAAATAGATACCTATGAGGGAGCTTTATTTCGGGGACTGTTTAGATGTTTTGCGTGAGTTTCATAAACAATACCCGGACGGGTTTATAGACTTAGTTTATATAGACCCGCCGTTTAATTCAAAACGTAATTATAACCAAATCTATAATAACATCGGCAAAGAAGATGCAGCGCAGGCGCAGGCTTTTATCGATACTTGGACATGGGATGATAACGCCAATATCGGGCTTGCTGAGATTCAAAGTAATTATAACGGTGTTTTTACTGAGCAAAGTATTGATTTAATTACAGGACTTGAGAAAGTTCTGAAGAAAGGCGCGTTGCTGGCGTATTTGGTAAGTATGACATTGCGAATTGCTGAAATTCACCGAGTGTTAAAGCCGACGGGCAGTTTTTATTTTCATTGCGATCCCACTGCAAGCCATTATTTAAAATTGGTGATTGATGCAATTTTTTGTTCAAAAACTGGGATATATCAAAGTGAACTTGTTTGGCGCAGAACAACAGCACATGGAAACGCAAAACAAGGTTCTAAAAAATTTGAAATTAATTTTGATAATATATTTTTTTACACTAAAAGCAGTAATTACACTTTTAATACGATATATAGACCATTTGCAGAAGAACAGATACAACGGCAATATGGTAAAGTTGATGAGTTTGGCAAACGTTATCGACTTGTAACACCAACTGCGGCGAAAGGTGGAGGAGATACTTTATATGAGTTTCATGGTGTTAAACCTCCAAAAGGACGATTCTGGGCTTACTCAAAAACCAATATGGAAAAGTTTTATGAAGAAGGTAAGCTTTATTTTAGTAACTCAGGACAACCTTACATAAAATATTATTTAGATGAACGTCCTGGCGTTGCAGTAATGTCTTTTTGGGATGATATAAACCCCATGTCTCCCACATCAAAAGAACGTCTAGGCTATCCCACTCAAAAACCCGAAGCCTTACTTGAACGGATTATTCAAGCCAGTTCAAACGAAGGCGATATTGTCCTAGATGCTTACTGCGGTTGCGGTACAACGGTTGCTGTCGCGCAAAAATTCAAACGTCAATGGATTGGCATTGATATTACTTATCAAAGTATCTCGCTGATTTTGAAGCGTTTAGAAGACCAAAATACAGGTGCATTAGATAATTTAGTCATTTCTGGTGTTCCTAAAGATTTTGAAAGTGCCATTGCACTAGCAAACAAAAAAGACGACCGCACCCGCAAAGAATTTGAAAAATGGTTTGTACTCACTTACTCAAAAAACCGCGCCATCATTAACGAGAAAAAAGGCGGCGACGGTGGCATTGATGGGCTTGCTTACATTCCTGAAAGTACCAAAGAAAACAGCAAAGTATTGTTTAGCGTAAAATCCAATGAAAAACTTACACCCGCGGTTGTGCGAGAATTATTCGGCACAGTAGAACGCGAAAAAGCCGCCTGCGGTATTTTGCTAACCCTGTATCCCATGCCTAATTTAGTGAAAGAAAGCAAAAAATACGGCATTTATCGCAACGACTTTACAGGGCGCGAATATCCAAAAATCCAAGTGGTTTGCGTGCAAGAAATGCTCGATGGGCAGTTTATGGAATTGCCGAATGTACATCAAGTATTAAAAAAAGCAGAACAATATGCAGAACAACCCGATTTATTGAAATAATCTAGGGCGTGTTATCAATGTTTTTTCAATCTGAGTTTGGAACTGGTGCAAAATCCATTTTAGCTGGTTTTTTAGAACGCTTTTACTGTCCACTGCGGCAATGACATGAGCATATTTAAAAAGCTGCTCAAAAATTACCCGTTGCGTCGGTGTAACGTCGATTAAATTAAAATATAATTATTCAGTGATAAATTGTTAAAATTTTAATTTTGCGCGGACATATACGCTACGTGGTACTTCAGCTACGAGCGGAGTAAACGTACCTAAGTAGTGTTCAGGATGTTGTTTATCAAGTAAATTTTGTCCAACTAATGATAATTCTAAATCTTTACTTACTTGCCACGCTAAACGTGCATCTAGGGTAACATAGCCTTCGACATGGTAGCCGCTACTGCTGCCCACAGCATCAGAAACATATCGAAGCCACCAATCTGCTTGCCAATCATGACTTAAATCGAAATGGTGACGCAAAGAAATTTGATGTTCTGGTATTTCCTTCTCTACAGAATCATAACTTGTAGGGAAATGTGCGTAAATATCTGTTTCAACGTTGATAAAATGGTAATTTAATTGCGTTTGTCCCCACGAATTAAACCAATTTAAGCTACTCTCAAAACCATAAGTTTTTGCGTCCATACCATGATCATACCCACCAACCAAAAGGTAACGCCCATTGGCTAAATCGGGTACGGGCGTACTTGAGCGTGTAATTAAGCTATTGTAATCATTATAAAATACGGTCGAATCTAATGATAAACTATCTTGCCATTGTTGACGAAATCCTAGTTCATAGCTGCTGTTGAACTCCGATTTGAGCTGATCATTACCATATAATTGTAAATTTAATGGAATGGGATACAACGGATTAGCTGATGGTGGTAAATCATAAGCGGTGCGGATACTGTATGAAACTTGTGACGGTGTGCGTACTGTGCGCGAAATGGCAGCCCAATAGCTTTTTTTATCATCGGGTCGCCACAATAAGCGAATATTTGGCTGTATTTCTATACCTGTATAATCATTGTGTTCTAACTTTGTACCAATAATTAAACGCAATTTTCGATCGTAAAAATGCGTTTCACTTTGGATAAAACTACTTAATAATTCATCATGTCTACCTAATATTTTCCGACTTAGTAATGATTCTGGATGGATTTTGCTATATGACCAACGATAGCCTATACCCCATAAAAATTCTTGGTGTTCAGCAGTACGCCACTGGTGTTGTAATTCAAAATCTAACACATGGTTATCAGAGCCATAAGTTGGTCGTATTTGGGTGCTGAAATCGTAATAAAATTGTCCCGTCCATTTAGAATTTTCTAAATTATCATGCGTCCAACGTGCTAGAACATTTTTGCCTAATAAGTGTGCATCTTCTGCAATACCTGTTGTCCAACTAACATCACCGTTGTGTGCGTCATGAAAATCACCTTGTAGCGTAAAGTCAGTATTTGCATTTACATTGCTGTCCAATTTGAAGCCAACCTGTTGTATTTGCCACCGATCCGGCTGTATTCCGCCTACTAGACTGTCACGCATCGAACTTTTACCATAAACTCGCAGTGCCGTATTCTCATTCAATTGCGTACCGTAACGTAAATGGGCAAAACCTGATTCTACCGTACCTGCGCCAACTGTTATTAATCCACCTTGAGTATCGTGTGCTGATTTGGTGATAATATTAACGATACCATTAACTGCATTTGCACCCCATAATGTGCCGCCAGAGCCGCGAATAACTTCAATACGTTCAATATCTTCTAACAATACATCTAATACTTCCCAAAATGTCCCCGAAATCTGCGTATTGTAAACACTGCGCCCGTCTACTAATACTAATAATTTATTAACGAATAAACCATTAAAACTGCCTCTGGAAGCCACTTGATAAATTGAGCTGTTGACTCTTGAAACTTGAAATCCCGGCACCATGCGTAACAAATCCGCTACATGGGTTGCACCTGAGCGTTGAATATCATCTTGATTAATAACAAAAATAGCATTGGCTAACTCAGATTGTTTTTGTGATTTTTTTGAAGCAGAAGTGACTTTTATATCTAGCAAATCAGCTAAATCTAATCCGAGTAAATCTTGCTGTTGTGATCGCAACGTTTCTAAGTCATTTGCTCGTACCATAGAAAGAGTAAATATTAAATAAATCCAAATCCAATATTTCATTTTAAGAAGTTTCATAATTTACCAGAATGGTGTATTTTTTTAGTTATACGATAAATTCAAATCTGATACCAAAATAAAGTTAATATTTGATTGAAAAATAAAAACTTATTTGAAATATAGAAAAATCATTTTACTTTTCAAAAATAACGGTTGTAAACCATGAAAAAATAAGTTATATCAAAATATGAGTTTATGCTAGAATCGTTGCAACTTTATATAGTTTATAGATAAATTAGGCTTTAATCATTTTAGTATAATATTTAATAAATGTAAAAAAATGTTTCTTGTTCTATACGCTGACCAGAACGAACTACGGACATACTACATTTTGATGTTTTCTGCGGACGATGGTATGTCTCATGAATGATAACGCACGCCACCATCATAGGTTAATTTGTCTATTTAAAAACAACATTTAACAGAGAAATTGAATATTACTGCTTTTTTAACACAATTAGCGACGGATTTGTTTCAATTTAGTACAATATGTCGGTTGTTTGCATGAGCTTCATGCCAACGTGTTTCTTTCAAAAACTATCTTCTAATTTTGAGCAAAATACAACAAATACTGACGTAAAAATACAACATCTGTTATGATGCGCAGTAATTTTTGTTGTATAGTTGATACTAACAGCAAAAAACTTATGTCTAAATTACTCATACTTCATGGGCCGAATTTAAACTTACTCGGTGAACGTGAACCCGGTCACTATGGTAGCATTCACTTAGATGCGATTAATCAAGAATTGATAAATTTGGCACAACAACAGGGATATGAACTAGAAACCTTGCAAACGAATGCCGAACATTTATTAATTGAAAAAATTCACGCCGCACGTCACCAAACAGATTTTATTATCATTAATCCTGCTGCATTTACCCACACCAGTGTGGCATTACGCGATGCACTTTTAGCGGTTAATATACCTTTTATTGAAGTGCATTTATCTAATGTCTACGCACGCGAGCCATTCCGTCATCACTCCTATTTTTCAGATATTGCAGTCGGCGTGATTACGGGCTTGGGTGCGCATGGTTATACTTTGGCATTGCAAGCAGCCCTTTCCATTCTATCGAATTCGAGATAAGTTGTATGGACATTCGCAAAGTAAAAAAATTGATTGAACTTATTGAATCATCAGGTGTTTCTGAAATCGAAATTCACGAAGGTGAAGATTCAGTACGCATCGGCCGTTATCCAATAGCGACACAACCGTTTGTTGCACCCGCGACGATTGCCACCGCACCACCTCCGCAGGATACAACGGTATATAAGGAGAATGCTGATGAATTTGATGATGACCCTGAAGGACATGTCGTCACCTCCCCAATGGTTGGTACATTTTATCGTTCATCGTCGCCTAGTAATCCACCATTCGTGGAAGAAGGGCAAACGGTCGAGGAAGGTGATACGTTATGTATCATTGAGGCTATGAAAATTTTAAACCAAATTACCAGTGATAAATCTGGTAAAGTTACTAAAGTATTAGTCGAAAATGGCACACCAGTCGAATATGAGCAGCCATTGTTTGTGATTGTATAGATAAGGATAAAAAACATGCTGTCTAAAGTTGTTATTGCCAACCGGGGAGAAATTGCATTACGCATTTTAAGAGCCTGTCGTGAGTTGGGTATTCGTACTGTTGCAGTCCATTCATCTGCTGATCGTGATTTGAAGCATGTACGTTTGGCAGACGAGTCGGTATGTATTGGACCTGCTAATTCTGCGCAAAGCTATTTGAATATTCCAGCCGTTATCAGTGCCGCCGAAGTCACGAATGCTGTAGCCATTCATCCGGGATATGGTTTTTTATCTGAAAATGCTGATTTTGCCGAACAAGTAGAAAAAAGTGGTTTTATTTTTATAGGTCCTCATCCCGACACAATTCGTTTAATGGGTGATAAAGTTTCAGCTATCAATGTGATGCGTAAATCAGGAGTGCCTTGTGTACCGGGTTCTGAGGGCGCACTGACCGACGATAAAGAAAAAAATGCGACATTGGCGCGTGATATTGGTTATCCGGTCATCATTAAGGCTGCTGGTGGAGGCGGTGGACGTGGAATGCGTGTGGTACGCAGTGAAGCGACTTTGCATAATGCAATTTCACTGACGCGAGGCGAAGCTGCTGCTGCATTTGGTAATGATCAAGTGTATATGGAAAAATATTTAGAAAATCCACGTCATATTGAATTCCAAGTATTAGCGGACGGTCAGGGTAATGCGATTCATTTAGGTGAACGGGATTGTTCAATTCAACGTCGTCATCAAAAACTGATTGAGGAGGCACCTGCAACGGGTTTGCCAGAGACGTTACGTCAAAAAATTGGTGAACGTTGTGCACAGGCTTGTCGTGAAATTGGTTATCGTGGTGCGGGTACATTTGAATTTCTGTATGAAGAAGGAGAATTTTTCTTTATCGAAATGAATACGAGAATTCAAGTTGAGCACCCAGTGACGGAATTAATTACCGGTATTGATTTAGTTCGGGCGCAATTATTAATCGCTTCTGGTGAAAAATTAATGTATAAACAAGAAGATATTAAAATCACCGGTCATGCGATTGAGTGTCGTGTCAACGCCGAAGACCCTGAAACTTTTTTGCCATCGCCGGGTAAAATCACCCGTTATCACGCGCCGGGTGGACCTGGTGTGCGAGTCGATACGCATATTTATTCTGGTTACACCGTACCACCTTATTATGATTCATTATTGGGTAAATTAATTGTATATGGCGATAATCGTCATTCCGCAATGCGACGGATGTGTACTGCATTGGACGAGATTATTGTTGATGGCGTTAAAACCAATGTACCACTACACCGCGATTTGCTCAATGATCCTAATTTTCAGCGTGGTGGCGTAAATATTCATTACTTAGAAAATAAACTGAGCTTGTAGGACTGATTTAAAATTGCCTCATCCCAACAATCTCCGTTCGGACGAGGAAAATTCTTTTTGCATTTCTCGTCCCAGCGGTCTCCGTTGGGATGCAGCAGAGACGCTCTGCGTTCTGATTTATTGTAGGTAGCAAATGATGAATGTCGTGTATTTTACGGCTTTATTTCGTGATTTCCACTTTCAAACTTTTTTGCTTGGGGACGTGTGGAGCGTCCACGTTGCATCCCAACGGAGACCATTGGAACGAAAAAATCGCGGTATAACGCTGCTTACGCTCCCCCTGCATTTATTACTAAACTTGACGCAGCACATCAATAGCGCATTCTACGCAAAAGTGCATAGCGTGAAAAGTTCATTACCTCTCTGAGCTGTCTAGCTGATAAAACGCATCGCGTGCTTTCAAAAAGCGTGGATTCAACTGACAAGCCTGTTCAGCACTAACCGCACCCGCTAAATAAAAACTTTGCTCAATTTCTTGCGCTTCTGCAACTTTATCTTTTGGTTCGGAATACGCACCTTTCATTGCCTCAGACAAGCGCGCTACTTGATAAGCCATACGTGCTTTTGCTTCTTCGGGCGGTGATTCTACGCCAGCCAAAATTTCCATCCGAACACAAAGCTCTTTGCGTTTTGCCAATGCCTCGTCAGAATAGTTAAACTTACCTGTGGTTGCCATTTTGCACGCTTTTTCAAAGCGACGAGTAATATTTTTAGCCACTTTCTTATCTAACAATGTCGGCATCACTTCCCAATCCGCTTTAGCAGCCGTTACCGCCTCTTCCGATGCTTCTGATAAATGCTCCAATGTCGCACACAATTTAGCGCGTTGATGCAAATATTCTAGCTGTGCATGTAACTCATTCGCATGTTCAGTCTGACAATGTTTATCAAACTGTTCTAAGGCATCTTGATAACGTCGTTCAATGCTTTCCAACGATTTTTTCGGCACTTCGCCTATAGATTGCCACTGTGATTTTAAATTGCGTATGTTAGATTTTGCCGCTTTAAATTCATCACCCGTCAATTGCGCCAATGCCTCAATTTGCTCACAAACTGCTTTTTTCTGATTGAGATGATCTTGACGTTCTTGTTGCCGTTCTTCTTGTTTCTTTTTACGACGATCAAATACGACATCACACTCTTTGCGAAAATTTTTCCACAAATCACGCTCCTCTTTGCGTGAACCGGGAACTGTGACACGCCATTGCGCCTGAAGCTCTTTAACTGTTTCAATTGCATCAGGTAAATCTTGGATGTCTCTCGCTTTAATCACTTTCTCAGTCAATTCCTTACGGAACGCCAAATTTCCCTCACACTCTGTTTTCAAACGACCATTTATTGGAGTTAATATAGCATCGAAACGGGTTTGTAGCGGTTTTTTCTGTTTACGATCTGTTGGTCCAACATTGCGCCAGCGTTTTTCAAACTCACGTATTTGATGATGAATTTCTTTCCAGTCTGGCTGTTCCCAATCAATTGTTGCGCTATAAGCCTCTAATTCAGCGCAAATAGCTTGTTTTTCCTCAAAATGCTGCTGGCGTTGCTGGGCTTGTTCTTCAAAATAAGCTTTACATGGTTTGTAAGCTTCATTACAAGCTTTATTAAATCTTTCCCAAAGTGCTTGCGAATCTTTTCCTTTGGTAACTAAGGCTTTCCAAGCCTTTTGCGCCTCACGGATAATACGCGCAATTTCTTCTGGATTACCATCTAACTCATTATCTGGATCATTAGCGAGATGTTCAACTTTCTCACATAACCGCTTACGCTCTAAATCATCTCTCCATTCTTCCCAGCCGCGTAATTCATGAATTTTGGCAGCGGCGACCTTTAAACGCTTGTCTAAAGTTTTGGAACGTTTAGGAGATAAATCTTTTTTAATTTGTGAAAATAAAGCTTGTGCTTCTTGTAGGTGTGGCATAGCTTCATGCAATTTGCCAGCTTCAAGGTATGTTTCTAGCTCTTGCAAACAAACTTTAAGTTTTTCAACATGTTGTTCAAGCTCGTGGTCTTGCTGTTGCAGGTGTGCATTAACAGACTGACTCAATTCAGCAAAGCGCGTTTTTAACTGATCGATAAACTGTAAATTAGCTTGTGGTAGCTCAATTTCATCCCAACGCTCTTGCAAAGTTTTAGTATGGTGCTGACTATGCGGTGCAGCTCCGGCAAGCAACTTTTCGCCTTCGTTGCAAATGGCTTCCAATTTGATCGCAATACGGTGATTGTTTTGTAGGGTTTTTAAAATTTGCTTAACTGAATCTAATACAGTTTGGTATTGAGTTTGCCATTGTTGTTCTTCGCTGGGGTCGTCAACTTCGGTGCCTGCTTGCCACTGTTGTTGTAACGCATCAATTGTTTCAGAAAGTTTTTTACTCTCTTCATCTTCAACCAATTCGCGCTGTTCCAAATCGGCTAAAACCTGTTCTAACCTAGCACATACCTGTTGTTTTAATTCACGTACCGGGGCTAATTCAGTTTCACGTTTTTCCAATTCTAACTTCTGTTTTTTGTACTCTGTGTAAGCGTGAATAAATGTCTGTTCGGCTTTGTTATAACGTTCTGTGCAGTTTAATTCCGCATATTGCGCAATCGCTGACCAACGTTCTTTTAAGCGCACATATTCGGCATACTCTTGCTCCCAAGAAGTGATATTGTTATTGCGATTAAACAATTCCAATCTAGCACAAATTATCTCACATTCTGCGCGAACTTTTGCGGGACGTTCTTCAGCTTCACTGATCGCGTCTAATTTTTCCTTGACGATGCGCGTTACTTGTTTGTCCTTACTACGCGCTGCTTTATAAACACGTTCTAAGGTAGATTTTTGCGTCAGTTTTTCTGCTGCTTTTAGGCGTACCTCACGGACTTCATCGTTAATTGCTATATCACCTAACAAACCTTCGCGTTCAATTTTCGCAACTGCCGCTAAACGTAATTCAGCTTCCTTGCCTTGTATTGCGATCATTTCTACTCGTTCATTTTCAATCTTTTCTACCCACTGTATTCGCGTATTTAAATCATAACTTGATGCCTTTTGTCCTGTGATCAATTGTTTAAACTGTTGAATAGCGGTTTCTTTTACTGCGTCATCTTGTTCACGCCGAATTGCAGTATCTAACGTAGACAAGTCAATTGTTTTGCGTAATGCGGCTTGTCGCACGATAGCGGCTTCATCATTTAACGCCAGTTCATGGATGAGCTTAACATCTTCAATATCATCTATTGCTGACTTCCGCGCTTCTGGGTCGCGGCTTTCCCATTTGGATTTAACAAGTTTATCTAAAATCATAGGAGTTCTTTGGTGGTAACAGTGGTAGTAGCGGTGTTGTAGAAGTAACTAACGTATAACGTATCCTTAAAGTTTTACCTTGATTTAATAAGTAAAAAGTCAACTTGTCATTATACCAAGCTATATATTTTTTTCTAGGTAAAAGACAGGGTAATTTAGGACAATTGCACTAAATTCTAATTTAACTTTAAAACCAAGCCATAAAGCCTTTAGATTTATCTCAGTGGAGCATGTTAGAAAATGATGAATCTTCTTCCTTTTTAATTTCTAATAATGATATTTTCAATTGTTCAATCGCGTTAATCAATTCGGTAGCCGCCAATTGTTGAGCTTGTTCAATCTGTTCTTGTTTTGCGAACGCTTCAAATTGCCGACAAAGACTAACCAAATTTGTTGCACCAAGATTAGAACAAGCTCCTTTAAACTTATGTGCTGCTGCATAAATTTGTTCTACATCCTGAGCTTGCAACGCTTGCTCTAATGTTAAATAATAATTTGGTAACTCACCAATAAAAATATCAATTAACCAACCGATTCCACGTTTACCCATATCTTTGCGGATTTTTTCTAAAGTTGCTTGAGAAATAACTTCATTTTGCGTATTACTTTCCGCTGTAGCTAATTCCTTCGTATGGCTTTCCGTTGCTTGCTTTGTAACAATGTGGGCATGATTAATCAAGTAGTGTACTAAAATATCATGTAATGTCTCTGAGTTGACAGGTTTACTCAAAAAATCATCCATTCCCGAATCCACGCAAGCTTTACGATCTAAAACTGTCGCATTTGCGGTCAGTGCAATAATTGGAATATGTTTTGTATTCTCTTCCAAAGATTCCGCTTGACGAATATAACGTGTTGCATGTAAACCATCCATCTCTGGCATGTGACAATCCATAAATATCAAATCATATTGGGTTTCCGTCATTGCCTGTAATGCCTCACGACCATTTTCGACAACTGAAACTTCACAACCCAATTGTGTTAATAATTCACACAATACCTCTTGATTGATTTTATTATCCTCTGCCAACAAGATGTGGTATCGACTAAAATCAGTCTGTAGCGATGCTTGTTGTTCAGTCGTATCTTGCACTTTTAAATCAAATAATTGTAATAAACAATCCAATAATTGACGTGGTAAAACGGGCTTATACAGCACACCGTCGATTTGCCACTGTTCAGGAATAGTAAAATTATCTGTTATGCTAATAACGATCTTTATCGGATAATTTGCTTGTTTTTGTTTAATGTGCTGCAAAATTTTAGCATAATACCCTTCGTTAATTAACATTTTAAAGTCAATAATAATTATATCAAAAGGCATTTGCTGCTGATTAAACTCGGACAAACAACTATAACAATGTGCTAATGTATCTGTAGCTTGCACTGGAATATGCCAATTTTGCAAATAAGATTCTAAAATACTCAAATTTTCTGGATGTTGCTCCAAAAGTAAAATATGTTTTTGTTTTAATACGTCCATCGTTTTAGAAGCGGGGCGGTCTAATAACATATCTGCTTTTTGTAAGGGCAATGTAAACCAAAAACGACTACCTTGTTGTTGTTGGCTACTCACACCTATTTCACCGTCCATTAATTGTAATAAACGTTTTGAAATCACTAAACCTAAACCTGTACCGCCATAACGGCGAGTTGTTGAACTATCAGCTTGCGAAAAAGCTTGAAATAAATTGCTCTGATCTTGCTCGGTCATGCCAATACCTGTGTCTTGCACTTCAATATGGAATATAGCTTGTTTATCATTTTGCTCTAAGATTTTAATAATTAAAGTAATTTCTCCTTCATTAGTAAATTTAATTGCATTACCTAATAAATTCACTAAAATTTGTCGAATACGTCCCGAATCAGCATAAAATAAACAAGATATACCCATTGGAAACTGGCAGATAAAAGACAATGCTTTTTGTTGAATTGTAATATTAAATAAACTAATAATTTCAGTTACTAATTCTTCAAAATCAAACGGTAAATACTCCAATTCTATTTTTTTCGCTTCAATTTTAGAAAAATCTAAAATATCATCAATTAAATTTAATAAAGCTTCACCTGAATGACGAATAACCTCTACATAACGTTGTTGCTTACTATTTAGTGCAGTTTTGCCTAATAATTCAGTTGTACCAATGACACCATTCATAGGCGTTCTGATTTCATGACTCATTGTAGCGAGAAATTCACTTTTAGCTTGACTAGCGGATTCCGCAGCCTCTTTGGCAATGCGTAATTGTTCTTCAGTACGTTTACGCTCTGAAATATCTCGAATAAAACTAAACAATAACGGTTGTGTTTCGCCGTGTGTGGCAGGATAAGTACATGTACTACTGACTTCAATATCAATTTTGTGTCCGTCTTTATGCTGTAAACAACTTTCAGTACGCAAATGCCCTTTTTGTAACAATTTTGCTAAAAACTGCTCGATTTCTTGTTTAGATCGACAAATATCTAATTTACAAAGCTGATAACCAACTAATTCAGGAACGGTATAACCTGTTAATTGACAAAAAGCATCATTTACTTCTTTTAATTTTCCATATTCATCTAAAATCCAAAATCCATCCATAGAATTCTGTAAAATCATTTTGTTGCGTCTCACTTGTTGGAAGAAACGCTGCTCTATATCTTGGCGTTTAGTAATATCTGAAGCTAAAATCAATGCACCAACAACTTGCTGCATATCGTTAAGTAATGGTGCGTAGACGATTTCAAAAATATCTAGTAACTTGTTTAATTTCATCGTATTACAAGCACGTTGATTATTGAGGGCAAGCTGCACATTAGCTAAAAAATTTGGAAATTCCCGATAATAAGCAAAAATGGACTTACCAACCAATTCATCTTGTTTTAAATCTAATTTAATTAAACCCTGTCCACGCGAAAAAGTAATAATTCCTTTACAATCTACAACCCACAATATAACGGGTAAACTGTTAATAATAGCTTGTAATTGGGTTTCCTTAGCACGTAATTTTAATTCAATTTTTTGATTTTCCTCATCCATTTTAGTAATTTGATAGGACAAAAAGCTACCAAGTATGAAAAAACTTAGGAAAATACCTAAATAGTCTAATGAAATCAAATATTTTCTTTCATCCAAATATTGTGTTGTAGCAAGTGTACTAACGACTTTCCACTGTGTTGATTCAATTGTATATTGTGCAAGTATTGTTTGGGTAAGATTAAGTTCTTTATTTTTATAAAAAATATATTCAATTTTGTCATTATGATAGGTAACTAATGATAATTTTTGATAAGGTGAGGCAAATTGTAAGTTATCTAAAATAATTTGTGCTGGAAAAATAACCAATAAGATGCCTTGTTCTATCTCAAGTAAAACATTAAAAAAATCAGATTGTTCGTATTGGTGCAAGTGAAAATGGATATGTCGTGAGCGAAATGTGTTAAATTGCTTGGTATAATCATCGCTGGAGGCTTTTTGTCCGTCTTCTGCTTTGATCACACCTCGATCTGTAACGATAAGATAACCAATCGCTTGCGGTAAAAATTGATATAATTGTTGTGAAAATTGCTTTTTGGCTGCAATATCGTTTTTTCCTTGTAAAATTTGTTTTAACAGTGGTTTATTCTGTTCAATTGTCAGCTCGATAAGGTATTTTTTATCAGCAAGAAATTTTTTTATAGATTCCGCACTGTGTTTAGTTGTGTATTGCGCAACTAAAGTTTGTTCACGAAGAATATGATTTGAATAGTTATGGTCTAGCCATAGTAGTAATACGGCTAAACATAAAGATAAGCTGATGAATAATAAATAAATTCGATTGGTTAGATAAGATAGTGCCATTATTTTCTATAAACTGTTCTTAACAGGAAAAATTATACTCTTTTCTTAGGATAACATGAGTGTATTGGTTTGATTAAAAAAACTTGTATTTTAAAATACCTCTGTTAGGTTTGCACTCAAAAGCGGATGTTAAAAATTTGTTTTTTTGCCCAAGTTATGAAATATTATGAAAAATAGTAAAATTAAATTAAGTATCGTTTTTCTCAATTTTAATCGGCTTGCTGAAACACGTTTTACACTTGAATATCTTCAGCAGTTAATTCTACAACGCACTGATATTGAAGTGATTGCTGTAGATAACGGTTCTAAAGATGGCACGGCAGCATTTTTAAAAAGCCAAAATCAATCTTGGTTGAAAATTATTTGTCTAGCAACGAATACGGGTATTGCGGGTTATAACCATGGTTTTCAAATCGCGCAAGGTGAATATATTTTTGTATTAGATGATGATTCGCATCCTGTTGATTTGGAAACTTTAAATCGTATTATTCGACATTTTGACATGCAGCCCAAAATTGGTGTTGTTGCTTGTCGGATTGAAAACGCTGAACATGAAATTGTTCATTCTTGGCATCTGCCTGCGACCGATAGGGCGAGTCATTCGATTGCTTTTGTAGGTTGTGGGTTTGCTATTCGCCGCGAATTGTTTGAACAAATCGGTTGGTATCCGGGTGAATTTTTTCTATATCAAAATGAAATTGAAGTTGCAATTAGGGTTATGCAGCGACAATACCAGATTTATTATGATCCTACTTGTCGTGTAGTTCATCGTCAATCTCCAGTTAATCGTAGTAATTGGCGTAGGGTATATTATCCAACTCGTAATACAATTTGGATTATTCGCCGCTATTTTCCATTACCTCAAGCCAGTTACATGATTTTTTCACGTTTGTGTTTTGGTCTGGTGCGTGCGGTGCAAGGAGGTGAATGGCGGTGGTACTATCGAGCTGTCAAAGAAGCGTTAGGGACACCGATTCAACCGCAAATTCTACCTCTCAATTTACGCAAGCAATTAAGATTATTCTGGAAACAAAATAGTTTATGGCATCAATTAACCCGTAATTTGACGTAAATAACTGCTAAATCTACCTTATTGAAATAGCTGGAGTTACGCTTAGTAGCGGGTAATTGATTACATCATTTCTTTTTATGATGACGCTCTTTGCGTCTTTGGTGGGCAATTTTTCGTTGAGCAACACGATACTCGCGTTGAGGACGGTCTAAATCTTCCGGCACTTCACCGGATAAATAACGTGCTAGTACACTGATGGTAGGATATTGGAATAAAACTGTTGTTGATAGTTTTCGCTCTAATTTTTTCTCTAATAACTCTTGTACTTTAACGACTAACAATGAGTCACCACCTAGATCAAAAAAGCTTTCATGGATACCTATTTTATCTAATTTTAAGGCTTGCTGCCAAACTTCTGTAATAATGCGTTCTAACTGATTATTTGGAGGCATGTATGATAGCTGTAAATTCAAACGACTACATTCATATTCTTTTAATGATTTCATATCTATTTTTCCATTTGGAGTCAATGGCATTTTTTCCAAAAGCACAAAAATAGAAGGAATCATGTAATGTGGCAATCTATCGGTAAGATATTGGCGTAGTAAAGTTGTTGAATTACGGTGCAACTCATCTTTATCTTGATGTTGTCTTATTTGTTGGTCGATGTAGTCGCATAAAATATTGCTTGTTTGTTCAAATGTGATGCCCATGCGATGACCTTTAATCCAAACAACATGCGCTCTGAATTCAAAGTGAATCTCTTCCCTGACATTGGGTAAACTAAATTGGACGGTTAATGATTGTTGTTCACGACAACTGCACGATACAGGCAATCCAACTAAACCTAAGCCGTAGCAAGAGATATTTTCTGTTGTCGTCGCCATTGACAAACCATCATCAAATTTGAGTTGACACGTTGTTTTAAATGGAACACGTCTTGTTGACAGCTCAGGTACAAAATAGGCAACAAGTTGTTTATGCTTATTCTCTTCAATGACTACGACAGCATCTTTTACGTCATCATGTTGTTTTAATGCAGTGGCAATTTCTTCTAATTCGATTCTAAAACCACGGATTTTCACTTGATTATCAATACGTCCGACAAATTCTAATTGACCATCTTCTAAAAATCGAACTAAGTCACCAGTACGATATAAACGGTCATTTTCATCACCTGAAAGTGGGTTAATGATAAATTTTTCAGTCGTTAATTCGGGACGATTGAGATAACCACGCGCTACACCCGCACCGCCGATATACAGCTCGCCAACAAGACCGACAGGAAGTTGTTGTTGATTTTTGTCTAACACATACAATCTAGTGTTTGCAATTGGATGTCCGATTG
>CAYMCP010000051.1:0-9700 GCA_964388965.1 uncultured Thiotrichaceae bacterium | reverse complement strand
TCCCCTATGTTCCAATAAAACCCCTTTTGGTTTACCTGTAGAGCCAGACGTATAAATCACATAAGCAAGATTATTTGGTTGGACGGTAGATTGTGGATTATTGGTCGAGTGCAGCGCAGCTTGATGCCATTCTTCAACGGCTAAAATGGTAGTATTTTCTGAAATAAACGGTAATCTTGGTAGTACATTTTTTTGGGATAACAACACCTTAATCTGTGCATCGTCTATCATGAAATTGAGGCGTTCTGGTGGATAATGAGGGTCTAAAGGTACATAAGCACCACCTGCTTTCAAAATCGCTAACAAACCAATGACCATTTCGAGCGAACGGTTAATGCAGATACCGACTAACATCTCAGGTTGTATACCTATCTCGATTAAATAATGAGCTAATTGATTAGCTTTTTGATTTAATTCAAGGTAGGTTAATTGCTGCCGCTCAAAAACAACTGCGATATTATTCGGTGTACGCTCAACTTGTTCCTCAAATAATTGGTGAATACATTTATCCTGTGGAAAATCGGATTTTGTCTGATTCCAGATTTCAAATTGTTTTCGTTCTACTTCGGTCAACAAGGGTAATTTACAAACAGCGATTTTAGGGTGACTGACTACAGTCTCTAGTAAAGTTTGAAAATGTCCAGCCATACGTTGTATCGTGGAAGGCTTGAATAAATCAGTACGATATTCAAATCGTCCTACCAATTCATTCCCCCTGTCTTCAAACTGTAAAGTCAAATCAAATTTAGCTGTACCAGTGTGCACATCCAATAAACTACAAGACCAGTTTTCATCTACCTTACTCGCAATAGGCTCAAGCACAAATGCTACATTGAAAGGGTTATGACTAATTTTTTGTGTTGTACGCAAATACTTCAAAATTTCGCTAAAAGACACATCTTGATGTGTATAAGCTTCCAAAGCGACTTGTTTTACTTGTTTTAATAAAGTCAAGAAATCTGCTTTATCATCAAATTGTACTCGTAAAATCAATGTGTTAAGGAATAAACCGATCAAATTGCTTAATTCAGCATGGTTACGCTGATTAATAACGGTACTGATAGCAATGTCTTGTTGAGCTGTGTAGCGGTGTAGTAGAACATAGAACGTAGCAATCAGAGTCATGAATAAAGTAACATTGTTCCCGTGACTAAATAGCTTGATTTGTTTAGCTAACGCACTAGGTAGCTGAAAAAAATGTACTTTACCTTGATAATTCCTTTGTTTTGGATAGGTAAAATCAGTTGGTAACTGTAAAAACGTTAAATTACTTAATTGCTTATGCCAATAATTACGTTGTTGGTCTGATATTGTTTGTTGCTGCTGCCATAACGCAAAGTCAATATATTGCGCAGTAAGCAACGGTAATTTTGGCTGCTGATTATTTAAAAACGCATTGTAACAGGTGTGTAATTCATGTAATAAAGTTTGATAAATAGACAAACCATCAATAACTAGATGATGGATAGTCAATAGCAATATATTTTTTGTTTCATTGAACTGAAAAAGTGTGGCACGCAATAGCAAATCCGACGCTAAGTCAAATGATTTAACCGCTTGCTTATGGGCGAGAGATAAATACGTGGTTTGTTGTTCTTTTAATTTAAGATTAGACAAGCATTTAATTTTTAAATTTACTTTTGTTAAATTTGATATTTTCTGTACAGGCTGCGCATGTTTTATAGTAAATACAGTGCGTAAAACAGAATGACGTTGTACAATTAGTTGAATACTTTTTTCTAAAGCAATAATGTCTACGTCGGCATTCAACATAATACTGATAGGTTCGTTGTAGACTGGAATATCTGGTATTTGGTGACATACTAGCCAAATTTGCTGCTGCGTATGAGATAGTGGTGTTAGAGTATCTGAACTAATTTTTTCAAAAGTTGTTTTACTAACTTGATTGGTTGGCTTTATCTTCTGAGCCAACGATTCAAACGAGCGACTCGTTAATAAATCTGTTATTTTTAGTTCGACGTGAAATTTTTCTTTTACTGTGGAGGCAATTTGAGTTGCACGAATAGAATCCCCTCCTGAAGCAATAAAGTCGTCTTTGGAAGTAATATTATCCGTTTCTAGTATATTTTTACATAAAGTAATAAATTGGCGTTGAATACTCAGATTTTCTAGTGCTCGATAATCCAGCTCACCAGTTTTTGTAAGTGGGAAAGCATGAATAGGAATAAGCTCAATAGTCAAATTTTGTTTGTAAAGTTGCGGCAAATTCTGCTGTAAAAAATACTCAAGTTTGGTTTTAGGAATAGTCTGCTGAGATACAAAATAAATAAATAGTGTTTCTTGATTTAACATTATCTCTACATTTTGCATCTGTGGATAAATTAATAAAATTTGTTTGATTTCCCATAGGTCTACTGCATAAGCTTGTTGTGAAACTAGGCCTACAATTTCAGTTTTTTGCAAATTATAATCGGTAGGATAGAATATATCTTTGCTAAAACTTTGACCAAATGGCATCGAAGGTGTGCATAAACCTTTTACTTCTAAAATAGAGTTTTTTTGTAAAAACTGGATTCCAACAATGGGTTTCCCAATATCAAAAACAGGAAGCTGCTGACAATCAGTAATTGAAATATAAATTCTACTTAGTTGATGTTTATGTAGGAAATATATATTTTTAACAAACGGTTTCCACTGCGCTAGTAGATGTGCTTGTGAAAAATCGTCGGCGACGATGGTAGATAAATTAGGTAGTGCTTGAGGTGGTAAGGTATTTAATATTTGTGCAGGTAAGACTAATGTATCTATTTTATTTGTTTGAATAAATTGCATTAAGGCGGGACCGAGACTAAGGTCTCTACCCATAAACAAACTCGCACCAGACAAAAATGCAAGCAGTATATCGAGCCAAGCGCGTGGATGATATAATGGCGTGTAATGTAAAATTCTACAAGATGAAGTTATATTACAATTACTAATAAGCTGTTGAGAAGTTAAAACAATATTTTGAACATTTATGTAATACGACTGTTCGGCAACGCAACCTATTACAAATATATTGTTATTTATCGCAGTATCATCTAATTCATCTTCAATAGGGTCTGGCAAATCCAAATCAAGATCAACAATGTGTATAGGAACGTGCTTTGTTTCAATATGTTCTGATGCTAACACAAACGAAACTTGAGAGTGCATTTCTGCGGTTAGCTCTGTGTCACCGAGAATAAGAATATTAGTTTGTAGTTTAGAGAGCGCAATAGCACAAAGCAACGTTCCGTATGGCTGTTTGGGAAAATACACACCTACACACCGATCACCTCTAATCGGATACTTCGCCTTGAGGTAACTAGCAAGTCTATCCACCTGCTGCAATAGTTCAGTATAAGAAAATTCTAATTCGCGGCAAAATAACGCAGGATCACGCGGAGAATCTACCACACGTTGTTCCAAGATAGCGTAAATTGAAACATATTCAGCGGTCATATCAGAAAAAATAGGCATACGTTAGAAACCATGAAACTAACTTCAAATAAACAAATCCCTCGCCCATTAAAGAACACCACAAGTAATGCCAACTACTTTATTGTACTTTATTTATGGCATTACTTCTTTTTTAAAATATCACTTCTCTAAATACTGCACAATCTCGTTATGCGATTTTAAGCTAGCCAAAAAGCTATTGAAATCAGAGCTACCCAAACCTCTGGCTAAATCATCAGTCTGTTCTTCTGTTTTTGACTCTGACTTTACACCAAGCACTGCATAAAGCACATAATCGCCATTATCTAAAGTTAAACCTTGATATAATGCAGTATTTTCTGGTGGTGTACCCAACTTAAACGCGGCATCAGTAATGGCGCGACTACCAAAATTCTCATCACGAGATACCCATTTCTGTTCCGACCAGACAAGTCCATTATCATCAGAAATTTTTACTACGTCAACATCTATTTGTTTTAACGCTTCCAAAAGACTTTTACCCATTTCTTTGGCTTTCGTTTCAACTTTCTCAGTAGTCAGCGTATCACGGATGCCATCTTTTACCTCTTCCAAAGGACGTAATTTTGGCAATTCATGGACTTTAATTCGCAACACAATAGATTTACCGTCCGCAAATTCAACTGGTTCGCTATTAAGTCGCTCATTTAATACGGTTTCACTAAATGCGGTATCAATCACTTTTGGATTAGAAAAAATCTCATCATTTTGTAAACCATCTTGAGTGAATAGCGCACTTTCTTGCTTTAATAATCCCATGTTAGCCGCCAAATCATCCAGCGTATCTGGAAACTGGAATGCAAGTTCAGCTAAATCGTCTAGCAATTGATCATGGTATTTTAAACTTGCTTGCTCTTGACGTAATGTTGTTTCTAATTCCACTTTAATATCTTCAAAAGGTTTAATTACCGCCTCTTTTTTATCATCCAATTGAATGATGTGGAAACCAAACTCAGATTGTACAGGTTCACTTGATACATCACCAATATTCATTGCTGCAACGGCTTGTTCAAATGGTTTTACCATGCGTCCTTTACTAAACCAGCCTAAATCACCGCCACGCTTTGCACTGTTAGCATCATCGGAATGCTGTTCTGCTAATTCCGCAAAGCTCTCGCCGGCTTGTAATTTAGTTATTAAATCTTGTGCTTTCTGTCTTGCTATCGTTATGTCTTCTTCGCTCGCCCCAGAGGCAGGCAAACTGATTAATATATGTCTTGCTTTCCATTCAACAGGTTTCGTGTATTGAGCTAAACGCTCCTCATAAGCCTGTTGTAGTGCATTTTCATCAAAATCAATGCTTTTCTCAATGTCCTCTATTGATAACACAACATATTCCACACTGATCTGCTCTTTCGTCATGTAATTTTTGGAATTATTATTATAATATTGCTCAATTTCGGTGTTGGTGATTTCAATCGACTCTTTGTAAGCTTCTTTATCTAAAATAGCATAGCTGACCAGACGTTGCTGATTTTTAAGTTGCTCTTTTTGAAGTTGGTAATGCTCTGTATTAAATGCTGATTGGCTTATGCTTTCGCGTAGCTGTTGCGCTAATATGTCACGACGAATTTGCATTTCAAAAACAAGTGGATTCAGTCCGCGACTGGTTAATAATTGGTTATATAGTTCAGGTGAAAATTGATTATTTTCTTGAAATGCAGGATTTTCTTGAATTTGTGCCGCTAAATAGCCGTCGCTAATGCGCATACCTTGTTTTGCGGCGATTTGTAATAACAATTCTTGGTTGATTAAATCTTTCAGTGTATCACGTTCAATTTGCTCATTCATGAATGATATATCTTGAGTTCTGAATATGGAACGGAAATACTGTTGACGTTGACGAACCGCGTTTTCATAATCGGCACGTTCGATATTGACACCGTTTACTTTGGCAATGGCTGTATTGGGCTGTGGTTGGATGTATTCATACACACCCCACATGGTAAAAGGAACGGTAATTAATATGACAATGATCCACGCACCAATGCCTTGCGCTCTATCACGAATGCTTTGCAGCATAATATCCACCTAGTTAAGCTTAAATAGTTTTATAGAACCGATTTGACATCTCTAAAACTGAAGAGAAAATCATTCCTGTTTTCAGATTAAAAATATCGTTTTGTAGCGTTTCTTTTAAGCAAAAAAAAGGTACATCTAATACTAGATGCACCGATCATTTTTCCTCAAGCTCGTAATAAAATATTACGGACACCTAATTAATTCTGGCGGAGCGGACGGGACTCGAACCCGCGACCCCCGGCGTGACAGGCCGGTATTCTAACCAACTGAACTACCGCTCCATAAATACGGACTTTGGTGGGTGCTGAGGGACTTGAACCCCCGACCCTCGCCTTGTAAGGGCGACGCTCTACCAACTGAGCTAAGCACCCGTCCAAATGAAGTGTTGCATTATATACATGAAATTGGGGCAATGCAAACAGTTTTTAAAAAATTTATCCCTAATTTGTAATCTATTGCTAAACCAATAACCTATTCCATTAGGGAAACAATGTATTAATTCAATGCTTCTTTTAGTGCTTTGCCCGGCTTAAATACAGGTACTTTAGCTGCTGGAATGACAATTTCTTGGCTAGTACGCGGATTACGACCTTTGCGTTCTGCCCGTTCACGCACTGCAAAAGTACCAAAACCAATTAAAGTAACCGCCTCGCCAGTTGCTAATGAGTCCTTAATTTCTGCAATAACGGCATCTACTGCTTGGCTCGCATCTTTTTTAGAAATCTTTGCGCTACTAGCAACCGCATCAATCAATTGTGCCTTGTTCATTATTCCCCCATTTTGTCGTCAAGAAGATTTGGATAAAAATTATAACACCCTTGAAAATATGCAGTCATTGTGCCATTAACCATAATAACACGGGCAAATCCCGCATTATATCAGCGATTATAGCATATTTAATGAGTTTGGATGCCTGTTTGTAGATGTCCACCTACTTCTTTTTTAACGGCTTGTAAAGTATCAGTCTTTTTTTCCAATGGCATAGGCATCTTTTGTAGAGCGATATGTAATACTTCTTCTATCCATTTAACGGGACGTATCTCTAAATTTTCCTTAATATTATCAGGAATTTCTTCTAAATCACGTTCATTCTCACTTGGGATTAATACTGTGCGAATACCACCACGTAACGCCGCAAGTAATTTTTCTTTCAGCCCACCAATTGGTAAGACTTCACCACGCAAAGTAATTTCACCAGTCATAGCAACATCAGCGCGTACTGGAATATCGGTAAGTACCGAAACTATCGCCGTACACATGCTAATACCTGCACTAGGACCATCTTTTGGTGTTGCGCCTTCTGGGACGTGGATATGTACATCGTAATTTTGGTAAAATTCGGAATCAATACCTATGCTAGCCGCACGACCACGTACCACACTCATTGCGGCTTGAATAGACTCTTGCATTACGTCACCAAGTTGACCCGTATAAGTTAATTTACCTTTACCCGGCATAACAGTTGCTTCGATGGTCAACAGATCACCACCCACCTCCGTCCACGCCAAACCTGTGACTAGACCAATACGATCACTTTCTTCTGCGCGACCATAACGATAACGTTGTACCCCTAAGTAATCATTGATATTTTTTTCATTGACCACTACTTTTTGATTCAGTTTCTTTAATAAAATTTGTTTTACAACTTTACGACAAATTTTAGCTATTTCACGCTCTAAACCACGCACACCTGCTTCACGGGTATAAAAGCGGATAATGGATTGAATTGCACTTTCTTGAATATCAATCTCATTTTGTTTTAACCCATTGTTTCTAGTTTGTTTGGGTACGAGGTAATCCATCGCAATACGAACTTTTTCATCTTCGGTGTAACCAGAGAGTCTAATAACTTCCATACGATCAAGTAGAGGTGGCGGGATATTTAGTGTATTCGCGGTGGCAACAAACATGACTTCAGATAAATCATAATCCACTTCTAAATAATGATCATTGAAAGTATGATTTTGTTCTGGATCAAGCACTTCCAGTAGAGCAGATGAAGGATCGCCACGAAAATCCATAGACATTTTATCCACTTCATCGAGTAGGAAGAGTGGATTTTTCACTTTGACTTTGGATAAATTTTGAATAATTTTACCCGGTAATGAGCCAATGTAAGTACGACGATGTCCACGAATTTCTGCCTCATCACGCACGCCACCGAGCGACATACGAACAAATTTACGATTCGTGGCTCTGGCAATAGATTGTCCAAGTGATGTTTTACCCACGCCCGGCGGACCAACTAAACATAAAACAGGTCCTTTGAGTTTTTTTACGCGCTGTTGGACTGCCAAATATTCCAAAATCCGTTCTTTTACTTTTTCTAAACCAAAATGATCCTCTTCTAAAATTTGCTCTGCTTTGGGGAGGCTGCGACTGATTTTAGTGCGTTTTTTCCAAGGCACATCAACCATTGCATCGATATAATTGCGTACAACTGTTGCCTCTGAGGACATGGGTGGCATCATTTTTAACTTGTTTAATTCAGAAATTGCTTTTTCTTTAGCTTCCTCTGACATACCGGCTGCTTCGATTTTTTGCGAAAGCTCTTCTATTTCGTTAGGCACTTCATCTAAATCACCTAATTCTTTCTGAATCGCTTTTATTTGTTCATTCAAGTAATATTCGCGCTGGCTGCGTTCCATTTGCCCTTTAACACGTTTGCGAATACGTTTTTCAACCTGCAATAAATCAATTTCTGCTTCCATTAACGCCATAATTTTCTCTAAGCGTTGGCGCACGTCAATCATTTCCAAAATCTTTTGTTTTTCATCAAGCTTAATTGCCATGTGTGCCGCTATGGTATCGGCTAAACGCCCAGCTTCGTCAATCGTAGTTAAGGAATTTAATATCTCAGGCGGTACTTTTTTATTCAGCTTGATATATTGATCAAAACGCGAAGTGACTGTACGAGATAAAACTTCAACTTCTTGCTCGTCGTGTATTTCAGACTTAACGGGCGTAACTTTCACTAAAAAATCACCTTCTAGTATTTCTTCTACTTTGGCACGTTGACCACCTTCAACTAGCACTTTAATTGTACCATCAGGTAGTTTCAGTAATTGTAAGATATTGGCAATTGTGCCGATTTCATACAAATCTGTAACAGAAGGTTTTTCTTCGGCAGTATTTTTTTGTGCGATGAGCAAGACTTTTTTATTTTCAGTCATTGCACCTTCTAGGGCGCGGATAGACGTTTCACGTCCAACGAATAGTGGAATCACCATGTAAGGGTAAACAACGACATCACGTAAAGGTAAAACAGGTAATATCATTGATTTATCAGACGATTTGTCTTTATTTGACATAATAGAACTCTCTTCAAACAAAATAGCATCCAGTTAGGGTTTATGACACGCAGGTATTTTTCATCGTTTTTTCTATTAATGATGAGCTATTAATTTTTGGATAATGACCTTTGCGGATAGGACAGCCCGACAGCATAGCAAGTCTAAGTAAAGTTTAAAAGAAAAAGTCACACTATTACCTGAATACTATCAATTTAGATTATGGAATTGTAATAGTGTTAATTTGCAAGATTTTCAAGATAATTCTTATCAACTTTGACTCGTGACAACGCACCACGTCGTCACCCAGTGGGACCAGCGTCCACTACACTTGACGCAGTGCGTCAGTGGTTCATGAGGCTGGCTTATTTCCATTACCACATAATGCGACCAGTCGGCAGCGAATAAATGGGGTATAATTCAAAAAATTATTTGGTACGAAAAAATACACGCTGGAATTATAACTTATGGCAAAGTTAAACAAAGGGCAGATTTTTCTCAAATGTATGACATATGCTTTATTCGTTGGATTAGATCAAATTCCAGGAGTAGGAGCAATTGTCGATTTGGTCGCTGGTTGGCACAAGATCATTGAAGAAGAACAAAATAAACTAACATTAGAAGAACGTATTGTGCAATTGGAAGAAGCTGCACGTACATCACCTGACACAGCACGTCAGTTGGCATTGGAATTTCTTCAAGAAAAACAGCGGCAAGGTGAAGTTATTAGTGAAGAAAAAATTGCTGCTATTTGCGATTTATTAGCATTTACACCTGCAACCATCAAAGAACATACTGAATCTACTTTGCGCCAAGCAAGACGCTATCATACTAATATTACAACAGTTTTACCGATTAGCGCAACGTATAGCGAACAGCAATTCTCATTTTAGAGACTAAACTAAAAGGTATGGGTATTTTCAAGGGGG
>CAYMCP010000050.1:0-27099 GCA_964388965.1 uncultured Thiotrichaceae bacterium | reverse complement strand
GCTTCTTATCAAAAGATTGGCTACTTAACCTAGATTTCAAATCGGTTCTATAGTACAACTGATTGAACATTTTTGTTTAACCTGATCCAATTTGCAATATAATGATTCAAATTTATCAGATATAGGATACATGATTGATGAAAACGTTAGCTGAATACCCGATTGAAGAATTAAAACTTATTTATCTTTTGCTACATACACAAATCCCACAGCATACACAGTTGATAAGCTCTGATTTGCTACAAGATTTACAAGATTATTTGCTACAGCAGGCAAAAACTGATGGTGTTGATGTTACTATTCCCAAACAGTGGAATAATTGGCTACAACCAAGCGAACACTAACGATGCGTAGACCTTATTGGATCCCTTTTAATTCAGACCCTTATGATTTTCCACCTGTTGACCACGCATTACAATATCCAGATGGCTTGTTAGCAATTGGTGGAGATTTATCAATGAAACGATTGTTAGTAGCTTATCGTAAAGGGATATTTCCTTGGTTTAGCGATGAAGAACCTATTTTGTGGTGGTCTCCTAGCAAAAGAATGGTATTGTTTCCAGAACATTTACATATTTCTCGTAGTCTAAGAAAAACCTTGCGTAAACAAAAATTTGTCATAACACTTGATCAAGCTTTTACCGAAGTAATGCGTCAATGTGCAGGACCACGTTTGCGACAACAAGGTACATGGATTACACAAGAAATATTAGACGCTTATGCTACATTACATCAACATCAATATGCTCATTCAGTTGAAGTTTGGTATCAAGACAAGTTAGTTGGTGGTTTGTATGGTGTCGCACTCGGTAAAGTATTTTATGGTGAATCGATGTTCACACGAATGACAGACGCATCTAAAGTCGCATTTGTCCATTTCTCCCGCCAGCTACAGCGTTGGGGTTATGAATTAATTGATTGCCAAGTATATACTGAGCACCTAAGTAGTTTAGGAGCAGTGGAAATTCCACGCGCAGATTATGTTAGGTTATTAAATCGTTTATGTCCGCTGCAAGGTCATAATGAGTCTTGGAAATTTGATGAGCTTGGTTGGGAAGCTTGATTTTAATTATTAATTAAGAGAGTTATGCTAATATATTGATTTTAAATATGAAAAAATCTACTAATAAGCAAATCATTCCGCTTTAACTTCTCTTGCCAATAATGATTGTACAGCTTGTTTAGGTGTGATTTGTTGAGTTAAAACTTGTTGTACATGATCGACAATTGGCATTTCTACCTCATACTTTCGTGCTAAACGATGTACTTCGTGTGCTGCGTGGATGCCCTCAACCACTTGATTAATCTCTACTAAAATCTGTTCGGGACTTTTACCTTGCGCCAACGCAAAACCAAAACGCCTATTGCGCGACTGGTCGTCAGTACACGTTAATACTAAATCGCCTATACCCGCTAAACCTGTAAATGTTTCCGCTTGACCACCCATTGCAATACCTAAACGTGACATTTCCGCTAAACCGCGTGTAATTAAAGCAGCGCGTGTATTTGCACCAAAACCTAGCCCATCTGCTATGCCGGCTGCAATCGCCATCACATTTTTTACCGCACCACCAATTTGTACACCAATTAAGTCACTACTCAAATAGGGGCGAAAATAAGGATTATGAAATGCGTTGACCCAAAATTGCGCGTATTCTTGATTATTTGAAGCAATTGTAACGGCAGTGGGTAATTGTCTAGCGACCTCTCCGGCAAACGAGGGACCAGATAGCACCGAAAAAGCTTGTTGACCTAGGACATTATGCGCTACTTCGTGCAGTAACAAACCTGTTTGATATTCAAAACCTTTACTTGCCCAGCAAATATGCGTATCAGGTTGCAAGTAGGGTTTAATTCGCTCCAGTGTGGAATGAAACGCATGACTCGGTACAACGATTAAAATATATTCTGATTTGGCAACATAAGCTAAATCATCAATCAATTCAATCTGTTCCGGAAAAGGATAATCTGGCAAAAATCGACGATTTTCCCGCTCGGTACGCATTTGCTCTACATGGGATTGTTCGTAACTCCATAGCCAAACTTTATGGGCATTACGCGCTAAAACCAAAGCCAGCGCAGTACCCCAAGAGCCTGCGCCCAGTACGAGAATAGGAGAATCGCCAGACATTTTTATTGTGTAGGAGTTTGTTGCAACTTACCTTCTTGATGTAATCTTTGCACATACATGCCTTCAAAATTCATCAACGGTAAGTAAAGCGGACTAAATCCACCGCGTATAATCATTTCTGAAACATTCTCACGTACATAGGGAAATAAGATATTAGGACACACACCATTTAGCATATAAGCAATTTTGTCATTAGGCATATTAGACATTGAAAACACACCTGCCTGCTTAATTTCAACTAAAAATGCAGTTTGTTCACCAAGCATCACTGTTAATGTTGCACTCAATATAACTTCGTACAAACCTTTTTTTACTTCGCTTGACTCATGAGCCACTTCGTATTTTGGGCTAGGTTGGTCTTGAATTAAAAAAATCTCTGGTCCGTTCGGCACTTCAAACGAACAATCTTTTAAATAAATTTTCTGAATATCAAAACGTTCGTTTTGTTCTTGTGCATTTGCTTCTGCCACAATAATTCCCCTTTGTTTATTTACGACCTTTGGTTAGCGGTAAACCTGCGGTTTCCCACGCTATTACGCCACCTTTTAAATTAAAAACTTGTTCAAATTCATTTTTTTTCAGAACATGACAGGCGTGACCAGAACGATTACCACTGCGACAACTTACGATAATTGGATGTTGGCGATATTTTTCTAGGCTTTTTATTTTAGCAGATAATGAGCCTAAAGGAATGTGCATTGCGTCAAGAATATGACCTTCAACAAATTCATTATCTTCGCGTACATCAATCACTAAAGCTTCCTCATGATTAATTTTTAGTGTCGCTTCTTGTGCTGTGATGTTGTTGATACCTTGAATTGAATCACCAAATATATTCCAAACTAAAAGCCCTAATACACCTGCGAAAGAGAAAAATAAAAGTGGGTGATTGCCTACAAATTCTATAAATTGTTCCATCAAATTTACTCTAAAACATCAAAGGGCGTAAGTATAGGCAATATGGAAATTAACTACAAGGAGTTAGTATCAAGCAGATTAAAAACCGTTTTACAGGAAATTACCGCAATTATTGCAAACGTTCAGCGTCTAAACGATGGATAGTCAAAATGTTAAATAAAACAATGATAAGTAAGTAATACGCAATGTCAGTTGTATTAACTAAACCTTCTAGTAAAGTTTGATAATGGCGTGTAATAGATAAATATGAGAATAAACCGCTATATTTTTCACTATCGTCTGCCCAATCAATAATCCATAATAATAAAAATATACCGAAAGTAATGATTGCAGCGACAGTGGGATGTTCTGATAGTGCGGAAACATATAAGCCAATCGCACACAAAGCACCTATGAATAATAATATGCCAAATAATGCAATGATAAATTGTCCAAAGTCCAACTGTCCGCCTAATGCGAGTGACAGCGGCATCAAGCTTATCATTGCTAACATGAATATAAAAAATCCCATTAAACCCAAATATTTACCTAATACAATATTGCTCATAGAAACTGGTGAGGACATTAATAAGACAAGCGTTTTATTTTTACGTTCTTCACTAATCAGGCGCATGGTTAATAATGGCATAGCCAGTAGCAAAATAATGCCAGTCCAAACAAATACATGTCCCACCACAATATCTGTTAAACTGGGTGCGTTTGGTGTCATAGATAATTGAGATTGAATATCTGGTTGTAGCACTAAAGACAAGCGTGTAATGAATAAAATTGCTAAAATAAGCTGTACAACACTTAATACACTCCACGCTAATGTTGATGTAAATAAACTACGCAATTCTCGACTCGCAATTGTAAACATGGCAATCCTTAATTAGCTAAAAAGTACAAAAGTTGTAAATACGAAGCTGTATTTATTATGCATCATCCATCGTTAAATCTACAAAAATTTGTTCTAAACTTTGCTGTTCTGGAATCAGCTCAAACAAACCCCAATTGTTAGCAACGGATGCAATCACAATGTCTTCTGCTGGATTATGATCAGCTCGATAGCAAATTCTAAGGCGATGTTGATTAATTTGTTCAACGCTTTCTACACCATATATTTGTTTAAGTGCGTCGGGGACGGGTGGACGTTGAAACGCAATTTGTAAACTTTCACCTTGCATTTGAGCAAATAAACCTTCAATGGTCTCATTAAGCAATAATTGACCTTGATGAATAATTTGGACATGATTACATATCGCTTGAACTTCAGATAAAATGTGAGTAGATAAAATAACACTATGTTCTTGATTTAACTCTGTTATGAGATGACGAATTTCACGCATTTGGATAGGGTCTAAACCAACTGTAGGCTCATCTAAAATAACAACCGGCGGTGTATGAATAATAGCTTGCGCAATCCCTATCCGTTGTTGAAAACCTTTGGATAAGTTACCAATTAAACGCTGGTAAACATTTGTTAATCCACATAATTCAATAGCGCGCTCAACCGCTTGCGCTGTTTTAATGCGCGGAATTTGGTGTAAACGTGCGCAAAATGTTAAATATTCATCGACTAACATATCTTTGTACAATGGAGGCTGCTCTGGTAAGTAACCTATTGCTGATTTTGCTTGCAATGGATAATCTAACAAATCGTAACCTGCAATCGTAATTTGACCAGTTGTTGGTGCCAATGTGCCTGCTAACATTTGCATCGTTGTAGATTTGCCCGCACCATTCGCGCCTAAAAAACCTAAAATATGTCCGCGCTTTACTTCAAAACTGATGTTATTGACTGCACATAATTCCCCATAATAGCGAGATAAGTGTTTGACTGCGATAAGGGTTTGTTCTGACATTGCCGTACCAAGTTTTTTAATTTGTTATCAGTTATTGTAGTCAATTTTATCTCGATTATGTAACGAGAATGGGTAATTTTGTGGCAAAATAAATTTTTCACGCCTACAATTCACACATTTTTGCAAAACAAGTCTTGATTTTAGAGTTAATTTAAAACATATCTAACAAGTGTGATGACATTAATGAGAAATATATCATGAAGCGATTTAAAAATATTTTGTATTTTGCAGATGGCGCAACAGAAACTTGTTCTTCACTGGTACGCGCAGTCAATTTAGCTATTTTTAATCAGACACGTCTTACTGTCGTTGATGTCATCGGTGAAATTAATCAAGTCAATCCTGAATTAGAGCAGCGTTTAGGCATCACAATGCAACAACTGCAATATGATAATCGCATGGATGAGTTGACAGCCTTAATCGAGCCATATCAACAAGCAAATTGCGCTATTAATATACAAATTTTACAAGGTACACCATTCGTTGAAGTGATTCGAGCTGTGCAAAAACAAGGATTTGATTTGGTAATTAAAGCGGCGAATCCAACTGTAGGTTTAATAGAGCATTTTTTTGGTAGTACGGACTTGCGTTTATTGCGTAAATGTCCCTGTCCGGTGTGGATTGATCGTCCACGAAGTCAAGGTAATTATTGTAAAATTTTAGCAGCCATTGATCCTACTCGTGATTTTGATCAAGCTCGTTTGGTGTTAGACTTAGCCACTTCGCTTGCAGAGCGTGAAAATGCAACACTAGCAGTTGTCCATGCTTGGCATTTAATCGGTGAATCCAGTTTACGACATGGACGTGCGAAATTACCTGATGAGGAAGTAGACCAATTGCTCGGAACGGAGCAAAAATTTCGTACTGAAAAATTAAATGAAATATTAAAACCTTATGGCTTAAATACCGATATGGATGAAGTGAAACTTATTAAAGGTTATGCCGCATCAACTATCTTGGCGCAAGAGGCTGATTTAATTGTTATGGGAACGATTGGACGTAGTGGTATTCAAGGTTTAATTATTGGCAATACAGCCGAACAAGTTTTGCGAAGTGTTTCTACTGCGGTTTTAGCGGTTAAACCCGCTGATTTTCGTTCTCCCATTGTTTAAACTATCTCGTAGAAAATATCATCTACAGAGTCAATATTTTTCACGTAGCGCATTAAAAACACTTATTGCGTGAGGTAGCATAAAAGTTCCTATGAATACAATTACTTATGACAACTCTGACACTTATCGCTATTGGCTTGGCGTAGCGTTATTGCCTTTTAGTTTGCTTATTGCCTTAGTATGGGGACTTTACACCACGCCATTACCTTGGCAATTTAGCCTATCGTGGGTACCAAGTTTAGACATTGCGTTAGCATTTCGTATCGACGCGCTTAGTGCGCAAATGTTGGTATTAATTACCGGGATTGGTACAGCAGTATTTGTTTACGCGGTCGGCTATTTGGACAAAGAGCAATATCGTTGGCGTATTTTTACTGTCTTACCGCTATTCATGTTCGCCATGATAGGTGCGGTTAGTGCTGATGATGTCATTGTACTATTCTTATTTTGGGAGCTGACTAGTTTAACCTCATTCCTACTAGTCGGTTTTAAGCACACGCAAGCCGAAGCACGAGAAGCCGCTAAACAAGCTCTATTAATTACAATGGGTGGTGGTTTAGCACTACTAGGTGGATTTATTTTACTATCCCAAATCACAGAAACCCGTTTATTATCAGTCATGTTAGCCGATCCTGACAGTTGGATAAACGATCCACGTCTACCCTATGCAATTGGCTTAATCCTACTTGGCGCGTTTACCAAATCAGCCCAATTTCCGTTTCATTTCTGGCTACCAAATGCGATGTCAGCACCAACTCCAGTTAGTGCTTATCTACATTCAGCAACAATGGTGAAATTAGGTATTTATTTGATGGCGCGGTTAGATTCCGCATTTAATGATTTATTATTGTGGGAAATCACTTTAATTACTATCGGCACACTAACTGCCTTATGGGCGGCAATTTTAGCATTGCGGGAGCGCGACTTAAAACGCATTTTAGCGCGTAGTACCGTTTCCGCATTAGGTACGCTCACCTTGCTAATAGGTTTACCTAGTCCGAATGCAGGTTTAGCAGTCGTCACTTTTTTATTTGCCCACGCAGTTTATAAAGCACCATTATTCATGGTTGCAGGCAACATTGATCACGCCACCGGTACACGAGTAATTGATAATTTAATGGGTTTACGCCATGTGATGCCGGGCAGTGCATTAGTATCCATTCTAGCCGGTTTATCAATGGCAGGTCTACCGTTAGCCGTTGGTTTCGCCGCAAAAGATGCCATTAGTTTAGCCAAAGCCCAAGCAGATTTATTAACGTTTATCAGTTATTCCTTAATTTTAGTCAATGCAATTGCAGTCGCTGTAGCAGGCGTTGCAGCGATCCGAGTATTTTGGGGATCACTAGACTGTCGTTGTGATCGAGTACATGATGTCCCTTGGTTGATGCTATTACCACCATTATCAATCGCTTTATTCGGTTTAGAATTTTTATTTTTACCGTATATTACGCCGTTACTGCTTAGTGCAGCTCAAGTTATTTCACCCGCGCTAGTCAATGCAGAAGTTATGAGTTATGACAACATGAAACTATTCATTACCACAACAATTACAGTTAGTATCGGGGTGATATTATTTTTATTTTGGGATTGGTTGCACAAAATATTTAGTCGAGTTGAATGGGTAGATCGCTACGGTGCAGAAGCAAGTTATAATGCGTTAATGCGTGCTTTACCTCGTGTTGCAGCACGACATACTCGTTTAATTCAATCTGGATATTTGGATATTTATTTACAATTTACCCTATTTGCACTACTAGTGATGGGAATGTTTGCCGCTTGGCATACGGGACTCCGTTTAGAATGGGCGTGGCAATGGCAACTACAAGGTTGGTTTTGGATAATTGCCAGTGGTTTAATGATAGCAGGGGCTTGGGCGGCAGTGCGATTACAAAATCGACTTGCGGTATTAATGGCAAGTGGACTAGTTGGTTATGCAAGTGCGTTATTATTTTTATTCAGTGCAGCACCCGATTTAGCTTTTACGCAATTTAGTGTTGAAACAATATTAGTCGTGATTGCTGCTGCTATTTTGCCGCGTTTCACTGCAATGCCCTCTATTTCAGTAGGACGTATCACCATTTTGACCAAACTACTACTTGCCATACTCGCAGGTGTTGGCACTTTTATATTATTACTACATTTGCAAGCGTTACCAGAACAGCGTCAATTAGCTGAATGGTTTGCAGCACACAGCCTAGCCGATGCGTATGGACGTAATGTAGTGAATGTCATCATTGTTGATTTTCGTGCTTTAGATACACTAGGTGAAATTGCAGTTGTCGCATTTACACTATTGGCAGCGTTACCCCTATTAAAACAATTAAAAAACAATACTATTGCCAATCAACCTGTTTCCCCGATGCTGACCATTTCTGCGCTACCGCTTTATGGTTTAATGTTAGGCGTTGCATTATGGATTTTACTACGTGGTCATAATGCACCCGGCGGTGGCTTTATCGGTGGATTGATTGCGGTTGCCGCGAGTAGTTTACTTGCTACGGTACATAAGCCTGCTACGGCATTACGTTGGCAACCACTTCCCCCGTTAGCTTTAGCGATTACCGGGCTTAGTTTTGCGTTACTAGCTGGAATCATTGGTAAATTTTTCGGACCTGAATTTTTACATCATCTCTGGTACGGCAAACAATTATCTACTGCAATGTTATTTGATTTAGGTGTATTCTGCGTAGTATGGGGTGTGTTGACTGGTATCATATACGGATTATTGGAACGTCCTAAGTAGTGCATTTATCCAATACGGGATGAAGAAGTGTTGTGAATGACTGACTTGCAGAATAAATTTTGCACTTCTTCGACTGCAATAATAAATTAGCAACCAAAAATTTAACAGCTCATGACAAAAAAAGAAAAACGCTTACTTTACGCTATGCTGGGAATTTTTATTTTTTACGCTGTACCGTTTGAAATTTATCCCAGAGCGATGATTTTTTATCGAGACGAAGTAAACGAAATCCAACAATTACAAACTCAGATTGAAAAAAGCCAACGTTTATATCAAAAAACGGAATTTTGGCAAGAACAAAACGCTCGTATGAAACAAGAGCGCGCCGAGGTATACGCTTCACTATTAAAAGGTGAAAATCGTGATTTACTCGTTGTTGAAATTCAACAATTGATTCGAGATTTAGCTAAAAATGCTGATATTGCAAGCTATTCAACTCAAGAATTGCCAACTTTTTCCGAAAATACCGGCGATTGGATGTTTATTACTCAAAAAATGACTTTTGAAACCTTGCCTAAACCATTAATAGATTTCTTACAATCACTTGAAAATGCACCGCAAAAATTAGAAGTTGTTAAATTATATATTTATACCTCCCCTCGCAATAAAATGTTACGCGGTTCTATTGAAATCACTGGATTCGCCCGTTTTTCAGCACCGACAATGCAGGAAAGTTGATTATGAATGCCCTAACTTTACCGCTGTTTACTAATTTATTATCTAAAAAACATATAGCCCCCGTTGAAGCATTTCCTGATGATCCGCGCTTACTGTTCTCCACCGTCCCAGACATTGAAGATCGGGCAAAAATTCGGTTTTTACTAGGCAAACAAGTTCAATTTGAACAAGCACAAGATGATTATGTTGAGCGTTTAATTAAACATTGGCGGGCAAAATTATCCCCTGAAATCGAAGGTACAAACGACGCGAGTATGAGCGAGCTAGATAATGAATATTTAAAAGATTTAGCGTCAGATGCGCCTGTTATTCGGATGGTCAACCATTTGATGGAGCGTGCTTTAGATTTAAGTGCCAGTGATATTCATTTTGAGCCTGAAGAAAAACATTTAATGGTACGTTGTCGTGTAGACGGGGTTATGGTGAATATTGAAAAATTACCCGCTAATGTACAAGCCTCTGTATCATCACGAATCAAATTAATGGCAAAACTTGATATTGGCGAAAAACGTTTGCCACAAGATGGACGTATTCAATATCAAATGGGTGAACGTGTATTAGACATGCGGGTTTCGACTTTGCCGGGCATACATGGTGAATCTATTGTATTGCGGATTTTAGATCGAGGTGACGTAAGTGTCAGTTTAGATCAACTTGGTATGCCAGTCGACGTTTTAGAGCCGTATACACGCTTAATCCAACAGCCACATGGCATGTTATTGGTCACGGGACCGACTGGTTCAGGTAAAACGACTAGCTTATACGGTACATTAGAAAAAATTAATACGGGCGAAAAAAAAATAATCACGATTGAAGACCCTGTTGAGTATCAGCTTGAAGGTATTACACAAATTCATGTTAATTCAAAAATTGGGCTAACATTTGCGGCGGGCTTACGCTCCATTGTACGTCAAGACCCAGACATTATCATGGTAGGTGAGATTCGTGATCATGAAACGGCTTCTATCGGCATCGAATCGGCTTTGACAGGACATTTAGTATTTTCGACTTTGCACACCAATGACGCAGCAGGTGCAATTACTCGTTTGCAAGACATGGGGATTGACACATATTTAATTAGTTCTAGTGTGATTGCGACAATGGCGCAACGTCTAGTTAGGAAAATTTGTCCGCATTGTAGCGAAGATGTAGCGTTGACGGAGCGTGAGGCGAGTTTATTGGGTATTAAACGCAGTGATTTCCCTACAATTCGACGTGGAAAAGGCTGCGAACGTTGTGCTAATACTGGCTATCGTGGACGCTTAGGTTTGTATGAATTGCTAGAGGTTTCTGATGAAATACGTCATGTAATTAGTGCAGGTAGCGATGCAAATGCAATTAGAAAACAAGCAATTAGCGAAGGAATGCGTACTTTACGAGCGGATGCGTTAGAAAAACTTTACCATGGTATTACCACACCAGAGGAAATTGTACGGGTAACGCGGGCAATATAATTGTACAGTTACTTTCTCGCAAGGTAGTAGGCGTGACGTAGTTCAAATAAAAATTCTATTCAAAGCGTTATATTTTCATACTCGTTTTGAATAGTTTAACAAAATCAATCGATTGACACTTTAACTGCGTAACTTGTAATTTCATTAAAATAACTAGCTGTTGAAAACTTCAGATTTACCTAAATTTTGTCCCCCATTATTGTCTGGACAAATTCACTTAAATGATAATCGAAAGTAGTGCTTTTTTGTACAGGTATGAAATTAAAATGAATGATAAAATTATTGAAAATAAAAATGTTTTTATTTCGGAAAATAGTATGAATGAATATGATAATGTACTTTGCAAAGAATATATTACGGAATTAAAAAACGCGGACATGATGATTTAAGAAATTTTATTGAAAATCAGAAAGATAACAAAAGCACTATTTTTATATTGGAAAATTTAGGGCATTTGCCTAAAAATTTTGATGGAAGCTTTTTAATTCCCTTATTAAATCATCAATATAATAAAATTAGATTGCTCGCAGCTAAAAATATAGCCAAGTTAACAAATTTTGATAATACAGCAATTTTATTGACCACCTATCAAAATGAAACAGATACAGGTGTCAGGCGTGAGATTGTTTCAGCAATTGGCAGAATGAGGAATCCTGATAATAAAAAAATATTGATTAGTCTGTTGGGGGATGATGATCCGAAAGTCGTATGTCAGGCAATTCGTGGATTACTGGTCTTTGAAAAAGATCACCAAGTCGTTGAAAGTCTGAAGCCTTTGATAAATCATCCCAATGAAATGGTCAGGGCAGCCATTTACAAAGCGTTTTTTACCTCAACCGATACAAATCAAAATAAATTACCCCATTCCGAAACTTATGATTATCTTAAAAATATTGTTGTCAATGATGATGTTTTGAAAGTATTGGAGCATGTTCTGGATGAAAGTATTCATCTCACTTTTACGTCTCCACCTTATTACAATGCGAGAGATTATTCAATATACCCAAGCTATAAACATTATTTGGAATTTTTAGAAAAAGTTTTCAAAGAAACGTATAGGATTACAAAAGAAGGTAGATTTTTAATTGTTAATACATCCCCTATAATCATTCCGAGAATAAGCCGTTCTCATTCAAGCAAACGTTATCCCATACCTTTTGATTTACACCCGTATCTGGTAAATATGGGCTGGGAATTTATTGATGACATTGTCTGGTTAAAGCCTGAAAGCAGTGTAAAGAATAGAGTTGCCAGTTTTATGCAGCATCGCAAGCCAATAGCTTATAAACCGAATTCAGTTACTGAATATTTAATGGTTTATCGGAAACAGACAGAGAAACTGATTGATTGGAATATCCGCAGCTATCCTTATGAAACTGTAGAACAAAGCAGAGTTGCAGATGGTTATGAAACGACCAACGTGTGGAAAATAGACCCATGCTTTGACAAAATTCATTCTGCTGTTTTCCCTAAATTTGTTGCATCTAATTGGTTACAAAATAGGAGAATTGTGCTAATTTCGTTCATGAGCAATTGGCTGATAAAAAGCGATGGATTTGGACTCTTTACTTTTTACCCCAATTGCTCATTTTTTCCAACCTTTGGCGAAGGTATTGTCAATTTGTAACGCCATAAAAATCTAAATTTGCACAACCATAAAACTTATAAATGCTACCGATAAAAATTTATATGGTCTTGAAGTTGCGTTATTCTCATACTATATTAGTCAAGTAATTGGTTCGATCCCTCATAATTTTTATTTATGAAGGCTTGACATTGGATAGCGTTTAAATGATAATCATTATCAAATAATGATGAGTCAAGGAGTATATATCATGGTTCTTTTAGTTGGAGCTGATAAGTTAGGCAACATCGAGAATTTACTGAAACAGCGCGGTTTAGACGAGTATCGTCACATTACCGGTCGTGATCCTAAGTTGCAGAAATTTATCCGTAGTAGCATGTCAGGTGTAGAATTGATGATTTTATTTACTGATTTCGTCGGTCACAATGTGATGCGAAATTTCAGAAAATTAGCGCGAGAAAATAAAGTGCCTTTTGTCGCCTGTAAACGTACAATAAGCGATGTTGCGACTTGTTTGGATAAATGCGGCTATTCTGAACCACAAGATTGTGAAAAATGTCGGCAATGCAATGTAAAATGTGGCTAGCTGGCAATTCTCAATTAGGTTCTTCCAAACCGCTCAGGAGCGACGTTGTTGTGTATTTTTCTAATCGTATCAGGCTGTAAAAATATTTACTTTTTATGATGTTAAGCTATTTAAAATTAATAACTTATATTCAAAAAGTGTTTTTTACAGTCTGTAATACGTTCTTAGTGTAAAAAGCTTTTTTATCCAATTAATTTTTTTAAGCCAACAGTGACCTTTTAAAATCGCGCCGAGCAACGTTTGCTGCTATTTTAAGATAAATTCAGTACACTAAATGCTTTATGGAAATAATGGCAAACTGCTGTGAATTGGCTAAAACAATTTTTCTTAAAACCTCCATCTGAAACTGAATTAAAACATTGGGCTAGCTGTGAATGGCTTGAATATCAAGGCTGGGTATTTCAACATGGTTTCTTAACTCAAAATGATTGGCTAGCGCAACGTAAACTTGCTTTAAAATGGCAGCATAAACCGCTAATTAGCATTATTACTCCAGTTTACAATACTGATGTTGAACAGCTATCTGCTTGTATTCGTTCCGTTCAAATGCAAACTTATCCTTACTGGCAATGGTGTATTGTCGATGATGGCAGCAGCTCTGAGCAGGTATTTGCTTGTCTGGCAGAATTGGCAGATAAACGTATTCAAATTAAATATTCTGAGCAAAATCAAGGTATTTGTATCGCTACTAATCACGCAATAGGATTAGCAAAAGGGCAATACGTCGCATTTTTAGATCATGATGATAGGCTTGCACCTGATGCGTTATTTCACGTCGCGCAGCAAATTCAAGCTACGCCAGAAGTAGATGTTATTTATACTGATCGGGATATGTTGTCTTCGAGAGATAAGCGTTTTATGCACTTATTTAAGCCAGACTGGTCGCCAGAAACCTTATTATCGGGTAATTATTTATTTCATTTAATGGTGTATAAAAAGACCTTGCTGGATGAATTAGGTGGATTGCGTCCAGAATATGAAGGTTCGCAGGATTATGATTTAATTTTGCGTGCTTCGGATAAGCCACTACACGTTGAGCATATCGCAAAAGTGTTGTACCACTGGCGACAGCATGAAAAATCTATTGCAGGTACGCAGAGCGCGAAAAATTATACTTATATCGCAGGTAAGAAGGCTTTAAAAGATACTTTAAAACGACGCAGTTGGTATGGGCATGTTACGGAAAATCAAAATTTATGGCGTGGCAATTATTGCTTGCAATTAGATAATGTTGGTTATTCTTACCAAGTTATTCAGCTAGCGAATTTGGATAATTACGCAACGCAAATTAATCACGCATTTGAAACGACACAAACGGATTATTTAGTATTTGTTACCATGCCTTATGAAAATTTAGCGATTGAGCAGTTAATTAATTGGTTGCAAATTAAGCAAGTTGCGATGGTGACGGGTAAAATTGTCGATCCGCTAGGACGCTTATTACACGCAGGGATAGTGCAACGTTTTGAATTATCACCACTATTGATTTATGCTGGTTTTCCAGAGCAAACTGTTGGTTATATGGCTGTGACTACTATGATACGCAATGTTAGTATGCCACATCCTGCGTGTTATGCTTTGAAACGTGATTGTTGGAAACAATTAGGCGGCTTAAATCCACAATATGAAACTGTCTACGGATTAGCAGATTTTGCCTTACGTGCATTGCAACACAATTATCGTACCGTCTATAATCCTTACGCACGATTTGAGGCGCGAGATTGGTGGGAAATTTGGGAAAATAAGGAGATTCAACTTTTTTCACAGCAATGGCAAACGTGGTTGCAAGCAGGCGATCCTTATTATCATCCTGCATTGACGCTTTCATTGCTAGATATGGGTTTAAAATCTGATAGTTAGTATTAATATAGAACCCATTTGAAATCTAAAATGGTGTTAAATTTGTTACGATGCGGGCGTATTTTGACCGCAAATATCGTTCTCGGATAGACGCTTTCTGAAAACAGGAATGATTTTCTCCTCAGTTTTAAAGATGTCAGATCGGTTCTATAGGGTAAATGAATTTACAATAATACTGTGGGACGCTAGTGCGTCAATATTGTGGGATGCTGGTGCGTCCAGTCGGGTGACGACGCAGTGCATCGTCACAAGCAAAGACTATCTCTGTTGCGCTTTGCAAGAGGTATTAGCTGTTACCCAGCGTTTTTTACCACTTTTTAGCGTTTCATGTTTCCAAAATGGTGCGTGATGTTTTAACTCTTCAATTAAATAACGACTTGCTTCATACGCTGTACCCCGATGCGCCGCCCAAGCGGCAACCAACACAATATTATCATGAGGATAAATTTCACCAACGCGGTGAATAATTAGCGTATCAAGAATAGCCCAACGTTGCATTGCAGCTTGAGCAATTTGTTGCAAATAATTTTCAGTCATAGGTGAATAATGTTCTAAAAACATAGCTTGCACATCGTCGCCTTCGTTAAAATCACGCATTGTACCAACGAAAGTTGTGACAGCTCCCCATTGTAATGCCTGTGAGCGCATACGTTGCTCATAAAGTTGAATTTGCTCCCATGCGTCAAATGGTTCTGTTGTCACAATAACTTTCATCAATCAGCCTCCAGTTACAGGCGGAAAAAACGCAACCTCATCGCCATCATGCAGAACCGTCGAAGGCTCGACGTATTCCATGTTGACAGCCATCAGTACGTGAGGAGGTAACGGCGTTTCGTCGCAGGCTTGCGACCAAGCTTGAGCAACTGTAATAGGTGAAACCGCATTAAGCTGTACCGACCCTTTCCCCACTTCCTCGCGCAAACTGGCAAAAAATTTCACGGTGACAGTCATGACCCACACCTCCAATTATCTAAGCTAGTTATTTAAGCACACTGGACATGAACTATCTTTAGTCAATGCCACAATACGCCACTGCATGGTGAAACCATCAAATAGCATTAGTTTACCACACAGGTTAGCACCTATGTTTAGGAGTATTTTGATAGTCTCTATCGCTTGCAGACTACCAACTACTCCAACGAGTGGCGAAATAATACCTGAATTATTACAATTTTCTTGCTCAGTTTCTATATTTGGGTACAAACAATGGTAACAAGGACTGGTAGATAAACTTGGTAAAAAAGTAGTGAGTTGACCTTGAAAACGTAAAGCCGCACCAGAAATAAGCGCGATTTTATGCTGCTGGCTAAACTGATTTAGAGCAAAGCGTGTTGCAAAATTATCGCTACAATCAACAATCACATCAACATCGGTGATATTTCGGCTAATATTTTCAATTTTATGTTGATAAACAATAAGTTGAATATCAGGATTCAGTGCGCTGATGGTGTGCTGGGCTGAAATGACTTTAGGTATACCAATACTACGGGTTGTATGAATAATTTGACGGTGTAAATTGGAAAGCTCAACATTATCATGATCGACTAGTACGAGATGTCCAACGCCACAAGCTGCTAAATACATCGCAACCGGCGAGCCTAAACCACCTAAACCAACAACTAATACCTTTGAATTTAATAATTTTTCTTGACCTGCTATATCAATTTGTGGCAGCAAAATTTGGCGACTGTAGCGTAATAATTGTTCGTCGTTCAATGCGTTACCTTTTTTAAGTGGTGCAAATAGCAGCGATTTGTTCTATTGCAGATACCGATCTGGACACAACTTTCAAATAGATTCACCGTACTACTAAAAAATCACTGTTAATTTTAATATTGCTCATCCCAATCGTATTGAGTTAGGATGAGATTAAATTTTAGTAAAAATAACTTGCAAATTAAGTAATGACACTCGGTTTATCACGACCTGTATAGTGTTTAATATGCGCAATTTCCTCTGCTAACGCAATCAAATCTGCTAATGCTTGCTGCGTATCTTGCTCATGTTTTGAAGGGTCTGGCTCATATTTCTCTAAATACACGCGCAATGTGGCACCGACTGTACCCGTACCAGATAAACGGAATATAATACGCGCCTCATGTTGTGCAAAACCAATTCTAATGCCTTGATTATGACTACAACTACCATCTATTGGATCGTTGTAACTAAAATCATCAGCTAAATTGACGCTGTAATCTCCAAAATTTTTGTTTTGTAAATCAGTGAATTGCTCGCGTAACTTATCCATTAATTGAGTTGCACCTACATTATCCACACCTTCATAATCATGACGAGAATAAAAATTACGCCCGTAAGTTTGCCAATGCTCACGCATGATTGTGTCTACTGGATGTTTATACACCGCTAAAATATTTAACCAAAATAACACAGCCCATAAACCATCTTTTTCACGGACATGATTCGAGCCTGTGCCAAAACTTTCTTCACCGCACAATGTTGCTTTACCCGCATCGAGCAAATTCCCAAAAAATTTCCAACCTGTTGGCGTTTCAAAGCAATCAATGCCCAAACGCGACGCAACATGATCTACTGCACGACTGGTTGGCATTGAACGCGCGACGCCTGTTAAACCTTGTTTATAGCCCGGTACTAAATGTGCGTTGGCGGCAATTACGGCTAAACTATCGGAGGGCGTGACAAAGAAATGACGACCTATAACCATATTACGATCACCATCTCCGTCCGATGCGGCACCAAAACTCATCCCCGGTTTTTCTAATTCCTCAATTAATTCATGTGCATGGGCTTGATTTGGGTCTGGATGTCCGTTGCCAAAATCTTCCAATGGCACTCCATTCATCACTGTTTCTGGCGCAGCACCTAAGCGATTAACTAAAATTTCTCTAGCATAAGGTCCTGTAACAGCGTGCATAGCATCGAAACGCATATTAAAACCAGATTGTAATAATGCTTTTATTGCTTCAAAGTCAAATAATGTTTGCATTAAATCGGCATAATCTAAAACAGCATCAATGACTTTCACCTGCATATCACCTAACTGATAATCAGCTTGATGTTCTAAATCAATATCTGGTGCATTCAAAATTTTATATTGAGTGATGTTTTGACTGTGGCTATAAATAGCTTCGGTTATTTTTTCTGGTGCAGGTCCACCATTGGTAATATTGTATTTGATACCAAAATCACCATTCTTACCGCCCGGATTGTGGCTTGCTGATAAAATAATACCACCAAATGCTTGATATTTACGAATAATCGTTGATGCGGCAGGCGTAGATAAAATGCCATTTTGCCCCACCAAAACTTGACCAAAACCATTAGCTGCTGCCATTTTTAGAATAATTTGAATCGCAGTTGTATTGTAAAAACGCCCATCACCACCAACAACAAGGGTTTTACCTTCAAAGCCTTGTAATGAATCAAAAATAGATTGTACAAAATTTTCTAAATAATTAGGTTGTTGGAATACTGTGACTTTTTTGCGTAATCCAGATGTGCCGGGTTTTTGATCGTCAAAAGCTGTAGTGCTAACGATTTGTATTGTCATAAAAAAATCCTCAATGGTGGTCTTTAATTATTATTGGCATATCATATCAATAGTTTGAGTCATTTTTAAGAAATTTACGCAAGAACTTTTGATTTAAACGCGCATGTTACGCGGAAATGCTTATGTTAGCAGGCTGCTAGAAAAAAAGGAAATGCTGAAAAGCTTCGAGGTAGGAGTTACGCAGTTCAGATGAAAATTTTACGCTATATTTGCAACTCACAATAAATCAGGACGCAGAGCGTCCTTGCTGCTTCCCAACGGAGACTATTGGGACGAGGAAAATATATATTTTTCATATTAAATATTATTGTCCTGTATAAAACGTTGAATTGCTTGCAAATAAGAATCCTTGCCCGGACGATATAAACGCGCATGACCCGCATCAGGTACAAAAAATAATTGTTTAGGTTGGTTTGCAGCTTTATACAATTGCTCACTCATGTAAGAGGGTACAAGCTCGTCATTTGTACCATGTAAAAACAAAATAGGCGCTTTGATTTTTTTGACTTTTTTAATGGATTCAAATTTTTCTGTCAACATCCATTCCACTGGAAAATAGCGCATTAAACCTAATTGCTTAATCGTTGCAGCCATAGAAGTAAAAGAGCTTTGGATAATTACCCCGCCAACTGTGGGTTGTTGCGCGGCTAAATGAATACTAACCGCACCGCCTAACGATTCACCATAAATAATAATATCTTTAGGATCAATATGATACGTTTGCGTAACGTAATCCCAAACCAATTGCGCATCTTCATAAAATTGTTTTTCTTTAGGATAACCCCCCTTACTTTTTCCATAGCCGCGATAATCACATGTAAAAATAGAAAAACCTAATTGTCGAAATCCTTTCATTCGCGCCAAATATGTACCTTTGTTATACCCTGCTCCTGTAAAATATAAAATTATTTTCGGTTGAGTTAAAATGTTCGATGGCTCATCTGGTAGAATAATGTGTTGATAGGTTTCTGCATTGGGCGCGTAGATGTACCAACAATGTAGATAATCATTGCTATTTTTAACTGATATAGTGATTTCCTCATAAGGCATATTAAAAAGAGGGTGTTTAGGGGATAAAGACAAAATAGGGCTTGGACTATAAATAAAATGACGCTGTCCGACGAAAATCAGTAGACAAAACGTTAAGTAGCTCGCGCCACCACCCATACCCAAAAGTGTCAGCAATCTAGGTAACATCAGCAGCATTGTTTTTGACTCGTTCCATCAGTTGCTAAAGTCTGGCGTATTTTATTATAGATTGCAAGTAGTGCACTTTATTTTCAGTAATTCTTAATTTAAACAAACAATTACAGTTAATTCCATCTTAAAATGCTAGGGCTTGATCATCTATGTTAATGCAAAACGAGTTTTTCACGCCAAATTGATTTAAAATGCCACATCATCATTAAAGAGAACGGTACAAATGGCTTTAAGTCCTATTTTAGCTGCTGCCATTGAAACAGCGATTAATCAAGCAATATATCTAAATCCCTCACATCGCACTACGCTGCAACGTTTACAAGGTAAAATTGTGCGTATTGAAGTATTGGGTGTATTTTTACAATTTCATTTGTTCGCAGAATCAGAGCGCATTGTGGTGACGGGTGAGTATGACGGGCAAGTAGATGCAACTATTTCAGGCGCACCACTTAGCTTGCTCAATCTTAGCTTGCAATCACAACCGAATTTAGCCAATTATCCTGAGATTCAAATTGAAGGTGATATACATCTCATACAACAACTTACTGCATTATTTAAAAAATTACCGATTGATTGGGAAGAATATATTGCTCAAATTATTGGTGACATCCCCGCACACCAATTAGGTAATCTATTGCGTCAGTGGGATACTTACACTAAAGAACGCGTTGCAACTCACGAGGCTAATATGAGCGAATATTTACAAGAAGAATTAAAATATTTACCCCACCCAACCGAAGTTGAACAATTTTTAAACCAGATAGATAAATTGCGTGATGATACTGAGCGTTTGACATTGCGTATTCAGAAACTACAACGGGTTTTTTCTTAAAATATATGTTACGTCATTTTTATCATTTATTACATTTATTCACTATTTATCGTGTGATTGTACGCTATGGCTTAGATGAGCTGGCATTTTCAACTGATATATTACGTCCATTGCGTTTATTAGCTTATTTTACACCGGGGTACTGGCTGCGCCCTAAACATTTGACTCGTGGTGCAAGGTTACGTTTGGCATTGGAAGAATTGGGACCGATTTTTGTCAAATTTGGACAAATTTTATCCACGAGACGCGACTTGTTAGTAGATGATATTGCAATCGAATTAGCGAAATTACAAGATCGGGTGCGACCCTTTGATGGAGAATTAGCTAAAAAAATTATTGAGCAAGGCTACGGGCGACCGTTAGAAGATGTTTTTGCTGAATTTCATACTCATCCAATAGCATCAGCTTCTATTGCTCAAGTTCATGCAGCGCGTTTACATAATGGACGTAGTGTTATCATTAAAGTTATTCGACCGGGCATTGCAAAGCGAATTAGAAAAGATGTTGAATTACTATATTTTATTGCGGAATTGGCAAGCAAATATTGGTCAGAAGGACGACGATTGCGTCCATTGGAAGTGGTGGCTGAATTTGAGAAAAATTTACATGATGAATTAGATTTAATGAAAGAAGCGGCTAATTCAACCTTATTACGCCGCAATTTTACTCATTCTAAATTATTGTATGTGCCAGAAATTGAGTGGGATTATACTTTACCAAATGTAATGGTCGCCGAACGGATTAGTGGTGTACCAATTAACGAAGTTGCTGAATTAAAACGCCAGCAAGTCAATTTGAAATATTTGGCGGAGGCAGGCGTTGAAATCTTTTTTACTCAAGTGTTTAGAGACAATTTTTTTCATGCTGATATGCACCCTGGTAATATTTTTATAGATACCCACAACCCTGATAAACCGTCTTATATCGCGGTAGACTTTGGCATCATGGGTACGTTGAGCACAGAAGATCAACATTATTTAGCAGAAAACTTTTTAGCGTTTTTCCACCGAGATTACAGACGAGTAGCTGAATTACATGTGCGTTCTGAATGGGTGCCGCCAGAAACACGTATTGAAGAGTTTGAAGGGGCAATTCGTAGCGTATGTGAACCTATTTTTGACCGTCCATTGAAAGATATTTCTTTTGGCTTAGTGCTATTGCGTTTATTTCAAACTGCACGACGTTTTAATATGGAAGTACAACCACAACTTGTTTTATTGCAAAAAACTTTACTCAATATTGAGGGTGTAGGTCGTCAACTGTACCCAGATTTAGATTTATGGCAAACAGCGAAACCTTTCTTAGAGCGTTGGATGGATGAACGGGTTGGGTGGCGTGCATTCGTTAACGGCATTAAAATGCAAATGCCATTGTGGGCTGAAAAAATGCCAGATTTACCGATATTGATTCATGAAAATTTACTACAACGTCAGTCGGAACGTAAACAATTACAAAAATTAACTACTGAATTACAATTCATGCGTATTGAAATGCAGCAGCGTCAAAAACAACAACGTTTGATAGTATTAGGTAGTATGTTAATTTTGAGCAGTAGTATTTTATTTTCGCTACAAGTGGCGCAATTGAATATGCCTTTAGTTAGTTTAGTATTGGGTATTTTGGGTGTATTGTTGATATTACGATTTTGAGTGACGAATTCATATTACTCACATTGGGCAGGGTCGCAAAAGGTGATCTATAGAACCCATTTGAAATCTAAAAAATATGTTAAACTTTCGAGTTTAAGAAGGATAAAATCGAGAAAGAGATGTCGTACACAAAGAGTGGACTTGCGTCCACCACCTGGTTTTCGGATACGTTGCTCTTTTTCGGGTAAGGGTACTTTGAGTTCTTCAATACCACGCGCAACTGTATCTGGGTCACATTTCAAAAGGTTGCATATAGGTTATTCCACCATATCCCAACTTTTTCGCTTCAACCGCAGCATAGAGACGACGATGTTTTTCCGATAAACTGTTATAAAAATTGCGCATCTGCGCTTCTATTTCAGGGGTATAGGATTGTATTATCACAAACTACAGTGTAACTGATGCTCTTTCTGCTACCAGCTATCTGCACAACAAATTTTTGGAAGTTATTAAATCCTCATTCCTAAATCCTACAACCTGAGCCTTGCCTAATGTGAAAAATGAGAATTGCTCTGTAGATTATCATTTGCGCTATTGACAGCCAAAAGCCATTGCCGCGTCCACTTGACGTACTTTTAAATTACTGGTTTCGTCCAGATAGACCATACGACCATCATGAGTAATATGACTACTGCTCGTCACGGGCACAACGCAGTTTGGTGGTTCAATTTGTTCTGCTGCTTGATCAATCCGAATTGCCCACGCTGTCGTACTCTGATTATTAGTCAGAATAATGTAGTTATCAATATGCCATGTTGCATTAACAGGCTCTTCAATCGGTAATATCACAGGATCAGTGATAATATTAAGGTTGTTAGAATACAAAAATTCAACGCTGACTTCTCCACAATCTAAACTGAAAATATGCGCTAGTAGTGAACCGTCTGGCGAGGGGATAACGGAATGATATACTTGTGGTAATGGTTTATTATCAACCGGTTCTACACCGATACAAGGTTGATGTTCATTGTCCGGTGTTTCAATGATTAAAATTTCATGTCCATTCGTATCAATTTTATCAAATCGTCTTGAACCATTAGGCAATAATGATTCCATAATAAAATAACCGGCTTGTTTCATGTAAAATAAATTACCATTTTGATGATCGCGTAATTCAGTAATCGCGCGTCGTTCAGAACCGTCTACATTTTGCACGTACAATTGATGCTTAAAATGCTTTCTTTCCGTACCTTTTTCATCGTAATGCAATTCAATCACTGCAACTTCGGTCGCGTCGTCTGCCCAAACCACCTGATTATCGACCTGTTTAGATACCCAAGTGTCTTCGTCCTCAACAACTGTTTTATTCGTCGCGCAGCCCGCAATGAAACTGAGCAAAAATAAAATATTAATGAGTTTTCTCATGTAAACCCCAAGTATGAATGAACAATTTTTTTCTTACGTTCTTATTCCAACGGTCTCCGCTGGAATACGGTGCGATTAATTATTGATTTTACCTTCTGTGCCATTCAATAATTTTTGAATATTGGACTGGTGTCGCCAAAAAATAAATGCAGTAATAATCGTGTTAATGAATACATAGTCTAATATACCAGAAAACAAATACATATAAATTGGCGTAGCGGCGGCGGTAATTAAAGCTGCCAAAGAAGAATAGCGGAAACTAAACGCGATTATTAACCATGTCAGTAATGCACTCACGCCAACTATCCAATGCAACGCTAATAATACGCCTAATGCGGTCGCGACACCTTTACCCCCTTTAAATTTAAAAAAGATTGGATATAAGTGACCTAAGAATACAGCAATTGCACTGAATGCGACAACAAGTGTATTGTCAGCTAACCATTTTGCTAATAAAACTGCAATCACCCCTTTTAGCATATCTAGTATTAGGGTAATAATTGCCGCCTTTTTACCGCCATGTCGCAATACATTGGTTGCACCCGGATTACCAGAACCTAAAGTTCGCGGATCGGCATAGCCCATGAGTTTGCAGACGACAACCGCAGACGAAAATGAGCCAATTAGGTAAGCAACAACAATAAGACTTACGTTTATAATCATAAAGTAATCCTAAAAAATGGTTTCACCTTGAGTTAATTTGTGTTCTTTGGTTGTTTCTTTAGGTCTGTAAATCGCGTAACGTTTAGGTACATTCTCTTTATAGAAGAATTCAAATTTTGCATTTGGTGTTTGACTGGTTGCTAAAAAACCTGTTGCAGGATCAATCTTTGCCGAAACAATGCCTGTTGGCATCGACAATGAGCGTACTTTGTATGCACTCAAGGCATGACGCATATAATCAATCCACATTGGCAACGCGGCTTGTGAACCTGTTTCTTTTTTACCTAATGAGCGTGGACGATCAAATCCAATCCATGCAGTCGTTACCATGCTGGCATTAAAACCCGCAAACCACGCATCACGTTGATCGTTAGTTGTGCCCGTTTTCCCCGCTAAATCACTACGTTTAAGCTTTTTGGCGCGTACTGCTGTACCACGTTTAATTACATCTTTCATCATTGATGTCAAAGTCCACGCATTACGTTCGTCCAACACACGCGGCGCATGACTAAATTTTGTTTTTTCCAATTCTTCGTTAGAATTAACTGTATATTTTGGACACTTGCTACAAACTTCTAGCGGATCAGTTTTGTGTAGTAAATGTCCGGTCATACTTTCGATTTTACTTACAACGTAGGGTTTAATTAAATAACCACCATTAGCGAAAACGGCATAACCGCGTGCAATTTCCAAAGGCGTCACATCACCTGTGCCTAAAGAAATCGTTAAATTTTTTGGAATGCGATCACGTTCAAAGCCAAATTTTACAACATGATCAATCGCAGGATTGACACCAATGCTATTTAACAAACGAATAGAAACTAAATTACGTGAATGCGTTAGCGCAGTGCGTAAATTGGTTGGACCGTAATGGCGGTGGCTAAAATTTTTCGGTTTCCAAAGTTTATTACCCGCACGGAATACGACCGGTGCATCATTAATCATACTCGCTGGTGTAAAACCATGTTCCAACGCTGCTGAATAAATAAATGGTTTGAAACTGGAACCGGGTTGACGGTAGGCTTGAGTAACACGATTAAATTTACTTTGATAAAAATCAAAACCACCAGCTAACGCTAAAATTGCACCAGTATTAGGGTCTAAACTGACTAATGCCCCTTCAACTTGCGGTAATTCTGATAAACGCCATACGGATATTTTTTCATCTTGTTCATTTTTAACTGTACCGACTTTACGCGCCATAATTACATCACCACGTTTAACGATGCCAGAAGCTGTTTTTGGTAGTCCACCACGTCGATTATCATGTATGTAGCGTCTTGCCCAACGTAAATTATTCCAATCAATCGTAAATTCACCCACTGTTTTATTATAAGCGACAATGGATTGTTTATTGACCTGCATAACCACACTAGCAAGTAATCCACCGTAATTATGATATTTTTCTAAGCCTTCGCTGGCGACTTTGATTGCCTGTGTACTTTCCTCTGGCAAGTTGATGTGACCTGATACACCACGATAACCATGTCGTTCGTCATAGTTGAGCAAATTGCGACGTAACGCATTCTGTGCTGCGTTTTGTAATGAAGCGTGAATAGTCGTATAAACTTTAAAACCTTTGGTATAAACTGCTTCACCGTACAATTCTTCCACGTATTGCCTAGCCATTTCTGCCACATACGGCGCGTCCAATTCAGTATCAACTTTATATAATTTAGCGGTATTGTCTTGTTTAATGGCATCATCGTAGACAACTTGGTCAATGTCGCCCAATTCCAGCATTCGTTTAAGAATGTAATCACGTCGTTCCATTGCACGTTTAGGATTTGTAATTGGATTACCAGAGGAAGGAAATTTAGGAATACCGGCAAGCGTTGCATATTCTGCAATCGTTAATTCTTTCAACGGGCGCGAGTAATAGGTATAAGCTGCTGCTTGAATACCGTAGGCGCGTTGTCCGAAATAAATTTTATTAAAGTACAATTCGAGAATTTCGTCTTTAGTCAACGCTTGTTCAATGCGAAATGCAAGTAAAATTTCTTTAAATTTGCGTTCAAAACTACGCTCTGAAGTCAGAAACAGATTTTTCGCCATTTGCATGGTAATCGTACTACCACCTTGACGAATTTCACCCGTTTTCAATAAGCTGATTGCGGCACGAATTAAACTTTTAAAATTAACGCCACTATGTTCAAAAAATTCAGTATCTTCGGTTGCTAACATCGCTTTGATCATTATCGGCGGAATTTTATGTACTTCGAGTGGCATACGACGTTGTGCACCAAACTCCGCCATAAATTTGCCGTCATGACTGTAAACACGTAAAGGAATTTGGAAATCAATCGCCTTAATATGCTCAATTGAGGGGAGTTGCGGTAAAAAGTAACCTACAACTATAGCCGCGCCGCTTGCTGTCAATAGACCTAAAACTAAGGTCATCAGCAAAGTCATGCGCAGCATGGTGTAAAAATAATGTTTGATCATGGTTATATTCGATTAGCTTGTCTACACATATTTTATCTGCTCAAAGTTTGTGACACAATGAACATTTGGTTGTTTAAGCATAGCAATTTACAATAAATTACTCACGTTACGCAAGTCAACAGTATTTTGCAGTTGTCTTAATGTCTCAAGTGCTTGCTGAATAGCTCTGATGTGGAGCTTATTTTTGAGAGCAAAATGGTTGAGTTTGGTTTTGAGTTGCTCGAGTTTGATGTAAGCGTACAGAGAGGCAAAAAATGATTGGGCTTGTGTTGGATACGAGTATCATGAACGAGTTTGTATGATTTTATCGACTGTTGCCAAATCTTGTTCAATCGCTTCATCAGTCATAACAGAACCTATATCAAACTGTTCTTGCAGTTGAGTTAAAAAAGTATCAAAACTCATGCCTGCTAAAGATGCCGCCGTTGCAAAACTAACTTTATGCGCATGATATAGAACCGATTTGAAATCTAAGAAATATGTTAAACTTTGAAGTTGAGTCAAG
>CAYMCP010000049.1:0-27224 GCA_964388965.1 uncultured Thiotrichaceae bacterium | reverse complement strand
CAAATACGCTCCACCTAAAATCAATGACTTACAAACTTTTTCAGAGTTTTCAGCTATATTATGGCTCTCTCCTTCATTTATAACCCCTATCTTTTTGAACCTTTTTTGATTTCTATTACATTACATCGCTAAAAACTGTCCGAAGTATTGAACAAAATAATGAGATTTTTATTGTTCGGTTAGCAAGGGAAGTTGTACAACTGGCTTTGGTGTCCAAGTTAAACTTTGGTGTTCTGCCACCACTGTTGTGTAAATTCCACCACGAACGTTAAATTTTGCAGTTAAACGCATAAAACGCGGCTCGCAAACTTGGATAAAATCATTCAACATTTGATTTGTCACAGCCTCATGAAACGCACCCTCATCACGATATGACCAAATATAATTTTTTAATGATTTCAATTCAATACAAAATTGATCAGGAACATAGTCTAAATAAAGTATCGCAAAGTCTGGTTGACCCGTTTTAGGACATAAACAAGTAAATTCAGGTAATTCAATGTGAATTGTATAATCACGTTCCATATTTGGATTATCAAAAATTTCAAGGATTTTACTTGGTGTGCTTGGCATAATAAAATGCTCCAATTATAAAAAAATCGAATGGCATAGCGTGGTTTTACGATAAAGTAAACAAACTTTTTTGCAATTTACTGTAATAAATAATTTGTGCGTAAAGGCAACATGATGACAAACCGGGTTCCTTTGCCCACTTCTGACGTTACCTTAATTTTACCTTTGTGCTGCTGAATTATACGATAACTGATCGATAAACCTAATCCTGTACCTTCGCCGATTGGTTTAGTGGTAAAAAATGGATCGAAAATCTTCGCTAAATGCGCTTTGTCGATACCACAACCGTTATCTTGAATTAAAACTTGTACCGACTTGTCATTATAACCTGTCTTGATAAAAATCGTTCCCTCATCTTTAATCGCTTGCGCCGCGTTAGTAATAATATTTAATAACACTTGATTAATCTGCGAAGGAGAACAAACAATTTTTGGTAAATCAGCATACTCTAATTTGACTTTTACTTTATGTTTTAATAAGTTATGCGCAATATTCAGTACACTATCAATGCACTGATTCAAATCAATATCCTCTTCCAATGCTTGATCTAACCGGCTGAAATTCTTTAGATTTGCCACTAATTTGGAAATTTCTTGCACACCGTGTAATGTATCCGCATTAAGTTCTTTAATGTCTTTTAAAGATTCATCTTCATGAAAATGTTGTAATAATTCTCCTACTACCTTAAATTGTTCGGCAATAACTTGCTCATCCGGCTGTTGCGTTAATAAGTGATATAACTTTTCAAATTCATCTAATAATTCCTCAACTGCAACCAATAAATCTTGCGAAGTTTGTACATTACCTTTGACATAACCTAATGGCGTATTGATTTCATGAGCCACACCCGCAACCATTTGTCCTAATGAAGCCATTTTTTCTGATTGTACAAGTTGCGCTTGAGAGGATTTTAACTTTTGGAAAGCTTTAGATAATTGTTGTGTACGCGCTGCAACTTTTTGTTCCAAATTTTCAATTAATTCTTTAAGTTGCCGTGCCATACTATTAAATGACGTGGCTAATTCTCCAATTTCGTCAGCGCGTTGAATCGGTAAATTCTGCTCCCATTGACCTTGCGCTAATTTTTTTGCCGCTTCATTAAGGCTAAGTATTGGTTTCGTGATGGATTTTGTAGTAAAAATACCGATAATGATCGCAATAATTAAAGCTAACGCGGTCAAAATTAAAGTAATAAAAGTATTTTTATAAATATGCTCCATAAAATCCGCCTCTGGCACGACAACAACAATTAACCAATCTAAACCCCGTCCATCATTTAATGTCGAAACTTGAATAAATTCTTTTTGTTGCTCTAGGTAAAATTGTAATTGATGTGTGCCTTGAATATGCTCAAAACCATTAAAATACTGTTTTAAATACTGTGCAGCAGTACGAATGCGTTTATTTTCTATCTCTGTTGCTGACCAACGGACGACTTTACTATTTTTATCACGCAGTATTTTCCCAAACATGTCATAACGAATCGGATTTGCCAATACGGAGCTAGTAACAAGCTTACCTGAGCGATCTATGATGAATGTTTTACCTGATTCGCCAACCTTGAGTTCTCTTAAAAATTCACTAATCTCATCTAATATTAAATCGGTGCTTGCAACGCCTACAAATTTACCTTTTGTATCGAAAAGTGGCTGATTTGCTGAAATCGCAATGTTTTTTCCAGCAAAATAAGCAAAAACATCCGTCCAGACTTGTTTTTTAGCATCTTTTGCCAGTAGATACCAAGGGCGTTTGCGTGGATCATAAGGATGTTTACTAATCGTTTCAGTACGGTCATAAACCCCCATTTCATCAGCAAACCAAGTTTCTAAATATTGATCATTATTCAGCGTAACCAGACTATCAAATTTTGTTGTTCCATCAGCCAATTGGCGTACACCGTAATAATTTGGATTCTCCGTTGCTAAACCAATATAACTGACACTATCAGAAAATAATTTAACACGGCTTTGTCGCCATAGATGTTGATGTAATGCTCTCGCGCTGTAAATGTCGAGTGAGCCTGTACGCACCGCATCAGCGTTGATTTGGTTAATTAAATGCGGGATTTCTATGTATGAGGCAAGTTTTTGTTGAATTCTAAGCGTAATTTCGCTGCGTAGTTGCGAGGCTAACTCATCAACAGCGAGTTGACCATTGTAAAATGCTAGGTATCCAGTCAGAGCAGAAACGATAACAACTTGACTTACAAATAGTAGGATAATAAGTTGATAAAGACTGCGTTTTGGTTTACTTGGAGTATTTCTCATAACAAGGCTTGTTTTGGGCTTGGGGCTTTATAAGATGAATTGTGATTAAGGTCAACTAAAATATGTAGGGAAATGATTTTTAAAGTAATTATTCTCGTGTTTAGAAGTAAGAATTGAGCATATCCACAGGCGTATAAAACTTATTTTGCGTATGTTCATTAGAAAGTTGCATAATGAACAATTATTGTTAGGATTTTTAATTTTAGTAAAATAGATTTTGCGCGCCTGCGGAAAAAAATTGCGGTGAATTAATGATAAACTTCACTGCCTTGTTTTTGGAATGTCGCCGCCATTTCATTCATACCTTTTTCAATTGCCTCAACTTCTTGCACACCGTTTTTTTGTGCATAATCACGCACATCTTGGGTAATTTTCATTGAACAAAAATGTGGACCACACATCGAGCAAAAATGTGCCGTTTTCGCGGATTGTTTAGGTAAAGTTGCATCGTGAAATTCACGCGCTTTTAATGGGTCTAAACTCAAATTAAATTGATCTTCCCAACGAAATTCAAAACGCGCTTTGGATAACGCATTATCACGAATTTGCGCACCGGGATGACCTTTAGCCAAATCTGCTGCATGAGCTGCAATTTTATAAGTTACAATTCCTTCACGCACATCATGCTTATCTGGCAAACCCAAATGTTCTTTTGGTGTGACATAGCACAACATTGCGCATCCATACCAACCAATCATCGCAGCACCAATGCCAGAGGTAAAATGATCATAACCCGGCGCAATATCTGATACGAGAGGACCTAATGTATAAAATGGTGCTTCATGACAATCTTCTAATTCTTTAGTCATATTTTGTTTAATCATCTGCATGGGGACGTGTCCAGGACCTTCAATCATCACTTGTACATCGTGTTTCCAAGCAATTTTAGTTAATTCGCCCAAGGTTTCCAATTCTGCGAATTGGGCAGCATCATTAGCGTCAGCCAGCGAACCCGGACGCAAACCATCGCCTAAAGAAAATGCTACGTCATAAGCTTTCATAATGTCACAAATTTCTTCAAAATGCGTGTATAAAAAGCTTTCTTGATGATGGGCTAAACACCATTTCGCCATAATGGAACCACCACGCGAAACAATACCCGTCACACGATTGGCGGTAAGCGGGATGTGCGCCAAACGAATGCCAGCATGAATTGTAAAATAATCAACACCTTGTTCAGCTTGTTCGATTAGCGTATCGCGGAAAATTTCCCATGTTAAATCTTCTGCTTTACCTTCCACTTTTTCTAAAGCTTGATAAATAGGTACGGTACCAATTGGTACGGGTGAATTGCGGATAATCCACTCGCGCGTTTCATGAATATTTTTGCCCGTTGACAAATCCATCACTGTATCACCGCCCCAGCGAATTGCCCACACCATTTTTTCAACTTCTTCCTCGATAGATGAGGTGGTTGCAGAATTGCCAATATTTGCATTGATTTTCACTAAAAAATTACGTCCAATTATCATTGGCTCAAGCTCAGGATGATTGATATTAGCGGGGATAATTGCTCGCCCTATCGCCACCTCGTCGCGGACAAACTCAGGTGTAATCTGTTTTGGGATATTTGCACCAAAATGTTGTCCTGCGTGTTGCTGGCGTAATTTTTTATCTTTAACTTCTTGTAATCGTTGATTTTCCCGAATTGCAATATATTCCATTTCTGGCGTAATGATACCTTGTCGCGCATAGTGCATTTGAGTCACATTTTGACCGATTTTCGCACGACGTGGTAAACGAACATGTTTAAAACGTAATTCAACTAATTCAGGTGCATTTTGGCGCGCTTGTCCATATTTAGAACTTAAAGTGATAAGTTGCTCGCTATCATTACGTTCATTAATCCATGCTTCACGGATTGGCTCTAAACCTTTACGCAAATCAATATCAACATTTGGATCAGTATAAGCTCCAGAAGTATCATAAACGGTTATCGATGAATTCTGTTCGATTTTACCGTCGGCGTGTATAGTGTCACACAGTGAAATTTCACGCATTGGTACGCAAATATCTGGGCGATTACCTTGTACATAAATTTTTGCAGAATTGGGAAATGTCTCAAAACATATTGGGTCAAGTTGATAATTGAAAATATCTTGAGGTCTTACACTCATTCCATTTACCTTTTTTCGTAAAGTGGCGTTAACTGTTTTAGTCAACAATTTGATTTTATATACTGTAGGCGGTTAAAAACTAAATTTTATAATTGTTTAGCTTCATGCCGCTCGTAGTATAATGAGGGATGTGGCATTTTATTAAATCTCACAGTATAGGATACTATAGTGTTTTCAAGATACAAAATGACTACTATGTTTACACAGGTGGTTTTTCAGTTTAACGTGGAAAAGATGTCCTCAATTGGATAAGTCTTTTTGTACGCAAACTTTTTAGAGCAGTGAGATAGATATGTCTTATAAAATTACAATTATTGGTGCGGTTGGAAAGCATAGCACTTATAATAATGAACAAATTAATCAACTACTTGAGCAAGAACAAACTAAATTAATACATGGTAAAACGTTCACAGGTCGCCCTTGTACACAAATTTACAGCGCTACCGAAGATATTTTAAAAATTCACAATGAAATTAATTTATCAGAATTTTCTGCTAATCGTTGGGTGCAACAAGCCTTAGAAAAAGAGCGTAAATACACAATCCATCATCCACAAAAAACCTGGTTTGTCGCACATCAATCCGGACAAAATACTGCACGAGTTGGCAATATTTGTCCACGTTTACAACCAGTACATCAACTTTTTACTCATCCCGAAATCGCTATTCATACCCGCCTAGCCATTCTAAAAAAAATCTTTGATTATTACTTTTATATGGCAAAAAACTTTGATTTGCGGATTGACGAAGGTTTATCTAATTTTGGTTTAGATGGCAATGGTGAGGTATATTATTTAGACGATGACGTATACATGTGGGATAGATTTAATGCTTGTGCACACATGCTAGGCGTATATTTTCGCTCATCCGAGTGGCTAAATACGGAAACCAATGCAACACAATTAGGGGAAATTGTACGCGCTGCAATTTATAAATATTATGAAGATAAACAATATTTTACTGTATTAGCGGAATTGCTTAAATCGATTTATTTTCCATCAGAGATACAGCGTAAAACAATAGAAATTTTCATTAATACGCTACAACCCAAACCGACACAACAAACTAAAAAAGTCCACTATAAAAACATACGTTATCTCGCCATTCTCGCTGACATTCACGCTAATTTACCTGCTTTAGATGCTGTATTGTCATTTCTCAAAGTGAAAGATATTACACATGGCATTGTTGCAGGGGATATTGTCGGTTACGGACCGCACCCTACAGCATGTATCGAGCGTTTACAAGAAACAGATTTTATGATAGTTAAAGGCAATCACGACCACGGCTTGGCAACAGGACAATTTAACAAAGGTTTTTCAAGTACAGCCAAATGGGTATTAGATTGGACTTATCAACGAGTTAGCGAAGCGCATAAAACTTGGTTAGAGGAATTACCACCTATTTTATACGATGAAAATTGGCTGATTTTACACGGTTCGCCGATAGACCCAACGTTTTTTAATGCCTACGTGTATGAAATGACTTATCAGGAAAATTTAAATGTTTTAGAGCGCAAACAAATTCCGCTTTGCTTTCATGGACATACTCATCAACCCGGCGCATACGTGCGTAAGGGATGGATTGATAAACATTTGATCAAAGAAGTCATTGATTTATCTCAATTTAATTATGCGCTAATTTGTCCCGGCTCAATTGGTCAACCGCGTAATGGACAAACAGGAGCACAATTTGCGATTTATGACCAACAAGAGCAAAAAATTTATTTTCAGCGGCTTTTATACAATGTTAGTACAACTGTTGAAGAAATGCAGGCGCACCATTTTCCAGACCCATTGATCAATTTATTGCGTGGTTATAATCAAAATATGTGATTTTAGTAATACTATTTTTGCTTATTAGGAATAGAAAAACTTACTTATATATGGTATGTTACGCGACAAATTTTACAACTGAATCTTTATATAACTTTCACATTAGGACTTCTAAATGGATATACTAACTTTAGTCTTATTTTTACTTGGTTTTGTTTTTCTGGTCGTAGGAGCGGATACGTTGGTCAAGGGTGCGTCCACATTTGCAACTTCCGTTGGCATTTCACCTCTGGTTGTTGGCTTGACAATCATTGCATTTGGTACGAGCGCACCAGAATTAGCAGTAAGCGTACAATCAGCTTACAATGGACAACCTGATTTAACAGTAGGTAATGTAATTGGTAGTAATATTTTAAATATTTTAATGGTTCTAGGAATTGCAGCAGTTATCACGCCACTGACTGTCAACATAAAATTAATTAAACTTGATGTACCACTTATGATTGCAGTGTCTATTTTGTTATACATACTCAGTATGGATTTAGTAATTAGTATATTAGATGGCGCGATTTTATTCTCTATTTTATTGATTTACACCATCTACTTAATTGTACAAAGTCGTCGTGATAACAGTATCATTATTGAAGCAGAATTAGAAGAGTTAGAAGAGCTGGAAAAAGAAAGTAAGGAAATGAGTATTTGGATAAAAATTCTTTATATTATCATTGGCTTAGTATTATTAATCGTCGGTTCTGATTGGCTAGTAGACGGTGCAGTAATGATTGCGCAATTTTTCGGTTTAAGTGAATTAATTATTGGTTTAACTATTATTGCAATTGGTACATCGTTACCAGAGTTAGCCGCAACGATTGCTGCAAGTTTACGCGGGGAAAGAGATATGGTAATCGGTGGCGCAGTTGGCAGTAATTTATTCAACATTTGTATGGTATTAGGTTTATCTAGCGTCGTTGCACCAAATGGTATTGACGTATCACCTATTGCGCTCAATGTAGATATGGTCATCATGATTGCGGTAGCGATTTTGTGTTTACCGACCTTTTTCAGTGGCAGACAACTTGATCGTTGGGAAGGTTTATTATTTCTAGCTTATTATGCTGCATACACAATTTATTTGCTATTATCAGCATTAAATCACCCAAGTTTACCATTATTTAGTAGCGTAATGTTGTGGGGTGTGATTCCAGCGACGGCAATTTTATTGGCGATCTTAGTTTGGCATGATCATAAACAAGTTCAAAAATAATACCTCAAGCATTGTATTTAGCAATTTTTTCAAAATGTGTTTTGAAATTTTGGGAATATATTTTATTAGCTCGAATTCATATTAGACTGAGAAATTAATTGCTAAAAACTCGTTGATTAGCAAATAGATTTTATTAATCTTTTCTTATCATCAACTTAGTGTTAAATTACGGCAATACAGTAAATTAAAAGTTGAATTATTTCAACAAAATAAGGCATAATACCGCGCTTTGTATTGCATAAGGAATTAACTTATATATGGCTAAGGAAGATAGCATTGAAATGGAAGGTGTCGTTACTGAGACTCTTCCAAATACGATGTTTCGTGTCAAACTGGATAATGGACACATTGTGACTGCGCACATCTCTGGCAGAATGCGTAAACATTATATCCGAATTTTGACCGGTGACAAAGTCACGGTACAATTGACCCCATACGATTTGAGCAAAGGGCGTATTACTTACCGCGCACGTTGTTAAAGTGCTGACGAATGTCATCTAATAAACCTTTACTAGCAGCTTCCACGAGGTCTAGTACATGTTCAAACCCTTGACTGCCACCATAATATGGGTCTGGCACTTCTATGGCATTCAGATCAGGCGCGAAATCAAGGAACATACTAAGTTTGTGTTCCTTTCCCCTTGGACACATTTCTTTTAAAATAGCGTAGTTACTGCTATCCATCGCTAGAATATAGTCAAATTTATCAAAATCTTCTTTTGTTACCTGTCTTGCCCGCAAATGACTCATATTCATACCGCGTTGACGTGCTGCCTGTTGCGAACGTAAATCCGGTGGCTCGTCAATATGATAAGCATGTGTACCAGCAGAATCGATTGTAATTTTATTTTGCAAATCTGTTTGTTGAACCAATTTAGTAAACGCAGCCTCTGCGGTTGGCGAACGGCAGATATTACCCATGCAAACAAATAATACTTTAATCATACAATAATCCTATTAATGAACAGTCTAATATGTTGTATAAAAATTTATCTTTCAAGACAATTTAATTTCATAAATTGGGATAAATCTTTGCTTCCGAATTGTAGGACTACCAATCTTCACGATCAACCAAATTGGTTACACCCGTCCCAATCGATGAAATGAAATTGACTATAAAACATTTTCAATCCATTATACAAGCAAGAATATGTTAAAGGTGGCGTTTATGTTAGATTTAAGAAATATTAGCATCAAGAATAAGTTGCGAGCAATTGTTATTGCAACTACAACGTTAATTTCATTTGTTATCATTAGTATTTTTACTACAGTCGACATGGTAAATTTACGCAAGAATAAAGTGGCAGATACGCTTATACTCGCTGAAATGATTGGTAATCAAAATATTTCTAATTTATTGTTTAATGATAAAGAGGGTGCAAGTAAAAATTTGACAGCCTTGCAATCAAATCCACGAATTATTAAAGCATATTTATTTGATTATCAAGCTAATCTTTTCGCAAATTATGAACGTTTGAATAAAAATTTAACCGCCACCAATATACCTGCGCCACTAACAGGTTATATAAATCAAAAACAAGAAGAACAGTATTTTTTTGAAGGCTATCAACTGCATGTTTTAAAAAAAATTATTTTAGAAAAGGAAAATATTGGCGCAGTATATCTTCAAATTGATTTAGCGCAAATGCGCAATTATATTTACCAAGCCATTGCAATAATATTATTTATAATATTTGCTGCTTCCTTAATTTCTTTCATATTAGCACATTATTTTGAAAAATTAATTACTCGCCCAATTCAAAATTTATTACATGCGACCCGTGAAGTTTCCAAATATAAAATTTATTCGGTACGCGCTGAAACAGTTGGAGAAGATGAACTGGGGATATTAGCGCATGAATTTAATGCTATGTTAGCTCAAGTCGAGCAACGTACCATTCAACTGAATTTATACCGCGAGCATTTAGCGGAGATGGTTCAAGAGCGCACTAAAGCTTTGACTGAACGCACACGGGAATTGGTTGAGGCACGCGATCAAGCTATGGCTGCAAACAAAGCTAAAGATAGTTTTTTAGCAAATGTGAGCCATGAGTTGCGTACGCCGTTGAACGCGATTCTTGGTTATAGTCAGATTTTAAACCGTGATAAATCTTTATCTACAGAACAAGCTGAAGGACTTAAAATTATTCAGAAAAGCGGTGAATATTTATTAGTTTTAATTTCTGATATTCTTGATTTATCTAAAATCCAAGCTGGAAAAATAGATTTTAATCCTAATGATTTCTATTTAAAACATTTTTTGATTAGTATGATGGATTTATTTAAAATTCGCGCACAACAAAAAGGTTTAGGATTTAATTACCAATTTGCTGATACTTTGCCGAATGTAGTACGCACTGATGAAAGACGTTTACGTCAAGTGCTAATTAATTTAATTGGTAATGCGCTAAAATTTACTAACACAGGTAATATACTTATTACGGTAACTAATGATGGAGATAAAGTTGAATTTAAGGTAGAAGATACCGGGATTGGTATTGAGGAAAATACATTAAAAGAAATTTTTGAGCCATTTCAACGTGTTGGAGAAGAATATCAATATGAAGGTACGGGTTTAGGGTTGGCGATTACGAAAGCCTTAATTGAGATAATGGGTGGTGAATTGCAAGTAAAAAGTGTCGTACATCAAGGTAGTTGTTTTTGGTTTAGTTTGGCATTGCCCGAAGTGGCTACAACAATTAAAACAAAATCTATAGATCACTATGTAGATGAAAAAAAACAATATTCAGTATTAGTAGTGGATGATAAATTAGAAAATCGCTCAATGTTGGTGAAAATGCTAGAACCACTTCATTTTAAAATTTTACAAGCTAAAAATGGTTATGAAGGATTGGATAAAGTGGATGAGTTTCACCCTGATTTGGTCATTACCGATTTAATGATGCCGGTGATGGATGGTTTTGATATGATAAGAGAAATCCGTAGACGTGATGAAATTAAGCACACGCCAATTATTGCTACTTCTGCTAGTGTTTTTGAGCAACACCAACGCGCTAGTATAGAGGCAGGTTGTAACGCATTTTTACCTAAACCGATTCAAGAGTATGAATTAATTCAAGAAATTTCACAATATTTGGAATTAGCAGGGCTAGATACAGTAAATTTACAAACAGAGCAAACAACAACAATTAATGTACAGTTTACGAAAGAACAAGCCGATATAATTTACGAATTGGCAGCAGTAGGTGACATCGACGCAATCGTGGATTATACACAGAAATTAATCGCACTTTATCCTGCTAATAAGTCGCTGTACACACAAATTTCAACATTAGCAAATGATTTTGATATTGATGCAATTCGAGATTTGGTTAAACCTTTTATTGATGAAGTACATTTTATAGATTAAAAAATATTTTTTAATTTAAATTGGTATGAAAAGTAAAATTATTTTATGCACGCAATTATTGATATTCAAATCGCAACAGAAGTAGAAAATCTACCAACAGTTGCACAATTCCAATTATGGGTTGATACGACACTCGTCCATGCACAGTTTAAATCAGCTTATGAACCTGAATTAACTGTGCGTATTGTAGATGAATCTGAGGGTAGAGAATTAAATAAAACTTGGCGACAAAAAGATTACGCAACTAATGTACTATCATTTCCATTCGACGCACCACCAGAAATTCCGATAGAATTATTAGGTGATATTATTATTTGTGCCAATGTAGTTGCTAATGAAGCAGTTGAACAACAGAAAACCTTAGAATCCCATTGGGCACATCTAACTGTTCATGGCGTTTTACACTTGTTGGGCTATGATCACGTTACGGTAGACGACGCGCCACAAATGGAAAATTTAGAAGTACATATTTTACGACAATTAGGTTATCCTAATCCTTACTGAATATTATGATGATGGCTGAAATTATGTCCTCACCGACTTTAAATTGGTTTAATAGAATTAAAAAATCATTATTTTCAACAGAGATTAAGACTAAACAAGAATTACTTACTCTAATCCGCGAGGCGCAACGCCGAGAAATTTTAACTCTTGATACGTTGCACATGATTGAGGGGTCGCTACAAGTTTCAGAAATGCACGTTAGAGATGTTATGATTCCCCGTGCTCAAACGGTTGCACTTGACATTAACGATTTACCAGAAAATTTAGTAAAAGTGGTTGTTGAATCAGGACATTCTCGGTTTCCTGTTGTAGGTGAAAATCGAGATGATGTGCAGGGTATTTTTCTCGCTAAAGATTTATTGGACTATTACGCAACCGGTCAGCAAGAACCTTTTAATATGCGCGATGTGATGCGCCCTGCCATTTTTATCCCTGAAAGTAAACGTCTTAATATTCTCTTGCGTGAATTTCGCACTAATCGTAATCACATGGCGATTGTGATTGATGAATATGGCGGCATGGCAGGCTTGGTGACAATTGAAGATGTGATTGAGCAAATTGTTGGAGATATTGACGATGAGCATGATTTTGAAGATGAAGTTTATATTAATCCACGCGACAATGGTTATTATTTAGTTTGGGCATTAACGCCAATTGAAGAATTTAACTCATATTTTAGCGTAAATTTAGATGAAGATGAGATGGATACAGTAGGCGGTTTGGTCATGAAAGCATTTGGACATTTACCAAAAAGAGGTGAAGTAATTGATTTTGAAGGATTTAGATTTGAGGTGATGCGTGCCAATAATCGGCGAATTCATTTATTACGCATTAAACGTTTAGAAGATTCTATGTAGGATTGTTGCTCTGTTTTTTCGCCATTAGGTGCATAGGTGTTCAAGGAAAGAGGCGGATTTGATAAAAAAGACACTAAAGGCGGCATCTTCGAGTTGATATTGTGTATTTTTTCCTGCTCTTTTATCGGGAAAAGTTCTGAATGTATCACGAATGTTTTGCACTAAACTATCGAATTTCAGAATATTTTTCGCTGGAGTGACCGCGACAAGCACGGTCTTATCCTTTGTAAATAGGTGTATTACAGAATTAGGGTGTCACAATGAGAATGACTGAATTCTTTTTGCACGTGTTGTATTTTAGGAAAATTTCACAATTTAACTCGTGACCAACGTGCTGCCCTGTCATCCGATAACGCAATGAATATTGAAAAAACGCTAACCGTAACCTATTTTTCTAAATAAGTATATCCCATTAAACCAGAATCTAATTCACGTAAATAAGCTTGTTTTTGCTCGTTTTTTAACGATGTTGCGTGAATCCGTTTTCGATATTCATGACGTAATACGCTTGGGTCAATGTTGACATAACGCAATAAATTCTCTACCCGATCACCTTCATTTGGTTCAACTAAGTTATATCCACCCTCTTTATTAATTTCAACACTTACCGAATATGTGTTACCAAATAAATTATGTATATCTCCTAATATTTCTTGATACGCACCAACCAGAAAAATCCCAAGTAAATACTCTTCATTAGCATTCAACCCATGCACGGGCAAACTACTTTCAACACCTTCACCATCCACATAATTTAAAAATTGTCCGTCAGAATCACAAGTTAAATCCTGCAATTTGGCACGACGAGTAGGTTTTTCATTCAAACGATGGATTGGCATAATGGGAAATAATTGATCGATTGCCCAAGCGTCGGGCGTTGAGCGAAATAAAGAAAAATTACAAAAATACTTATCTACTAATTTATCATTCATTTCATCTAAAATACTACGATGAGCACGCAAATTAGGTTGTAATAATTCTTTTATTTTCCAGCAAGTTGCATAATATAATTGCTCTGCTAATGCGCGTTGATTTAAATCTAACAATCCATGCGTAAACATTGAATAAACTTCACTTAGCAAATAAGCGGCATCATGATAAACTTCAAATATAGAGCGTTGATTAATATTTTCTAAACCATAGCGCATATCTCGTAAAATTGCGTGTTCATTTTCGTTAGGTGGTTCTAAATTTTCAGGCTGTGGAACTTGTTCGACATCTATGACATTGGTTAATAAAACGGCGTGGTGTGCGGTCATGGCGCGCCCTGATTCTGAAATAATATCGGGGTATGGCAATCCGTTCATCGAGCAAACATTGTACAATTCATGCACCACATTATTGGCATATTCATGGACACCATAATTAATAGAGCAATAACTACGTGAGCGTGTACCGTCATAATCTACACCTAATCCACCACCTACATCCACAATTTTAATGGGCACACCTAATTGATAAAGTTCCGCATAGTAACGTGCAGCCTCAGATAAACCACGCTGAATATCACGCACATTAGCAACTTGCGAACCGAGATGAAAGTGCATTAATTGTAGACAGTCAAGCAAATTTGCTACAGTTAATTGAGATAATACTTGTCTTACTTGATCGGACGATAAGCCAAATTTAGATTTTTCTCCGCCAGAATTCTGCCATTTACCGCTACTAATGGTCGCTAAACGTACTCGAATACCCAATAACGGTTTAATACCCATTTCTTGACTTTCTTCGATAATTAATTTTAATTCAGAGGCTTTTTCTATTACGATATAAGGACGTAAACCCATTTGTTGCCCAATCAGAGCTAAACGGATATATTCACGATCTTTATAACCATTACAGATTACCACAGCATTTTGCACACTTAACCCGATAACTGCCATTAATTCTGCTTTGGAACCCGCCTCTAAACCCGTGTTGCTTCGTCCTGAATTAAGAATTTCTTTAATGACTTGGTAATTTTGATTAACTTTAATGGGATAAATCGCAGTATAACAAGCTTGGTATTCCTCCAATTGCATTGCTTTTTCAAATGCTGAACATAAACTTTCAACTCTGCGATGCAAAATATTGGAGAAACGTATTAGGATAGGGAAAGAAAGTCCTTGATTTTCCAAATTTTTTGCTAATTGGTATAAGCTGACACCGGGTTGATTGGGAGTTGGCGTGACGCAAACTTCACCTTGTGCATTGATGTCAAAGTAACTGCTACTCCAGTATTCAATATTATACAAAGCGCGTGATTGTTGAATATCCCATTTTTTTTCAGTTTTCATAGTAATAATTTTTGATTAGCAATTGTCGCGCTAAAATACGACATAAACACTTTCCTGTCCACTTACGAAATGCGTTTTACGCACATGATTTATTCAGTAGCAATTTTTCACAGAACCCAATAAATGATTGTGGATAAAAATCATCTGATTAAGATAAAAGTTCGGTTATTTTATCAATACATTCATCATAATTAGATTTATTCAATATTAGAATAAATCAATGGTTATTTTATCAAAAAATATTAGCTCTAAATTTATGTTAATTTTAATTGAATTGTTAATGATAAACAAGTTATATTCTCATGTTGATTAGTTCATTGAAGAAAAACATAGGGAAAGCGTCCAGAAGTATGTTGCTTTTGTTGTCGTTTTTGCTTGTGTTGGGTCTTTTTATGGTGAGCTTTCAACCTATAAAAAAAACTAATTTATCATCATTATGCACTTGTTCGGGACATCCATCTGCTTTTATAAAAGTAGAAAATGAACTCTCGATTCCCCTATGTTGGCTTACGCCCTTACGAAATAACAGATAAATCTATATTTTTTGGTCGAGATGAGCAAATCTTAGAGATTGTAAATTTATTCATTGGCAATGAGAGAAATTTCGTTGCAATAGTTGGTGAGCAAGGTGTAGGAAAATCATCGCTTATCAAAGCAGGTTTTTTGCCCCCATTAGCGCAAGGTATGACAGCGGGTGAAGCTTCTTGGCGTGTTGCTTTGTTCACTCCGAAAAATGAACCTCTAGATCAATTAATAAAAGCTTTGTATGATCAAGCTCTAACAAAAGCAGAACAAAATCAATTATCTGAGAAATACAAAAATGAAGATGATGAACAGATTTATGACACCATAAAATATGATGTAATTGAAGAATTAACACATATCGGTGTATTTTTTGAGGCTGCTGGTGTGGATAAAAATACTGATTTTTTTATTGTAATAGACCAATTTGAAGAATTATTAAGAACCTATCAAAGAGCAATGGAAGATGGCAATATTGATAGATTAGATGAATGTGATAATTTTGTGGGTATTTTACTAAAAAGCGCGGAACAGCTTAATATTTACATTATTATTACGATGCGTGCTGAGTTTATTGGAGAATGTATTAATTTTCGTGGGTTGATAGAAGCTGTTAATAAAGGCTTGTTTTTAGTGCCTAAAATGAATCGTGAACAGCTTAAAGAAGCGATTATCAGACCACTAAAGTCATTTGATGATGATATTGAAGATTACTTAGTACAACGTATTCTTGGTGACGGTGTTGAGGAGAGTAAACCTTTACCCGTCATGCAACATGTTTTATTACGAACATGGCTATACGCCAAAGCGCAACGTGGTGGAAACGTTAAATTAACTTACGAAGATTACAAAGCTATTGGTGGTTTTCAGAGTGCAATCAACCGACACGCAGAAGAAATTTATGAGCAATTAACAGAGGAACACAAACGGCTTTGCAGAGGTATTTTTCAATGTATAACCGAGCGCACCATCAATAAAAGCCATGTTGTTAATGCGCGTCACCCCATGCGTCTTGCCAGTATTGCTGAAATTTTACAAGCGACTGAAAAAGAATTAATCGAAGTTATAGCATTTTTTAATGATTATACTTGTGGTTTTATCACCCCCCTGAGAAGTGAACAAGACATCACCCTAAACACCATCATAGACATTAGTCATGAAAGTCTTATACCGCATTGGGAGCGTTTACGAAGTTGGGTAAAAGCAGAAGCTGAAAATGCTCAAATGTATAAATTGTTGCGAGATGATGCGAGACGCTGGAGATTTGAATGCAGAAATGTAGTATGGAAAGGCGGAAAACTTGTTGATGCGGTCAAGTGGTTAGAAGACTACAAACCCAGTGATGAATGGGCTAGAAAATATGAAGTTCTGGATGATTACGATGACACTATAAACTCTAACTTGCCTTTGGTTAAAGAATTTGTGCACTACGGGCAAGGAAAGGAAAAAATGGCAAACCTAGCATGGACTGTCATTGTGTCACTTACTTTGGCGGCTTTTGTGGCGTTGTATTATAAAAGTTCACTGTACCAACAAGAACAGGCGCATATAAATCAAACCCAAATCACATCACATTTAACGAATGCTAGAGTTCTCACTCAAAGAGATAATTACACCCAAGCACTGCAATAATTGGCTAAATTACAGCAAGTTGATAAAAAATACATCGCACTCACCCAACAACACACTAGCAATTTATTCAATTGGTACAACAGTCAGTTGATGTCTGCAAAACCAATAAATAGCGTCGAATTTTCTAAACCAATGTATAATTTATACTTTCATGAAAGTAGTCAATTATTAATCGCGGGCGGTGAAGAGGCACAATTGCTATTTTATGACAAAAATTCCCAGCTACAAGATTATCCCTTTATAAACTCAATTTTGGGTGAAAAGAAAAGCATTAATGTTATTACCAGTTATCAAGATACTATTTTTATTGCCGTTTATGAACGTGAATCCAATCAAACTACCATTTATCAACTCGATACACCACTCACTGCAAGCAGCCAACTATTGCCAATACGTGTAGTAGCAGGCTCGACATTAGCCGTAACAGTACATCAAAATACACTGATCTATGCCGATAAAGATAACAATATCATCTTTTTTGACCTAGAAACAAATCAACAAATCAACCAGTTACAAGGTCATGAAAAATTTATCTTTGACCTCAAACTCAACCCACAAGCTAATTTGCTCGCCAGTGCGTCTGGTGATAAAACGGTTCGCTTATGGGATTTATCCAACAACCAATCTAAAATACTTGCGGGACACCAAGGCGCCGTATTTAAAATTGCATTTAATCATCAAGGTAACTTACTTGCTAGTGCAGGCTCTGATCAAACGATACGATTGTGGGACATTAAAAATCCCCAGACTGGTCCGCAAACTTTACAAGCATATAAAGCAATGATTTTAGATGTCGCCTTTTCTAAAGATGATAACTTATTGATTTCTTGTGATAAAGATGAAAAGTTACGGGTTTGGGACGTGAAAAGCGGTAAAACCTTACGAGTGTTAGAAGGTCATCAAGATCAAGTTAATGCGCTCGTAGTCGTGGACCAACAAATTTACAGCATTAGTGGAGATAACCAATTAAAGCAATGGGATTTAACACTAGGTATGCAATGGGTAGCACTTATGCAACCAAAATCTGTGAGTATTTCTCCTAAAAATCAATATATTGCTGTTGGTTTTGAAAATGGCAACCTCGCCATATACACACCTAATTTTGATAAACAGCTATGGGAAATACCAGCGCATGAGGCTGCAATTAAACGTATTCAATTTAATCCACAAGGCAACTTATTAGCGACTTTGGACGAAAAAGATACCTTAAAATTATGGCAAACCGAAACAGCAACACAGTTGCACAGTATTGAACAAGCTGCTAAAGCAATGACTTTTTCAATTAATAATCAATATCTGGCTTATGCAGGCAATGACGGAAAAATGGGTTTATTCTCGTTGAATGATAAAACCACACAAACTTATCAAACGCCTACTAATGCTTTAAAATCAATCGCTTTTCATCCTAATAATAGCGAATTAGCAACAGGTAGTAAAACTGAGTTGTATATTTGGCAAGTTAAAAACGGAGAATTCAAGTTACACACTCAGCTTGATGATGCGCCAAAACAAATTGATTATTTAAATTATAGTAGTGATGGTAAACAACTAGCGGTTGTCGGCTCCAGTCCGAATACACCGTATTTTTATGATACAGCGAACTACAATAAGCACGTCCCAATTGGCGACAGTCACACTGAAACCATCGCCAAAGTCATTTTTGCACCGGATCATCAACATGTCGCAACGCTTGGCACAGACCACACAGTGCGTTTTTGGAATCTCAATCATGAGTTATTTACCGTTCCAATTCCACTACGTGATGAATTTAGTGGTGGTTATGATACTGATTTTGATTTTCGATGTACTGTCAACGGTCAATGTCTAATGGTGGTACCATTAAAGGCTAGAAATGCGTTGCTTGTGTACGATTTAGGCGTGATTTATCCGCCAAGTCAAAATTAAATCCATGACATTAGGAAAAAAGTTCGGAGTCTCGCCGATGACTGAAACATTAGATAAAAAATTAGCAAGAAAAATTAAGAAACCAATTGAACTTGTCAAGATTGCTAATACGTTAAAAACGGAAATACTTGCTCATTTGGATCATATTGGCATTGAATTATTTGATGAAGTGTATGATTTGCCTACTGATTCATCACAGCAACTTATTAAACAAATCAAACCATTATTGACCGAAACGATTGAAAAAAGTCAATCACCGTTAAAAATCTCCCTTATCGGTCCCTTCTCTTCTGGTAAAACCATCTCTCTGTGCGCTTTGCTAAATCAGCCTAATTTAACTTGAGTTCAATGTAAGAGTTTTATAATTTATTGAAATAAATGGCTTTATGAAATAAGATATGGATGTAACAGCCTTGCTCTCACATTGGCAGCTAACGGGATTTTCACTATATTTTCAAGCATATTTCACAAGTTTAGACGGATTCTTTTGTAGCTTTCGCAGAATGTGGGATACGCCGAGTGTCACCGATTCTATTTCACATTTGCTATTTTTGCGTAACATGGATTATTAAAAAATTTTATGAGTAACATCATCGAAGAACTTGAAACATTGCTAGATTTTGTACGTTGGGCGACCAGCGAGTTTAATCAAGCGAATATTTATTTTGGGCATGGTACAGATAACGCCGTAGACGAAGCGATTGCTCTAATCACTCAGTCTTTACATTTGCCACGCTATTTGCCTGAAAATTTGTGGCAAGCAAAAGTTACTTATCAAGAACGACGTTTATTGCTAGAACGTATCCAAAAGCGCATTGAGCATCGCACTCCATTGCCCTATTTAACTGAACAAGCTTGGTTTGCAGAGTTAAATTTTTATGTTGATAAGCGTGTACTTATTCCACGATCACCTATTGGAGAGTTAATTTTAAATAATTTTACGCCATGGATTGATATAAATCGTGTAAATCGTGCATTAGATTTAGGAACGGGAAGCGGTTGTATTGCCATTGCTATCGCTTATTATTTTGGTATCGAAGTAGACGCAGTAGATATTTCCGAAGAGGCTCTAGCTGTTGCCAAGAAAAATGTTGCACAGTATCAACTAGTGCATCAAGTTCATCTGGTTCAGTCTGATTTATTTAAAAATTTATCTGGTTTGCATTATGATCTAATCGTTGCTAATCCACCCTATGTCGATGCACACGAAATCGAAACCATGCCAGCAGAATATCATCATGAGCCGTTAGTTGCTTTAGAAGCCGGGAAAGATGGATTGTTTTTTGTCAAGCAAATTCTTTGTGACGCAGTCCACTACCTGACCAAAGCGGGTATTTTAATTGTCGAAGTCGGAGCGAGTCAGCCAGCAGTCATTGAGCAATATCCTGATGTCCCATTTACTTGGTTGGAATTTAAACAAGGTGGTGAAGGTGTATTTTTATTATCCGCCGAACAAATTAGAGAATATCATGATATTTTTCAGCAAGTTGCAAGTCATCAATTAGGTAAACTATGATGGCTTACTGGTTATTAAAGTCTGAACCGAATGCGTTTAGTATTGATGATTTGGCGCGAGTACAAGTCGAGCCGTGGGAGGGTGTGCGTAATTATCAAGCACGGAATATATTGCGCGACGAGATGCAAATTGGTGATTTAGCATTTTTTTATCATTCTAATTGTAAGGTGCCTGCGATTGTTGGCATGATGAAAATTGTTAAAGCAGGTTATGTTGATGATACGGCGTTTAATTCCGATGGGAAATATTATGATCCGAAGAGCAAACCAGATAATCCACGCTGGTATCGGGTAGATGTGGCATTTGTAGAAAAATTTACTCAGGCAATCAGCTTACACGTCTTAAAGCAACAAGCAGCATTGGTAAACTTACCATTAGTTAAGAAAGGCAACCGATTATCTGTTATGGCTGTTTCGGAACAGGAATGGCACTACATTTTAGGATTAAAGTCTCAATTAGGAAACAAGTAGAACCACGCTTTTGTGGACGCGGCTCACTGAAACCTATGGCGTTCTTGATAAACGCTGATACACCTTTTTGGGTAGTGCTTTGTGATGAATAATTGTTGTTGAACGGTGTTTTGCTAACAAAGGTTCAAGCTCTTTTAAAGCTGTTTCATAAACCTTGTATTTGAAATGTACCACTTCACTCAATGGTTTCCAGTAGTCAACCCATTCCCACTGGTCAAATTCAGGTGAATGGCTTTTGTCGAAACAAACATCAGTATCTTTACCCGTCAATCGCAATAAATACCAAATCTGTTTTTGCCCAACACATAATGGTTTTTGATGATAACGGATTAAGTTTTGAGGCAGGCGATAACTTAACCAACGCTTCGTTGCACCAAGAACTTGTACTTGTTTCGCCGTTAAACCAATTTCCTCGTATAGTTCACGGAACAACGCTTGTTTTGGAGTTTCATTAGCTTTGATACCGCCTTGAGGGAACTGCCACGCATTTTGACCTAATCTCTTAGCCCACAGCACACCACTCCCCTCCCGATTACTCAGGATAATACCTACATTTAGTCTGTAGCCTTTATTATCTATCATAGGTCTTACCAGTACGCCTAAAAATATTCACGAAGGATTTTAAGTTAGTTATAGAAAGTTACTTTAAAGTTTAACCACAAAATTGTTACATCGCAAGCCTTTGATGAATAAAAAATTACTACACGTACCTCCTAAGTTTGGATAGGCTAAGTCCCAATGCCATTAAGTTAAGGAAAAAAGAGAGTAGAATAGAAGAGAAAGGAGCAAAAGTACTGTAGAGGAAAACAAATGAAAAAAGAGCTGGAAATAATGGAAGAAAATCGAAGAATGATAGAATCAGAAAGGTTTAAAGAACAATACCGTAAGGTCAAATCAGCGTTCACACGGATCGGTTATTGTTGCATTATCACCGAACTCAACGTAAACATGGCTTTTAGTCCTTAACTTAATGGCATTGATAGTTAGGCTAGGTAGTTACTAATAATTCAAGTTATTTCTTGGGACAAACTTGAATATTTGCATCTTATTATTTTACAATGGATTATATATTTTTTAATAAAGTTCAATACCGAGAGATAAATAGTGAATATAGTTAAAAAAATAAGTTTACTCGTTTTACCCTTTACGCTATTGTTTATAAAAACGTGTTATGCTCAAAATCATTTTATTCAACTAACTAATGAATCAGTGTCTTTGCCACTAGATGTTAAAATCGGACAAATGTTACTTGTTGGTTTTAGGGGAGCATTTAGTCATCAAGTGGGAGTAAAACAGGTTATTTTTGATATTCAAAATTTTCATTTAGGTGGTGTTATTTTATTTGATTATGATATGACTTCAAAATCACGGCAACGCAATATTAAGTCAGAACATCAGATAAAAATGTTGATTGATACTTTACAAAAGGCTAATTTGGACTCAAATATCACTAAACCTCCTCTTTTTGTTGCTATCGATCAAGAAGGTGGAAAAATAAGGCGTTTAAAGGAAAAATTTGGTTTCAATGGTCGTTTCACAGCAGAATATTTAGGTCAAAAAGGCTGTGAGGAAACAAGGAAGCAAGCTAAAAAAATAGCTCATACCTTAGCTGAACTTGGAATTAACCTTAATTTTGCTCCAGTTGTTGATGTTAATATCAATCCTAACAGTCCCTCCATAGGAAAATTAGAACGTAGCTTTTCAAATGAACCCTCAATTGTGAAGGCTCACGCTCTATCTTTTATCCGTGAGCACAATTCTCAAAATATTATATGTACTTTGAAACATTTTCCTGGACATGGAACTGCAACGCATGATTCTCATTTAAATTGGGTTGATGTCACTAATACTTGGAAAGCTGAGTTAGAACTTGCACCGTATTATTTTTTTTTAGAAAGTGGACTTTTTTATAAAAATGCCATTATGGTTGGTCACATATTTAATCGTTTTCTTGATGAACAATATCCAGCGACATTATCGCAAAAAACGCTTACATCTAAATTAAGATATGAAATGGGCTATACAGGTGTTATTTTTTCCGATGATATGCAAATGAAAGCAATTTCTGATAAATATGATTGGGAGGAAGCTGTGTTTAGAGCAATCAACGCAGGTGTCGACATTTTGGTTATTGGGAATAATTTAGAGTATGAAAAGAATATTGTTGAAAAAACAACTAATATTATTAAGGCACTTGTGCATACAGGACAAATCACTGAACAACGAATAGATGAATCTTATCAAAGAATTACAAAATTGAAAAATAATATATCCATTCAAATTCAGCAAGCCAAACCTGTTAGCCAACAAGTAGAACCTACTAAATATTATTCACTTACAATACGTGCTATTCCTTCTGATAGTCGAATAAGAATAATGAATATTAAACCAGAGTATGAAGATGGTATTCAATTACCGCCTGGTAAATATCGTATTCGTATTGATAAAACAGGTTATTCTGTCCATGAAGAAATAGTAACCATTGAAGATTCAAATGTTATTACACAAATGGAGTTGGAAGAGAATAAGTAACTATTTGCATGATTCATTAATTTTATTTATAACTCTATTTTTTGACCAACTATTGTCTCCTTTTCGTTGACGATCTTTGTAGAATTCACCTGCCGTTGTATCACGAATTCCTAACCAAATTGCCTTTTCTCTCTGAGTCGTTGCTGTCCGTGTATTAGTTTTTCTGTAGTAAATTTCATCAATTGCCTCACAAAGCAATTCCCACCATTCATTTGCACCAGAGTAATTGCCTTCTGCAAACCATTTATCAGCTAAACTAATTGCACTAACATTTTGTTGTTGGATTCTCAACTGATTTTTTTTCCTTGCTTCTTCTGCTGCAATTCTATTAGCTTCAGCTTTTTGCCTAGCTTTTGCAATTTCCTCTTCTTGTTTTTTCCGTTCAGCAGCAAGTCTTCTCTGCTCTTCCTCCGTTTCTTGCCTAATTTTTGCGGTTTCCTCTTCTTGTTTTTTCCGTTCAGCAGTTAATCTTTTCTTTTCTAGCTCAGTTTGTCGTTTAGCTTCTTCCACTTCTTGCCTTGCTTTTTCAATCTGTTGTTTCTGTCTCTTGTGTTCATCTGTAATTTGTTCTGCATTGTGTTTTTTGTAATTTGTTCTGCATTGTGTTTTTGCTGCATTTTTTGAGTAATGTAATATCCACCGCCAACACCAATTAAAACGAACAATAAAAAAGCAATGACAGCAAAATAGTTTGCAGGTTTTGTTTTCTCAAGAAAAAGTTTTTTACGCCAAGCAGCAACAGTTTGAGGACGTTCATTTTCATGAATTTTCAATGCCCAATCAATCGCTTCTAACAAATGTTTTGAATAACGTCCTTTGCCAATTTTAACTGCTGGAATTAACGGGTCTGGTTTACCACGTATGATTGCACCCGTTCGCTCAGGTGCCTCCGGCGGTACTTTGGCACTAATCAAACGATATAACACTGCACCCATTGCATAAATATCTGTCCATGCACCCTGCATTACGCCTTTACTTTCATACTGCTCAAATGGCGCGTAACCTGGGGTTACAATCGCTGTCATGCTACGACTACGAGAACTGACATCGTAACGGGCTGAACCAAAATCCAATAAAACAGGTGTATTACCCTGAGAACGAATATAAATATTGGCGGGCTTAATGTCTCGATGTAGGAAATTAGCTTGATGCACGAGTTCCAAACCATCAAGCAAAGGCTTTAATATAATTTTAATTTCATCTTCTTCCGCCGTTTCGCTATCTCTAATTAGAGTATCTAAACTATCACCTTCCTCATAATCCATGATGATATAAGCAGTATTCAACTTTTCAAAAAAAGAACGGATGCGTACAATGCTAGGATGATTGAATTGAGCTAGGGTCCGTGCTTCTTGAATAAAACAACTTAATCCCCAATTAAAATTTTCGGTATCAGCAGAAGATTTTGGATAAACATTAAAATGATTACTATCACGCACCGCAAAATCATTTGGTAAATATTCTTTTAGTGCAACTAGACAATTTAATGTTTCATCATAAGCCAGATAAGTAATACCAAAGCCACCTGAACCAAGTATTTTTTCAATACGATATGGATTATTACGTTGTTTATTTAAGACATAGCCTATAGGCAATGCGTTATGATGATTATGTAAATCGCTTTTAAAAATTGGCATCCATATTTTCCTATTGGTTTTGTATGTGGACATCTCCGTCAGAATTAACCTTGATGATGGCAACTAATTTTTTTTGTCGCACGGCAGAAAGTGTGACATCGCGTAATTTTTTTGAGCCATCACGATAATAAATAGTGGTTAATACTTTGGGATTTTTATCATTATCGTTACGAGCGTATAAATTAGCATAAATTTTATATTCACCAACTTTAGCGCGTGGATTTTCCCAAATTTCAATACCTGGTCCTCTGGTTGTATCAACGCTTAATTCTGCATTATAACCATTAAAAATCTTTTGTTGATAATAATACTCTTGCCCCTGCGTATCAATAACATGTAAATCAACATCTTGTTGACTTGTTGTCCATTTCATCACAACGGCTAAAAAAGTTTGTTTTAATTTATCTTCACAGGCTTGGCGTTGTTGCTCGCATTGCTGGAGTTGGGTTTGATTTTGGCTGTTAGCTTGTTCACATTCTTGCAATTGATGTTGCGTTTGTGTTTGCTGAGCCTGAGATTCAGACAGTTGATTTTGCAATGTTGTTTGTTGCGTTTGACATTCACTAAGTTGTTGTTGAGTCTGGGCTAATTGATTTTTAATTTTATTTAAATCTTCTACAATTTTGGCATTTTTTTGATAATACGGAAACAAAATCACTGTGAGCAAAATAAACGCGCCCATTGCAGAAGCAAATAAATCTAATGCAGATATGCTAAAAATATTCAATTCACGATTAAGTTTTTTCATAATTTTTAACCAATTTTAACCAATTTAAGTATAATATTACCTAATTGGATATGTGATTGTTCATCAATATTGACAGAATGATAAGCTTGTACTTGCAACTCATTGACTTGCGTACCATTAGCAGAATTTAAGTCTTCTATCAATAATGTTTGATTATGGTAATAGATACGTGCATGACGGCGCGAAATTTGGGCATCTTTGATAATCAAATCACATGATTTTGAAGAACGACCAATTATAACTCCTTGAGAAGATTTTAATTTTTCTTGAGCAATAGGTAAATAAATATGTTGGTGTCTATTTATTCCCTGCAATATCATTGTTGGTGTGGTCTTAGAGTAAAAATTGATGGGAGGTTGACGTAGCCATTGAGTATATGCGGCAGCAGTTTTAACAGCTTGTTGGCGTGGCTGCCTAAACGCTAAAAAAATAATCAAGAACGTTAAAATAATAAATATTAATAAAATTAAATATTGAGTATCAAAGCCAGAATCAGCGGCACAAGTTGTAGTCGTCGATTGAAAATCTATATTTCGTGCGTTTAAAACTTCAATTAAGCTGCTAATATGCGAAGCATAAAAAATACCTTGTACATCAATTGCTCCCGCTGTATTAATGCCAATTACTTCACCACATAAATTAATTAATGGGCCACCACTATTACCACCACTAATTTGTGCACTATGTTGAATAATATCAAATAATTCTCTGGTATTATTCCATGAAGTATTACGCATTAAACGACTGATTCTACCGTCAGTTGCACTAGTTTCTACAAAATCCAAATCATTGCCCAAAAGGTCAGCCGCGCCGGGAAAACCTAATGCTAATACAACACTCGCTTTTTCAAGAGAATTCGCATTTAATTTTAATGGTTTTCGAGGATTTAAATTGGGGACGTGCAAGATTGCTAAATCTTTTTCTGCCGATGACCAAATAACATTCACTTCTTTTAGGTGCTCTCGTTCAACGCCACCGTCTGCAATAAATAGTGTTGAATAATTTTCTATCACATGATAATTAGTTACTACATAATTATTTGAATTAATAACAAAACCTGTTCCTGTCGCGCCTTTATTTTCAGAAATAAAATTGATAACACGCACCACAGCTTGCTCAACTGAAGTGACAATATTTTCAGCATGAGCTGGATTGGCAGAGAGTAAATAGAGAAGTGAGTATAGAAATATCTTTTTCATGTTTTAAATACTTATAGAACCGATTTGAAATCTAGGTTAAGTAGCCAATCTTTTGATAAGA
>CAYMCP010000048.1:0-28586 GCA_964388965.1 uncultured Thiotrichaceae bacterium | reverse complement strand
AAGGTAAACATATTGTATTATTTGGTGATGGAGTAAAGGTGTTTTAATGTTTATGAATAAATTAACTCACAGTGGTTTATTTTGGATATGGATCAGTGTTGTTGTCATTATACTCGATCAAATAAGTAAAAATTGGGCTGATAGTACGCTAATTTTAGGTCAATCCATCGAAATTTTACCTTTTTTTAACTTTACTCTATTGTATAATACTGGTGTAGCGTTTAGTTTTATGGCTGACGCAGGTGGCTGGCAACGTTGGCTATTTAGTGGTTTTGCTGCCGTTATTAGTGTTGTCATTATAGTTTGGATGGCGCGTACACCACGTTCACAGACTTTAGTTAATGTTGGTTTAGCGATGATTTTAGGTGGAGCGATTGGCAATAATCTTATTGATAGATTGCTATATGGTTATGTAATTGATTTTATTGATTTATATTATCAAAGTTGGCATTGGCCAGTATTCAATATTGCAGATAGTGCAATTACTATTGGTGCAGCAATGCTATTAATTGATGCAATTTGGTTTAGCGAAAATTAATTTTTTATTATTAATGGTAATTCCAAAGTAAAAGTACTACCTTGTTGATATTGACTTTTTACTCGCAAACTGCCACCTAATCGTTTAGCCAAACGGTAACTAATCGCTAAACCTAAGCCCGTACCTTCATAGCGGCGTGTAAATGACATATCTGCTTGTTCAAAGGGTTTGAACAATTTTTGTAATTGCACGTCAGTCATACCGATTCCGTTATCAATGACCTTAAAAATAACTTTTTCATCTAAATATTCCACTTGTAAACATACTTTTCCATGCTCAGTAAACTTAGCTGCATTGCTTAGTAAAATCACTAAAATTTGATGTAATTTCGCTTTGTCAGTTTGCACATAACCCAAAGAACCAGTTACATCTAATTCAAATTGATTGTAAGTTTCTTCAATTAATGGTTGCATGGTTTTAATCACATCATCTATTAAACTTCTTAATTTAAATCGAGTTAAACACAACAGCATCTGCCCTGTATCTAATTTTGAAAAATCTAGCACTTCATTAATCATTTTTAATAAACGATGTGCCGCATTTTGAATGTTATGTAAATCTTTAATGTATTCATCCTGCTGTGATTCTGTTGCGGTATCTTCTAATAATTCGCTATAGCCCAAAATTGCATTTAATGGTGTGCGTAATTCATGGCTCATGGTAGCTAAAAATTGACTTTTGGCAAGATCAGCAGCTTCAGCATCTTGGCGTGCTTGCTCTGTAATTTCTAGCATTTTTAAAGTCTTTTTGTTCGCTTCTTTCAAATCCATATAAAGTTGTAAGTTTTCCAATGCACTGCTGCACTGTTGCACCATAATTTGAATTAAATCTAAATCTGCTTCGCTTAGGTGTATAGCATCTTCTAAGTAGACAAAACCAATTTGTATTTCCTTTACAATCAATGGGATAAGCAACGCATTTTCTGGTAATTCCTGTTTTGGTACGTCACCTGACAAGCGTTCTAAACACATACTACGAATAACATCTACTTCATCAGATGGTTGATTCGGCGCAAAACGTCCCGTACCTGATTGTACGACAGCTTGATTTTCTTTTAGAGAAGTTGTAATAACTAACCCACTGTTTACACTATAAATTAAACTGTTTTCACCTAAATTACATAATCCAATTAATTGAATGAGTACACCATTAAAAAATTGATTTAGAGATTGTGCATGATGAAATTTGGGGACAGCTTCCAAAATCTTACGCAATGCACGGCGATTTGCATCTAAAGTGAGTAAGTCTCGATAAGCTTTGAGTGTAACACGCATCGTTAAATATAATTTATCTGCACGTAATTCAGTTTTACTTTTATAATCATCAATATCATATTGTTCAATAACTGTACGCTCAGGTGCCATGCCCGGTTGACCTGTACGCACAATTAAACGCATGATTTTATAATTTAATTCGTTGCGAATATAGTTAATTAACTTCAAACCTGCGTCATCTGTTTCCATTACAATATCAATTAACACTACAGCAATATCAAGCTCGCGTTGTAAAATTTTACGTGCTTCTTGTCCAGACATCGCTTGGAATATTTGTAAATGTCGTCCCGCAAATTCAAATCCTTTGAGACTTAATTTAGTCATGATATGAACATCTTGCTCATCGTCTACAATTAATACTTTCCAAGCTGGTAATGCAGATTCTGATACTGATTTTTTTTCAGTAACTTTGAGTGCTTCTGTTGAACCGTCTTTACGTTTTTTAACTAATTTCATCGTAAAATTCCTTTGCTAGAACGGCATATTTTTACATTATAATTAATTTTAAATATTAGAGATAGATATATGCGTGAACTAAACAAAACCAAGTAGCAAAGATATTATTTTTTATTTATTTTCAAGTTAAAAACGCTAAAACTGCACTATTTTATTATCTAGTAGCACTTGATCGCCTTGTAATAATAAACGCCCTTCTGCAATCCATTGAATAACTTTCGGATAAATAATGTGTTCTTGTACTAATACTCTAGCTGCCAGACTGTCTACGTCATCATTTTCTAAAATAACTACTTTTGCTTGTGTAATGACGGGACCACCGTCTAAATCTTCTGTCACAAAATGTACACTAGCACCATGTTCTTTAACTCCTGCTGCTAAAGCACGCTCATGCGTATGTAAGCCTTTGAATAATGGTAATAACGAAGGATGAATATTCAGCAAATGCCCGCGATAGTGCTGTACAAATTCAGGCGTTAAAATACGCATAAAACCAGCTAAAACAACTAAATCTACTTCAAATTGATCAATACAATTCATTAAATCATTATCAAACTTGCCACGGCTTGTATACCGTTTGTGATTAATGATTATCGTTTTAATGCCTTGTTGTTCTGCATATTCTAAGCCTTTTGCATTAGGCTCGTTACTGATTACGGCTTTTATCTCAACATTAGGAATGCGTGCTTCCACAATCGCTTGCATGTTGCTGCCTCGTCCAGAAATCAAAATCACTATTGATAACATACTGATTCCTAAATTAAAAAGCCCTTTTCCCATTCCCCTTCAAAACAAATTTCATTCAGAGGTTTACGTTCACGCGCTACTAATTCACGTTGTTTTAATTCATCATCCTCAATCACATCAATTTCCGCTTGATAGCCTATAGCAATGACTGAGGTTATTGTTACTGTTTCAGGTAAAGCAAAAGTTTGTTGTATTTTTTCCGGATCAAATCCTGCCATTTGATGCGCTACTAATCCCAAATCAACGGCTTGTAAACAGATGTTTTCACATGCCGCACCTGCATCATACATCGCCCAATCATTATCTTTATCATTGTGTTTGAATTTTTTTATAACGGTTGAAATCAATAATAATGGCGCGTTTTTAACCCAAATTTGATTGCCTTCTGCTAAACAATTAAACGCATTTTGCCATGCTTGTGGTTGCGAGGCTTTATCACATACCAAAAACCGCCAAGGCTCTTCACCACGACATGAGGGTGCCCAGCGTGCAGCTTCTAGTAGTGCTACAATATCTTGTTTCACAATCATTTTATCTTTGTCAAATGCGCGTGGACTCCAACGGTTTGCAATTAATTCATGTATAGGTGCTTGGGTTGTTGCTATTTTTTGTAACATTTGTTATTCCTAATGAAATTGACTATAAATTTAGTCGTATGATTGCGTAAAATAAACATTGTCGTTATGTAAAAAATACTCATCTAACGTAACGCAATCACTGACAAGCTAAAACAATTTTTACGCGCTTAAATTGATAATTCACATCATTATCTAATTTATGCAAATTACCCTATATTTAATTTAGAAATATCAGCAATTTGTAAAAATAAACTGCGTACAGATTGTAAAAATGCTAAACGGTTTTCTCGTACTGTTGCATTTTCAGCCATAACCATGACATCATCAAAGAATTTATCAACCGATTCGCGTAAATCTGCCATAGTTTGCAAGGCTTGACTGTAATCACCTGCTTGCAATAATGGTGTAACCGCCTCTTGCACATCTGCTAATTTATCGTATAAAGCCCGTTCTGCTGGATGTTCAAAATAAGTAGGATCAGTCGTATTTGGTAATTTGGCAGCCGATTTTTTCAAAATATTATGAATTCGCTTATTTGCGCTGGCTAAACTCGCCGCCGCCTCCAATTCGCGGAAATTTTCCACGCTATACATGCGCAAACTGGCATCATACGGTGACTGCGGATCACAGCTTAATACCGCGTCAACACTATCGTAACGTATCGCTTTGTCTTGTGCATAACCGCGTAAACGTTCCAATATAAAATCAAACACTTGTTGATGCACATTTGTCTCAATTATACCCGTAGCATAATTAGTTTGCGCTTGTTGTAACAATGTTTTAATGTTTAATGGTAATTTCGATTCTATGCAAATCCGCAATATACTCAACGCAGCACGACGCAAGCCAAATGGGTCTTTATCGCCAGTAGGAGGCTGCCCAATGCCAAAAATGCCGACCAGTGTATCTAAACGGTCTGCAATGCCAAGTGCTTGACCTAAAGTTGTTTCTGGCAACAAATCTCCTGCAAAACGCGGCATATATTGTTCACGCAATGCAATTGCAACTTGATTTGTTTCACCATCATGTTTTGCATAATATTCGCCCATAATGCCTTGTAATTCAGGAAATTCGCCAACCATTTCCGACATTAAATCACATTTAGATAATTGTGCCGCACGAATCCCTTGTAATTCTTCAGCACCTAATTGTTTGGCGATCTCACCTGCTAATTGTGCAACGCGCTTTGATTTATCGTATAAACTGCCTAATTTATGTTGGAATGTTACTGTTTTTAAGCTATTTAAACGACTTTCTAAACTTTTTGTTTTGTCTTGCTCCCAAAAAAACATGGCATCAGCAAAACGCGGACGAATAACACGCTCATTACCCGCTTTGATTACATCAGGTTGCGGACTATCAATATTGCTAATGGTAATGAAATATGGAATTAATTCAAAATTACTATTCATTACTGGGAAGTATTTTTGATGACCTTGCATAGCAGAAATTAATGCTTCTTGTGGCACATCTAAGAATTTTTGATCGAATGAGCCAATAATTGGCATCGGATATTCTACTAAACTGGTAACTTCATTTAATAAATCAGAATTAATTACTGCCTGTCCGTCTACTTCTTCGGCGGCTGCTTGAATCATGTTTTTAATTCGTTCTTTGCGTACAGAAAATACCGGAATTACTTTGCCTTGTTCTTCTAAAAGTTTTGCATAATCATTGGGTTGATTAATAGTAATCGGCTGCGGATGATGAAAACGATGTCCACGAGTCGTATTGCTACTTTTGACGCTTAAAATTTCTGTTTCAATCACTTGCTCGCCAAATAAAATGGTTATCCAATGTACCGGGCGAACAAATTCAACATCTAAATTGCTCCAACGCATCCGTTTTGGAATCGGTAATGAATTTAACGAATCATTAATTATTTCTGAAATAAGGCTTTGAATTCGTTGACCTTTTTGTGTAGTGCGAAATACAAGCCATTGACCTTTTTCAGTTTCGATTGTTTCTAAGGCGTTTGGCTCAACACCGCAAGAACGAGCAAATCCTTGTAATGCTTTAGTAGGATTACCCTGTTTATCGTAAGCAGCTTTTAATGCAGGTCCACGTTTTTCTATTTCACGGTCAGCTTGCATTTCGTCTACGCCCTTAATTTGCACTGCTAAACGGCGCGGTGTGGCGTAAGGGGTGGCTGAAAGATAATTTAATTGATGTTGTTCTAATCCATAACAAATGCCAGAGGAAAAAGCTTCTGAAAGTGATAGTAAAGCTTTAGGAGGCAATTCCTCTGTACCGATTTCAATCAATAAATCGTGTTTATTAACCATTTTATAAAATCCTTTTATGTGCAATTGGTTTTACAAGTGACATTCTGAATTGTCAAGGTTCTCAAAGTCAAGTAGGCAATGTGGATTTCGGTCGCTTCTGATTTTAAAAATTTACATTAAGAAATACCGTACACTCGATTATAACCATTTAATGCAGCTACACGGTATGCTTCCGCCATAGTCGGATAATTAAAAGTTGTATTAATAAAATACATGAGTGAATTTGCCTCACCTTTCTGCGCCATAATTGCCTGCCCAATATGGACAATTTCTACAGCATCACGTCCAAAACAGTGAATACCTAAAATTTCTAACGTTTCACGATGAAATAAAATTTTTAACATCCCTACCGTATGTCCCGTAATTTGTGCACGAGCCAAGCTTTTAAAAAAAGAATGACCGACTTCATAAGGGATGTGTTCTGCGGTGAGTTCGACCTCAGTGCGCCCTATAGAGCTGATTTCTGGACTGGTATAAATGCCGGTAGGAATGTGCGTGACTAGGCTATATTCGCATTCTCCATGCACAATATGCGTCGCAGCAAATCGACCTTGATCATAAGCGGCACTGGCTAAACTCGGATAACCGACAATATCACCTACTGCATAGATGTGTGGAATGGAAGTTTGATAATTTTCATTAATTTCAATTTGCCCACGATTATTGGTTGCTAAATCAATCTCTTTCAAACCTAAATTGTGTGAATTACCGCTGCGACCATTGGCAAATAAGAAAAATTCAGTTTGAATCACTTTACCTGATTTTAATCGAATTGTGACATTTTCATCATTTGCCTCAATCGTATCATACGTTTCATTGTGTCGAATTACTGTGCCCTGTTGGCGCAGGTGATAGCTTAACGCATCGCTGATCTCGTCGTCTAAAAATGATAACAACCGATCGCGCGTATTAATCAAATTAACTTTTACATCTAATCCACGAAAAATTGAGGCATACTCACAACCAATTACACCCGCGCCATAAATGCTAATAGATTTAGGTGTTTGCTGTAGATTTAAAATTGTATCGCTGTCATGAATGCGTGGATGATTAAAATCAATATCGTTTGGGTGGTAAGGAGATGAACCCGTTGCAATAACAAAAGCGGGTGCTTGATAACGTTCTCTAGCACCGTTCGGTTGTTGAACTTCAATAGTATTTTTATCAATAAATCGTGCGTGACCTGAAATTATATCAATTTGATTTCGTTCATAAAATCCTTTACGCATCTTGGATTGTTTACGAATAACCGTTTCTGCTGATTTGAGTAATTGCGGATATTGAATACTAAGTTGTGATACTACGTCTTCAAATAACGGATTGTTTTTAAAGGCAACTAGACGTTGCACCTCATGACGTAAAGATTTACTTGGGATGGTGCCCCAATGTGTGCATCCTCCACCAACACGGTGATATTTTTCAATAATAGCAACATGATAGCCTTCTTTTGCGCATTTAATCGTAGCACCTTCCCCACCGGGTCCACTTCCGACTACGATAACATCGTATTGTTTTATTTTATTCATAGACAACTATCCATTAATATTCCTAATGGGAATCAAAAATAATAATTATATATTATCTTGCCGTCTATATAAATAACTTGTGGGGTATAAAAAATGATTATCTTATATCACATTCTAACACATCTAGTAATTGCTGCATATCTTCGGGCACGGGCACTGACCATTGCATCCATTCTTGTTTGCTTGGATGTTGTAAACCCAAAGTTGTGGCATGTAGGGCTTGGCGTTTAAAATTTTGCAGCACTTGTTTACATACTTCATCGCTTTGTTTCGGTAAAATCAACCGCTTACCATACATAGGGTCGCCGACGAGTGGATAATTGATATACGCTAAATGCACTCGAATTTGATGCGTTCGCCCGGTTTCCAATTTCACAGTTAAATGTGTATGCGCCCGAAATTTATTTTTAATTCGATAATGGGAGATTGCCGGTCTACCATTTTCTGTTACTGCCATACGTGTGCGTAAACTAGGGTGACGACCAATTGGCTCATTAATCGTACCGCCAGAAATCATTACACCATTAACAACAGTTTGATATTCACGTAAAAATTTACGATTTTGTAATTGTTCAGTTAAATGTGTATGCGCAGTTAAAGAGCGCGCAACGACGAGTATGCCACTAGTTTCTTTATCTAAACGGTGAATAATGCCCGCACGGGGAATTTTATCCAATTCTGGCGCGTGATATAGCAGCGCATTAACCAATGTATTATCTTGATTACCCGCACCGGGATGTACGACCAGTCCCGCAGGTTTATTAATGACAATAATATCCTCATCTTCATAACAAATATTTAATGGCATGTGTTGCGCTTTCCACGTTACCGCTTGCGGAATATCGGCTTGAATTTCAATTTGCTCCCCACCTTGTACTTTATCTTTACCGCGCATAGGCTCATCGTCAACCAATACTGCGCCTTGTTTAATCCACTGCTGTAAGCGTGCCCGCGAATAATTTGGAAATAATTCAGCTAATGCTTTATCTAAACGCAATCCGCTCATTGTCAAAGGAATTTCTGTGCTAAAATGTGTTGTCGTCATTGTTTTCTAGTTATAAAAATTATGAAAAAATTACTTTTGATTACAATTTGTTTGTTCATCGCCAGTTGTAGTAGTTTACGTGATACAGAGGATCGGACTGCGGATTGGACTGCGCAGCAAATCTATGCAGAGGCGCGAAAATTTCTCAATGAAAGCGATTTTGATTCTGCAATTCGTTATTATGAAATATTAGAAGCGCGTTATCCACTGGGGCGTTATGCACAGCAAGCGCAGTTGGATATGATTTACGCCTATTATAAATATAGCGAACCTGAATCTGCAATTGGGGTTGCTGACCGTTTTATAAAATTTTATCCGAGTCATCCAAATATTGATTATGCTTATTATCTCAAAGGGTTAGTATATTTTGAAATGAATTCAGGTCTACTTGACCGCGTTATACAATTAGATAAATCACAGCGCGACGCATCTGCTATTAAAGCCTCATTTGAGAATTTTTCCGAATTAGTTGAGCGTTTTCCCAATAGTAAGTATAGCGAAGATGCGCGGCAACGAATGGTTTATTTATACAATAATTTAGCGAAATATGAATTACATGTTGCTGAATATTATATTAAACGTGAAGCATTTTTAGCGGCTGCGAATCGCGCTAAGACAGTCGTTGAAGGCTATCCGAATTCGCCAGATATGCCAGAGGCACTAACTTTAATGGCAAAAGCTTATAAAATTTTAGCGTTACATCCTTTGTATGAAGATACAATGCGTGTTTTAAAAGCAAACTATCCCGATTATGCAGGCATCAGTGAAGTTGAAAATATTGTTATAAATTAAAGGGTTCTGTTTATATTCACATTTTCGACTGCAAGCGGTTCAAAATGAATTATTTGTAATCATTCGTCTATATTTTTACAAATTTTTCATAAACTTACTGCATAGAAATGTGTATAATCTGTCCTATCATGAAATAATGTCTAATTTACTCAAAACGCAACTTTCAGATTTTTTAGCTCCATTCCCCACAACTCAAAATATATGGATTGCATACAGTGGGGGAGTGGATTCCCACGTTTTATTGCATCTAGCACAACAAACTTTATCCACGAAATTGCACGTTATTCATATTCATCATGGTTTGCAAGTGCAAGCTGATGATTGGGCAAGACATTGTTCGCAGATTTGTCAACAATTACAAGTTGATTTTCACTTAATCCACGTACAAATTAATATTAATTGTGGCGATAGTATTGAAGCTTTGGCACGAGAAGCGCGTTATCAGGCGATACAAAATATTATTGCTGAAAATGATCTTGTATTAACCGCGCAACATGCTAATGATCAAGTAGAAACGATATTATTACAATTATTTCGTGGTGCAGGTGTTGCGGGGTTGGCGGCAATGCCAAGTTTGAGTCGATTAGGATTAGGCTGGTTAGGACGACCTTTTTTAACTTGTTCGCGGCAAAAAATATTAGATTACGCAAAACAACATCAATTACAATGGGTTGAAGATGTAAGTAATCAAAATAGCCGTTTTGAGCGTAATTTTCTCCGACATGAGATTATTCCCAAGTTATCACAACGTTGGTCGCATATTACGCAGACATTACAGCGTGTCGCACAACATCAAGCGGAAGCAAATCAGTTATTACAAGAATTAGCCCGACAAGATTTACAAACTTGCACCACTTTGCAGCAAAGTCTAAAAATTGAGCCGCTACAAAATTTATCAATCGCACGACAACGCAATGTTATTCGTTACTGGTTGAAATCAAAGAATTTTATTATGCCCTCTGCTTTGCATTTACAACAAATTTTAACTGAATGTATTCAAGCTAAACCTGATGCGCAGCCATTAATTAAATGGAAAAATGTGGAAATTCGACGTTATCAAAATACATTATTTGCTATGTCTACACTACCATCTATACCGCAGAAAGGGATTGTATTTAAATGGCATCCAGATAAAATTTTAACTTTACCAATAGGAAAATTAACAGCTATTTTAACAAAAAAAAGTGGTTTACAAACTCAAGGAGAATTAAAAATAAAATTTCGGCAAGGCGGTGAAAAATTATATTTACGTGGACATTTGCGCAGTGTGAAGAAATTATTACAACAATCATATATTCCACCTTGGTTACGTCCATTTATTCCTTTGATTTATTTAGATAATCAATTAGTTGCCATTCCAAGAATTGGTATAGATGAGCGGTTTCAGGCGCAAGATGAAGGTTGGATGTTTGAATGGGATTTTAATGTATAATCTCGCGTTAGGATGGACATTGAGCAAGTTAAATAACCCGCTCTACGAAATGATGCTAATTGTTCTCGCTCAAAGTTTAATTGTTAAGCTGTCCTTTAAAAAAATATTGGAGTTAAATCAAGATGTTACCTAGTATACAACATATTTTATACGCAACAGATATGAGCGACAACTCCCGTCATGTATTTCGTTACGCGCTGAGTTTGGCGAGGCAATATCATAGTCAAATTACGTTACTGAATATTTTAGAACCACTTAATAACTCTGCTACAGCATTAGTCGAGGCATATTTATCCAGAGATGTGGCGGAAAATTTTCATCAAAAAATGATTAATCAAGCCCGTGAAAAATTACAAACACAATTAGAAGCATTTTGCCAAACAGAGCTACATGCAACTGCGTCAGCGAGTAACCTTATTGCAGACAGTTTAGTTGTTGATGGTCCAGCCGCACAAGCCATTGTAAATAAAGCTAAAATTATTAATGCAAATTTGATTGTCATGGGGACACATTCGCATTATCCTTTATCTGATTTTTTAATTGGCTCGACGGCGCATAAAGTTATGCAATTATCCCCTATTCCTGTTCTTATCGTGCCATTAGAAAAATAATATTTACAAATTATTTTAAATTGATAATCTAACCTAATTTTTATGTAACGTAACTGAAATTAATAGGAGAAAAAACATGGCACGACCGAAAATCTGGTTATTAGGTGCTTCGTTGGAAACTTCAAATATGGGTTTAAGTGCCCTAGCCGAATCTGCTTTAAAGTGTATTTATGCCCGTTGGCCTGACGCTGAAGTTATGATTCCAACCCATAATCAAGATACATCAGCGCAAACTCTACATATCATGCAACATAATGTGACCATTCAACGCATGGAGTTGTGGTATGGTCGTAATATATTCAAACATCAGAATATTTATTTATTATTTATCGTTGCACTGTTAAGTCGCCTGTTACCATTTCTCCGTACTTTTTTGCGTAAACGTAATGCGAGCTTTAATGCACTGTTAGAAGTGGATTTTGTCGCTGATATTACCGGTGGTGATAGTTTTACTGATTTATATAAATTACCACGCCTAATACGCGGAAACATGTTTAAATTCCTAGTGTTATTGGCTAGAAAACCATTAATATTACTCCCACAGACTTATGGTCCGTTCAAGTATCGCATTTCACGTTTAATGCTTAAAATATTATTAAAACATGCCAAAGTAATTTATTCCCGTGATCAAGCAGGTATTGATTATATCACCCAAATTTTGGGTAAGGACGCTGCGAAAAAAAATATTCGATTTAGTCCTGATTTAGCGTTTATACTGGAATATGAACTTATTGATACTGAAAGTATAAAAAAATTACAATTATTAAAAAACAAAGATAAAAAAATAATTGGATTAAACGTCAGTGGCTTGCTATACAACAAAAGCTTGCAAGATGATGATTGGTTTGATCTAAAAGATTTTTATCCCGATATTATTGAGGGTTTAATTCATCAATTTTTACAACAGCCTGATCATGCTATTGTTTTAGTTTCTCACGTCATTGCGCCTAAGCATTTACCAGAAAGCGATCCATTAGCTTGTGAGCGTTTATATGAAAAAATGCAAGCTCAGTATGCAGAACGCATCGTATTAGCGGAAGCTGATTTAAATCATAAACAGGTGAAATATTTAATTGCACAATGTGATTTTTTTATAGGTTCTCGAATGCACGCTTGTATTGCAGCTATTTCGCAATGTATTCCAGCCGTTGGTTTGGCGTACAGTGGTAAATTTATTGGCGTATTCAAATCAGTTGGCATAGCGGATACGGTGGTTGATTTGCGTACAGAAAAACAGGTATTACAACGTGTTAATGAAATTTATCAGCAACGCGATGAAAAAGCTAAAAAATTACGCGAAACTATTCCACATATTCAACAAAAAGTTTTACAATTGTTTGATAATGTTATAGATTAAATGGAAGTTAAAATTATCTACTTGTGCTAAGTATTCACCTAAATTTACGATATATCAAATTTTCGGGGTTTTTTTATGATTTTTATATCAAGATCAATTTTTGTCAGTTTGTTGCTTGTTTTATCAAATGGCGGGGCAGAATCAATAAAATATTTGCAATGGTGGGATGAATATCTACCAACTCGTGAAGAAGCACCAACTTCATTAATTTATAATCAAAAAATGATGATTGAATTTGACCTTGATCTGAATAATGATGGCGTTAAAAACGATATGTCATTGTGCCGTCCATTCAAAATTGACCAAACTTTTAATCCTCCTGCCATGTGTCCGCGTGACCAACGTTGGAAAAATTATCGTGCTGATCGTCCTAGCGGACGTTTTTATGGAGGCGTTACTGCAAATTTTCTGAATGTTTCAGATGTAACGGAAGTTAATAAAGAAGGCGAAGTTGTACCAAAAATTCATACTTTTTCCCAAGATACAGTACAAAACGACGGTGCATCCCCTAATTTGTATTCTGAACGTTTCCCACATAATATTACCCGTGCTTTAAATGCTAGTAGCTCTCTATTTTGGGCTGATATGACGCTGTTTGTTGTTGATCCGAGTTGGACTGAAACTGGAAAGGTTTTTTATTCAACGGAGGATGCTGCGGTAAATTTTAGTTCATTATTTTTATGGAAAAAAGAAGATTTTATAAATGGTGGTGCTTCGGCTAAAAACATTACTTTTGATGCAACGAGCAATTTAATGGTTGATTTAATACGACATTGGCGAAATATCGAAGATGGGCGTTTTGTGGTGCAAGATGGTGAGCAGTTTTGGATTAGTGAATACAGTTTTGAAAAATTACGTTCGGGTTACACGATTAGCCTTAATCCATTAAATTCGCGTTGGGCGAAATATTATCCGCAAGATTGTGATCTGGCTATTAATTTAGCAGAAGTTGAATTTGAACCCCATGAATTTACAGATGTTCAAGCAGCAGGTGTGTATTTGGCACGTTATGATTATATGCCTTCAACGCATCGTGATACATTAGGATTAATGTTTGCGTATGATAATTTTCAAATATTTGCAACCAATAATCCGACCGATGATATTTCTCAACGTACTATTCCGACGGTAGATGTTAAAGTTATACCTAGTTTTGCTTTTGATAATACCTTGCAACCTATTGAAAGTAAAGCTTTATTTGCGACAGGTGTATCAGTTAATGGTAGTCCTATTCAAGTTTATGCCAGTGATCAATTGGATATTCGAGGTGTGATTATTCCAGAGCCAGGACATGTGGGAAAAACGGCTGATATTGTTGTGGCAATTGGCTATTTACCTAGTATGAACGCGCCAATTGAAGCATTACAAACTTTTATGTTGAATAGTAAAGGTAACATTGTAGAGTGGAATCGTAATATTGATAATTTAACTGGATTAGAATTAAATGTAACTTTAACGCCTGAGTATAGAGTGCAAATACTTCCTGTTAGTGTGACTCGGTTTAAAAATTTCACTATGATGGATTCAGTCGTTTTAGGATGTGACGAACGCCCTATTACTTACACTGGCATACTTGGAGTGGTGGGCGTATTGCAGATTTACTATGGTTATATGTTGGAAACGGGTGAGTTGGTGTATTCGCAACAACCAATCGTCGTTGAATTATTACCAGACCCAGTAGCAGAAGAACCTGATCCAACATCTGAAAATACCGCGTCAGAATCCTAGTCATTCTGTGTAAGATAGACATCATTCTATGACGGCAGCCAAAGTCAAGACAAAAAACAGTGAGAAAACAAGACGTTAGGTAGGTATAGATTTAGTAATCAGTTGTTAATATTGCTCTAATTGGCATTGACTAGGTAGTTACACCATTTTATAACAGCTAATGTTATTTTTCTTCATAAGTCAATGTGTTACCTTTTAAAGCGCGAATAAATTCCTCAACAAAGGCTAAACATAAAATACTCATACCAATTGCCAAGCTACTTTGCGGAATCCATAACGGTATTGGAATATGCCCTTGCGACACTTCGCCGTATTGATAAGTTTGCCATACCATTAAAATTAAATAATAGGCAAAATAACCCGTCGAGCTACTGGCGACTGCTAAAGTAAAAATTTCCAGTAAACGTGAGTATGCTTTTGGAAGATGGTTTATGAGCATGGTAACGCGAATGTGTCCACCTTCACGCAAGGTATAGGCTAATGCCAAAAAAGTTGTACCTGCCATACAGTAGCCTGCGATTTCATTGGCATCCGGAACGATTTGACCAATAAAACGCGCTACAATTTGGGCAATAATCAATAACGCAATACAGACTAGTAAGATGGCTGCCATCATACCACTTAATTTATACAGCCAATCTAATACGCTATTTAATAATTTAAACAATAAATTTAATTTCATTTTTTCTCTCCAGCAATTTTTTATATTAAACGATCTGACTTAACTAAAACACTGAGCGTCCATCAGGAATCTCACGCGATGGTGGTAATTGAGATTTTGGTATAACAGCGGAAATTGCCTGCGTTGTAGGCTCTACCGTTGGATTGCGAGAAGTCGATAACGCGCCAGTATTAATAGGATATTCAGACATGCTAGCTAGTAGTGCAGCCGCTTCTGTGGCAAATAAACCATCTGGATAATATTCGCCTCGTTGCGGAACTAAACTATACATCCACTTCGAGCCACCGCTATGTTGAGCAATCGCATTTAATAACTGTTCGTTGACATTAAAAGCAATATGTTCACTGTATATACATTTTCCGTATAAAACCAATGAACTACAATCTTCAATCTGTCTTAAAGTTTGCGCAGGCGCAATTTGTTGACCGGCGGGTGTCGTATAATTTGCTTGTTGGTAATGTCGCCAATCACCGCGCCCGCTACTGCTGTAATACAACACATTGTAGACTTGAAAACTTTTCTCTCCTGTACGCTTATCAATAAAACCACGAAAAAAGTTATCATCCCATACGACATCACCGTATTGTTTTTGATAGCCATTAATGGTTGAAAACGTTATCACACTCCCTTCATCATTTACCACAATAGTTTGTTTGAAATGATCAACATTATCTGCTTGTTCTGAATAAGGATTGACCAAAGTGCAACTGGTTATCCACAACATCATAAATAATAAACGATTCACTGGCATGATTATTCCTCAGTTTTCTTTGATGGGATAATAATTTTTTTAATCCATCTTTTTAATTTAGTATAGCGATTAACTTTAGGCTCGATTTGACGAACTGTTTTGTGACTGGGATAAGCAATTTCTGGAATTTTGAACCCTGTTTCAAGATGAAAATCACTCTCCCAGTACAATACATGTTTTTGCGTTTCTTTTACAACAAACTCTTCGATACGTTCACGCTTTTCAGCATCAAATTCCACTTGAACAAATTTAGCTAATTTTTTTGCAATTTGTATCGGATGCGCACGAATTTCCTCAAAATTTAAAAAAATCGTTGGGTAATGATGCTGCATATAAAATTCTGCAAGACGATAATTGTAATAATTAACGACTTTGTAAGTGTAATCAAATGGTAAGTGGAAAATTTTATGGCAAGCTATGGCATTAGTTAATGGATTGCGTTGCATGATAATAAAATGCGGGTTTTCTAAATGCGGTAAAAATAAATCGATTGTTAAACTCGTTTTAGGGTTTTTAAATCCCCATAACTCGTGATCTTGAGAGAACTTATTAACAAAATTAATAATATCTTTTTCTACAAAAGGTTTTTGTGCCAGAATATCATTATGATCTGGCGGCGACCAGTGGGCATCAATCCCCTCAATAATCGGTTCTTTAGCAGCTAATTGGAATATTTTCGTATTGATTAGATGTGCATCTAAACTTTCACAAAATCCCCTAGGTGCGTGAACACTAGGTTTACCATAGTCCGCGTCCATAGCAACCCCTAACGCTTTTAAAATACCTGTAGCTAAAGTTGTTCCACTACGAGCGTTTCCTAACACAACGAATGTTTTAATCATGAGCTTCCATTTACTTTAAAACGATAAGAATTTTTGCCTAACGCTTTACCACTAGGTCACCTCATTATACCGCTACCAAAAACCTATGAAAATCTCTAACATCCATGATTTTCTAATATTTATCTACATTGTCACGCAGAATCTACAATGTGGACCAATTTTTACGCTTGGGTACATTAAGGTTTGGCTATAGCGGTGTTCATACTGCACTTGTTTAATCGCAGCTAATTTTCTTTTATTTTTTAGTAGGTTACATTCATTCGTTAGATTAAAATTCAGCCCAATCTCCATCATCTTCTGCGGAAATTATTGGTTTTGTAGTTTTGACAGCGGGTGACGCTTCGGGTTGAACTTGCGAAGAAGAAGTTGTATCTATCTCAACTGTGTTGGATTTAAATTCAACCAATTGAGAACGTAACGACTCCGCTTGAATTCGCATATTATCACTATTTTGCGTTGCCTCTTCGACTAATATCGCATTCTGTTGCGTCATTTCATCCATTTTTGACACCGCTTTATTAATTTGAGTAATACCTGCATACTGTTCCCGACTGGCGGCTGCTATCTCTGAAATAATATCATTGACTTTTTTAACCGCAACAACAATTTCCTCTAAAGTCGCGCCAGACTGATTGACTAATTTTGTACCTTCATCAACTCTCTCGACGCTATTTTTAATTAAATTTTTAATTTCTTTTGCGGCTGTTGCACTGCGTTGGGCTAAATTACGCACTTCTGCTGCGACTACGGCAAATCCACGTCCTTGCTCACCTGCTCGTGCGGCTTCAACTGCTGCGTTCAAGGCTAATAAATTGGTTTGAAATGCAATTTCATCAATGACTGTAATAATCGCCGAAACTTGTTCACTACTTTCGCTGATTTCCTTCATTGCTAAAATTGCTGAACTAATTACGCTACCACCACGTTCTGCCTTTTCTCTGGCACTGACTGCCAATTGTGTAGATTGATCTGCGTTATCCGCATTTTGCTGAATTGTGCTGGTCATTTGTTCCATACTTGCAACGGTTTGTTCTAAAAATGCGGCTTGTTCCTCCGTGCGCCGACTTAAACTTTCATTACCTTGAGAGATTTGTTCTGAGGAAACTTGCACCGCGTCGGAAACTTGTTTAATGACTCCCATTGTTTTAGTTAAACGCTCAACCGTTTCGTTTGCTTCCTCCATTCTGGTACGCAATTGCGTTTGCATGGTATCTAACGCAATCATTAATTTACCTGTTTCCTCTTTAGTGCCTACTTCGATGTGAGTATTTAAATTACCACTTGTAATCGAATTAGCAATATTTACTGCTGTATGCAATGATCTAATAATCATTCTTCCAATAAACCAACTAAAAGCCGCAACAATAAATATGAAAATAACTATAATAATAATAGCATTTCTAATTGTAATTTGATAATTTTTATTTGCAGATTGATACACATTAGCACTATCGTTTACTTTGCCTTGTAATAATGCAGTCAAATCATCTGATAGCCGTTTAAATTGCTCTTGTTCTGGACCTGTAGCATTGATAAAAGCAGCCTCTCGGTATCCTGCTAATACTTGTTCGGCTGTATACATTACTAAAATTTTGTATTGTTCCCAAGTTTCTTGTAATTTCAAAAATTCTGGCATGGTGGAAGCTGTGATAATTGATTTCCATTCCTCAAAAGTATCATCAATCTGCTTGATTAATATCGTTTGTTGTTGTTGTAGTTCGCTACGAATGTTTTGATCAGGAGAAGTCACAAGTAGCAAAGATAAATGACGCATATTGTGCAACGGATTACCTATAGCACGTGTTGCTTGCTCAATTTTTAATGTTGTATTGTAAACATGCTTTACATCAGTAAAAGTCATGTACACATTTTGCAAGCCATAAATACCTAAACAAATTAAAGATAAAATTGAAAATCCAGATAGTAGTAAGAATTTAATGGTAATGCTTAGATTTTTCATTAAAATACATCCTTTAATTTTTATAAATAATGGCAACAGGCTGTTTTAAGCGTTCAGGATAGCTGTCACGTCGAATAGAAGCATGATCAGTAGTTAATTCAATTTCCCAAAGTGGTACTGAAGCCATTTTGTAGGGAGTGAAGATCACTTCTTTATTGACAGCAAATACTTTGTTAGGGGTGGGAACAAATAACATGTAGGCATTATTATGGGCGCGCTGCATAATACTTTTTATCACACTCGAATAACCGGGTTCATCAACTGCTACTTTAAACATCTCCTCAATATAGTTATCCATAATTGGGTCTGGAAAAATTGTACTCCAAACGTTGTGGGTACGATATACGAAAAATGCAGTCCACGGATGGAAAAAAAACCAGTCATCATTACCCCAAATGAGCAAATCCCAATCAATTGTATTTTTCTTTTCATTAGTTAATAATAATTCTCGAAAAATAATCGTTTCTGTATGCGTTACATTTAAGTCTAATTTTACACCGACTTTACCTAATTGGTATTCAATTCCACGCCATAAAAATAAAAACCGCTCTTGTGTCAGTACTTTTAGGGTGAGACCGTCGAGAATGGATTTAAGGCGGGCTTGTTCTTCTGGGGCATAGGGATCGCTAGATTCGTCATAGGGTTTAATAAATTGAGAAACTTCTTGCACACCAGGAAAATTTGGTGATGCTAAAGTAGATGAAATTTGTCCTTCACCTTCATAGACAAAGTAAAGTAAATATTTTCGATTTAAAGCTTGATTTAATGCTAAACGGACTTCTTTTTTTAGTAAAGCGGGATTGCCCGTGCGCATATTGATGTGAATTGCGTAGCTATCAGTGGAAGGCGAAATAAGTAATTTAGCGTATGGTGATAAAATTGTTTCAACTTTGTTTTCAAAAGCAATTGGGGTAATATCAAGTATGTTTTCTTGGTATAAAACGTCATTTTTTGCTTTGTTACTATCATATTCGGTATAAACAGTAATTTTTTCAATTTTAGGATAGTTTTTATCCCAATAATTAGGGTTTGCAACTAATTCTGCTTTAGGTGTTTTTCTATCGCCTTCAATGTAACCTTCAGTCAAAATGTAGGGACCAATACCATACGCACCGGGTTCTGCTAGATTGGGGCATGTTGGTTTACCATTCCAGCCAAATTTTTCTAAATAGGTAGGTGTGTAAAATTGCACCCACACTAAATCATTTAGGAATATGCCATATTTTTGAGTTAAATGAAATCTAACGGTAAATTCATCTATTTTTTCTACATAATCAAATACTTCGTGCATTTTGCTGTATAAAAATGGTTTTTGTTTAAAATATTCCATATTGAGCAGCACCATATCAGCATTAAATGGCGTACCATCTTGAAAATTCACTCCTTGACGTAGTTTAAATTCGTATATGGTATCGCTCATTTTTTCGTGACTGACTGCTAAGTCATATTTCCAACCACGTTCATTATTTGCTGGACGAAACAGTGCGCCATTAATAGCATGAGAAACATAAAGATAAGGTAGACTTGGAATGTGTATTTTAAGATGGGAACCGGGTGCTAATTGTGGAGCAGCACGCCTTTCACTGTCATCATAACGCAATGTAATTGATTTATTATCCGTGCCGTTTGCGTAGCCATTAAATGCCAGTATACAGCTACACAATATCCAAAATGTGCGCATACACTATCTCCTTTAAATCATGTTTAAATCATGAAATTGTTTTAGTCAAAGTAACAAAGATAGCCTATAAAGATATATCAGTAAAGTAAGTTTAGAAATAGATGGTAGCTCTCGATTCAGATTCAGATTGATGGCTGCAACAAATATTTCTCTAAATTCGATCTGAAAAGCACGCCACAAATCTCCTGTTTTATGTGTTTACTGAAAATCTATCCCGTTATATGATGTATGGCTTTTTATAGCTGTTTTTAGATTCTAGTAGATCATAAACTAAACTTAGTTAAAATTCAGAGGAAATGCAATATGCCAATATGTGTGGCAGTACCTAAGGAGGTGACGGCTGGAGAACGGCGTGTCGCTTTAGTACCTGATATTGCAGCGCGTTTCAAAAAATTGGGCGTGACTGTTATGATGGAAAAAGGCATGGGTGAAAGTGCTTATTTTCCAGATGCGTTGTTTAAAGAGGTTGAAATAGCGGGCAACGCGACTGAGTTATATCAAAAAGCCGATATTGTTTTGAAAGTGCAACCACCTACCGAAGCTGAAATTGAGCAGATGAAACAAGGTACAATTGTGGTTGGTTTTATGGCGGCGCATAAAAATGCTGATGCAGTCATGAAAATGCGTGATAAAAAAATTACTTCATTGGCAATGGAGCTTGTGCCGCGTATTTCTCGTGCGCAATCTATGGATGCGTTATCTTCGCAAGCGGCTGTTGCAGGATATAAAGCAGCGTTAATGGGTGCTGATTTAGCGAGTGTTTTCTTCCCTATGCTGACTACTGCGGCTGGTACAATTCGCCCAGCGAAAGTATTGGTTATTGGCGCAGGTGTCGCGGGATTGCAAGCGATTGCAACAGCACGACGTTTAGGTGCAATGGTGGAGGCGTATGATGTGCGTGCAGCGACTAAGGAGCAAGTTCAATCGTTAGGCGCGAAATTCATTGATATGGAAATTAAAGCCGAAGGGACGGGCGGTTACGCGCGTGAATTGACCGCAGAAGAGAAAAAAATGCAGCAAGATAAATTGGCAGAACACATTGCAAAATCTCATGTTGTGATTACGACTGCTGCAATACCGGGTCGTCCTTCCCCGAAAATTATTACTAAAGCAATGGTCAATGGTATGGCTACAGGTTCTGTGATCGTAGATATTGCGGCAGAAGGTGGCGGTAATTGTGAATTAACCCAAGCAGGTAAAACGATTGAGCATAATGGTATTAAAATTCACGCGCCTTTAAATATCCCAAGTGACATGCCACTACATGCCAGTGAAATGTATGCGAAAAACTTGTTTAATTTACTCAGCTTAGTGATTGATAAAGAGGGGAATTTAAACTTGGATATGGCAGATGAGGTGATTGCAGGCAGCACTTTAACCCATGATGGCGCAATTAAACATGAGCCAACACGCCAAGCTGTCGAAGGCAATGCAGTAATTAAAGAAGACAATTAACAATTATCAATTAATGATAATGCGAAATAATACGAAATTTATTTTATCTTTAGTTGTCAATACTGAAGGAGAGATTTTATGTTAGAAGGTTTTAGTGGCATGACTGCTATTTATATTTTCATGCTCGCTGCTATTGCAGGGTATGAAATTATTGCGCGTGTACCCGTAATTTTACATACACCGTTGATGTCAGGTTCAAACTTTGTGCATGGTATCGTATTAGTCGGTGCGATGGTTGCGTTGGGACATGCTAATACGGGATTAGAGAAAACCATTGGCTTTATTGCCGTGGCATTTGCAGCCGGTAATGCTGTAGGTGGTTATTTTATTACGGAACGTATGTTAGAAATGTTCCAAAGTAGTAAGAAATAAGGAGCGATAACCAGTGACTGAAACAACAAACGTGTTACCGCAAGTGGCAGATACTAATATTTTACAACAATTACAGGCTTTACAAGAGCGGGTTGCAAATTTAGAGCAATCTATCGGTACGGCTGTCGTGCAGATGCCTGAATCAACATTCTCGTGGGCTGCTTTGAGTATTGAGTTATCTTACTTTATTGCTGCTGTATTGTTTATTTTAGGGCTTAAAAAAATGAGTTCGCCTGTCACCGCGCGCGGCGGCATTATTTGGGCGGGCATAGGTATGGTATTGGCGACGCTAGTTACGTTTATGTATCCGGGAATGCACAACTATGGCTTAATGATTACCGCAATTATTATCGGTTCAGCCGCTGCTTGGTGGTTTGCGAAAAGAGTTGCAATGACTGATATGCCACAAATGATTGCAATTTATAATGGTCTCGGTGGTGGTGCAGCAGGCGCGATTGCTGCGGTGGAATTGTTTCAAGGTATTGACGATACCACGATACAAGTATTAGCGATTTTAGGTGCTTTAATTGGTAGTATTGCGTTTTCGGGTTCCATGATAGCGTTTGCTAAGTTGCAGGGTTTGATAAAAAAATCTTTTATTTTCCCACAACAACAATTCATTAATTTGGGCATTTTCGGCTTATCATTACTAATGGGCTTAGTTATTTTATTGCAAGGTGCTGATGCAAGTAATTTATTTATCATCACTTTCTTTATTGCAGCATTAATATTTGGTGTCATGATGACCTTACCCATTGGCGGTGCGGATATGCCTGTAGTCATTTCATTGTTTAATGCTTTAACAGGTTTAGCGGTTGCTTTTGAAGGATTTGTATTGGGTAATGCTGCGATGATTATCGCTGGTACAGTGGTTGGTTCTTCTGGCACGTTATTGACTCAATTGATGGCGAAAGCGATGAATCGCTCATTAGCTAATGTATTATTTAGTGGTTTTGGTGCAACTAGTGGTAGTAGTAGTGAGGATACGGTCGAAGGTTCGATGAAAGAAATTGATGCAACGGATGCCGCTATTTCTATGGCGTATGCTAGCCAAGTTATTATTATTCCCGGTTATGGGATGGCGGTCGCGCAAGCTCAGCATAAAATTTGGGAATTGACTAAGGCATTGACTGAAAAAGATGTCAAAGTGAAATTTGCAATACATCCCGTAGCAGGTCGGATGCCCGGTCACATGAACGTGTTACTTGCAGAGGCTGGCGTGCCTTACGATATGATTTATGATTTAGAGGAAATTAATGACGAGTTTGAGCAAACTGATGTGGCGTTGATTATCGGTGCAAACGACGTTGTGAATCCTACGGCACGTTCTAACCCAGATAGTCCAATTTACGGTATGCCAATTTTAAACGCGGATAAAGCTAGAAATGCGATTGTGATTAAACGAGGCAAAGGAGCGGGCTTTTCTGGGGTCGAAAACTTGTTGTTCTATGCTGATAATACACGGATGTTGTATGGTGATGGTCAGAAGATGGTAGCGGAGTTGTTGACGCAGTTAAAAGCACTTTAATTTAATTTGGCTTATCTATAAAGCGGGTAGTCCTGTAAAAAAAGCGTGCCTCATTTGATGGTAACAACTTGAATTTGCAGCACTACCTTTTTTATATAGGATGCGTATTACAAATTAAAACTTGCACTTCCGCGTAAAAAATAGTGGAAATTCAGCAGAAAAAAAACGGCACCCAGATTTACCTGAGCACCGCTTTTCGATTAATTTATTGTCCAATATCTAAATAGATATATTCATATCTAAGTGGTAGACCTTGTGTGTTAGAAACTTCCCATTCAAGCAATAAATCTGCTTCACTTTCAGACGCAATGACTTTGCCATAAGCAGAAAAGTTTTGTAATAATCCTGCATCACATGCTTGATTTTCACATATAAGTTTAGCATTTTTTAAATCCCAAACTCGCACACTAGAGAGCACTTCAACATCTTCAATAGACAAGTTGTCAAAGTCTTTTGGTGCAGTAGGATCGCCGCAAAACTTCATATTAGAAATATCTGGACTACCGCCATGACCATTACCTTCAAGTACATTTTTGGAAAATGAACCCGCTGTTGCACCCTGTAAGTCATAGGTATAATTATCAGTTGCACCTTTAAGCACTAAATACGCCATCGGTACAGCAGATGTCCATTGACCACCTTCCGCGTTAGCAATATCATCAATCGTCGTGCCGCGTAGAATAATACCACCTTCATTTGAACCTTCTAGCGTGTAACGACTACCATTCCATTCAAATTTAGCCAACATTTCTGAGCCTGCCGGACAATCAATATTACCACCATTGCTGTTTGCAACATCATTCTCTGATTGATCGGAATCATCAGCACTGTTTGAGTCATCAGTGTTATTGTCACTTGAATCGTCAGTGTTTGAATCATCTGTGCTATCATCAGACTCACCTACGTCTTGCTCTGGTAAAGGACAACCCGCTTGACCCCAAGAGGCATTCCAAGAAACATCACGACCAATACCGCGTGCCTGTTCAGAAAAATCAAGATTTGCTAATAACTCATCACTATCACCACGCAATGTACCACCGTAATGATTTTCAACTACATACGCTGTTCTGCCAGCCCAATCTGGAGAACCATCGGCTGTAACCAAGTTTAACGCATCACGATAACCTTCTGATACACCTGTCCACCAACCATAAGTTTCAAACTCAACTACACCATTTTCATCACTAGTTAGCACTTGACCTGATGTGAGATAATGACCTAGTTTATATTTGTCTTCTGGACCACCGGCGCATTCAACAGGTGAAGCTGCACCGTCTGGCATCTCAGTCGGGCAAATGATAGGTTCGTTTGTCAAATTACGACTATTTTTAGGATGAACAATATACCAACCTAAAGATAATTTCATTTTGAGTTGACCACCTTGAACCCATTGATTATCTTCTTTTTTGAATAAAACAATTCGACCACGCGCTTTTACCCATTGTGGCTCATACCAAGCTTTTTCTAATATACCTTCTTGTGCCAAAGTACAAATAGAATCATTGGGATACAAAGTTTCACCAAAATAGCTTGTACCTGAACCGTTACCCATTTTACCCCACGCAATGTATTCACCACTAAAACCATCTGCCCATTCTGGTTCTGTATTTTCTATTGCGTTGTCATCGTTGGCATCGTCATTTGAGCTATCGCTAGACGTATCGTTTGAATTGTTATCATCACTAGGCGCGTTACTTGAATCAGTTTCATTAGATGTGTCATCTGAATTGCTATCACTAGGCTCGTTTGAGTTACAACTTACTGGAGCTGCACAATTTGGCGCAGTAATCGTGCCGACGGCTGTTTGTGGATTACCGCCTGTTTTTACTAAAACGCCGATGTTTGCAGCAGCATAATCGTCATCTAAAGTAAGTGTAAACACTCTACCAGTACTACCAACACCACCGTCAGTATCCCATTTAACCATCCAATCAACGCCGGTATTTTTCAATAATTTATCAGAGGCACCGCCTGAACCTGTTTCAAATCCACTCGATGGCGATTGACTAATAATGTGACCTTCACAATTTTCAATACCTAAACTCCAATGGCTTAAATCTCGACCTGTTTGTGAAAGTTTATAAGACCATTCGTTGCCATTTTTACCAAGAAACTCAACTGTAAATTGATTACTGCCACCGCCGGCTGCAAGCGTTTCGGAATCACCTGCTACCGCTTCGCAAGAATTTGTATTTGAAGTTGTTTCACTGGAATCATCGCTTGCACTATCATTTGAGCTGCTATCGCTAGAATCATCGCTTGCACTATCATTTGAGCTGCTATCGCTAGAATCATCGTTTGCACTATCATTTGAGTTGCTATCGCTAGAATCATCGCTTGCACTATCATTTGAGCTGCTATCGCTAGAATCATCGCTTGTATCATTAGAAACTGGACTATTACAATCAGGTCCTTCAACGGCATTTCTACCGATACCATAAGCGTTAGCCGCTTTCACCATTACATCCAAATTAGTCACTGCATAAGCTTGATCTAAGGTGAATGAAAAAGTGCCACCAGACGAATTCCATTTAATACCATAAAATTCTGTTCCATCAATATTTTCAACACTTGGGTCAATTTGTACACCGTCGTGCGAAGGGTTTGAACTGGCAACTTGAGAACTTGAACAAGTCAAACCTAGAACCCAATGGCTTAAATCGTAACCTTTAACTTTGGACACATTATAAGTCCATGTCGTACCATTTTGGCTCACCAGTTCAACATCGTAACTGCTTGCTTTACCTACTCTGCCGTCCGTTAGAGCGACATTAGTAGCGTGTGCAGCCGTATTAATAAATATCCCCAGCAACATTACTAAGAATAACCGCATGAATTTCATAAAAAAATCTCCTCATTATTTTTGGTTAAATTGAGCGACTGTAAGAGCTACAGTCTTGTAAAAGGTAATGTTCCAGTCATTTCCGCTTGGAATATTTCGACACCACAAGAATAGTTATTTTCTGAGATAACCAATCCCTGGAAAATTAGCATCTTATAATACTTCAAGAGGCATCCCTCGCACTGGCAAAATAAGTTTTACAACTCTGCACTATAAATATGCAATACTACTACCACTATTATAGTTCCCAAATAGACAAAAAACAGGATGTCCTAACTAAATATTACGCTTTTTGAAAATTGACTAAAATTGCAATTACCTAACTGCTACAGTATGCCATACTAGCAAGGTAAAGATTAGGCTAAACTAACTAGTAATTTTCATTTTAAAAATACATTTTACTTTTAAAAATAATGAGATATATTGCAAATAGGTCATTAGTAATCCGTGCTACCAAAACCACCCACACCACGCGCAGTTGTTTGGCTAAATTCATTAACAACATGCCATTGTATTTGTAATACAGGTTGAAAAACCATCTGAGCAATACGGCTAAATGGCTCAATAATAAAGTCTTTTGTACCACGATTTAATAGCGCGATTTTTATTTCTCCTTGATAATCACTATCTATTACGCCAACATTATTTGCGAGAATAATCCCTTTTACACCCAAACTAGAGCGCGGATAAATCATAGCGCATATATTTGGATTGTTAATGTTAATAGCGAAGCCCGTCGCAATCAGTCTAGTTTCATTCATAGTTAAAATGATTGGCTTCTCGCTACATGCAAACAAGTCCATTCCCGCAGAACCAGTAGTTTGGTATTGAGGTAATTTATTGTTGATGAGGGGATTTAAAATTTTAAACTCAATAGCAGGTTTTTGAATTATCATAATAATTAAATATAAAATAGTAATTTGTCGGTTTAATTCTAGTGATAAAAAATAAAATATTGCAAACTTATTAGAAAAATTAACGTTTACCTCGCACTTTGTATTGTCTAACATGATTTACAATATCAGCAAATGGTAATTTATCTAAACTTTCGTAATTTTCAATAGCAATTTGGACTAAAGCATAAATATTATCTACTTCATAAAATTCAGAATATTGCACTTTTAACAACTCACGTAAACCAATCATACCACCACATTGTGTACGCATCGCCTTAGCATGAGGAATCGGTTGAGCTAAATCTACAATGCCAATAGCAAAACGGACTTTTAAATATAATAATTCTAGTAACTGTTCACAAATTGCGTGAGCTTGAGGGCTTGTACAGGCTGCTGCCTCGCGTTCAGCAAGATTAATTCTCTGAAATTTCTCGCAAGCATAACGACTAGTTAATATTGCTTTGGCAAAAGGACAGGGATATTGATTGAGATCATTAAAAGTGCTTCGGTATGCGTACTCGTCCATAGTGATTTTAAAGATAATTTTTATTATGTTTTAATGGGTATTTAAATTATGCGCACTCATTTTGAGTAGGCTTGTGGCAACTTTGCCAAGTATTATTTACATAACATTCTAGTGGTTGGTATTCAATTTTGTAAGCCATTTTGTGACATTCTGCGATCCAATAACCTAAATATAAGTGTTCTAAGCCTAAGCGTTGTGCTAAATCAATTTCAAGTAAAATCGCGTAAACACCCAAACTGCGTTGCTCATACTCAGGGTCGAAAAATGTGTATACTGCTGATAAGCCATTATTAAATCTATCTATTACAGCAATTGCTAATAATTTATCTTGTAAACGAATTTCACAAAAAAATGTTTTAGACCAAGTGCTTGCTAAAAATTCTAAATAATCTTTTGGAGTTGAATTGTCCATGCCCGCGCCTTTGTGACGTGCAGACAAATAGCGTGTATATAATTCAAAATGCTCGTTTTTAAAAATAGCAGGGCGCGGTATGAATTTTAAATCTTGATTCTTTTTCCAAATGCGTTTTTGGCTACGACGTGGTTTAAATTTATTTACTGGTAGACGCACCGCCATACAAGCTTGGCAATATTCACATTGTGGACGATACAAATACTCACCACTGCGCCGAAAACCGTGTGAAATCAAATGATAATAAAGCTCACTATCTATCGTAGTATA
>CAYMCP010000047.1:14888-29228 GCA_964388965.1 uncultured Thiotrichaceae bacterium | reverse complement strand
GGCATATTCAACATCGGTGCGGGTAAAATTTGATGTGGTGCGGGTACAATGCCAGCCAATTTCACCAATTTACCGTCGCAAGCTTGCCAACCTGATTCTGATAGCGCACACAAATTTGTTTCAATAACTGCATGTTTAAAATACTTGTGAATAGTTTGCATAAATTGAGTGCTTTTGTCTGCTCGTTTACCTGCAATACTGATATAAACTGTTTCTTTTTCCGCATGACACAAAATCGCGGCATAATAGGGCGGGTCTTGGGCAAATACGGTTGAATTATCTACAGTTTTAATCTCTAAAAAATTTAAGTTTTGTAAAACGGTTGTTGCTTGTTGAAGGCACTCACTTTGACGCATATTTGGAATATCAATAAACTGCGTTGTCAATGGTGCAGCAGACAATTGCGTTGATAATATCAAACAAATAAGAATGCGGTATAAATGTAACATATTATATTTATTCATAAGTTATGGAATGGATGGATAGTATCCAATACAATAACATAAGTCAACTCTTACTATTTGAAGTTAATACAATTTTCGTGGCAAGTCGTGAAGAATTAATTATCATTCAATGCTTTTAAATCTTCAGGTGTATTGATATTAATAAAAAATTGCGCACAATCAGAAAAATCAACTTCAATAACATGTTGCTGCTGATACCATTTTTTTACTTGGTGCTGATTTTGTTGTAGATAGGTTTGTAAGCTGGTTTGTACTTCCCGACGCATTAAAGCAAATAAATATTGTGTACGCTGACCATCATTTACTGTCGCAATGTTTGCTTGTGCATTTGATAGTTGGGTTGCTAAACGCGAAGCTAAAAAATCAGGTAAATATGCCACGTCACAGGGTACAAATAACACATAAGGCGTTTGTGCAGCTTGTAAACCCGTTAATATGCCAGCCAAAGGTCCCGCAAAATCTCCCACACTATCAGCGATAACCGGACATTTTGTTAAATCCGCATAACGTTGTTGATTGCGATTAGCATTAATTATAATTTGATCTGCTTGAGATTTGAGCGCGTTGACTAAGTGTTGCACAAAGGTTTGATTTTGATAGATTAATAAACCTTTATCCTGCCCACTCATCCGCTGCGCCCGACCGCCTGCGATGATAACAGCAGTAAGTTGTTGTGAGGTGATTTGTTGCATTATTTTTAGTCTGGTGTATAAGTGCCGCGTCAAACGCCGATTTTTGTAATTCATTGCTGCATGACGCTATCACTTATGCACGCTACGATTTTTGTCTAACTTGCTGCATGACGCTATCGCTTATGCACGCTACGATTTTTGCTTAACCTAGAGGCTACACAGTTATATCCACAAGCCGCATGGATTAAATTATGATAATTTCCTACTTAGCGTAAAACAACAAATGCCAAGCCTAATAAAGCAATGCCGGTTGGATACGTCCATTGCCAGCGCAATACGTCGTCGGTGCGGAAACGACCAAATACATTAGTAATTGCCACAGAGATAAAAATAACAGCAAATACTTTCGGTAAGAATTCTAACCAGCTCTGACCACCACCTAAAAATAAAATCGTGTAAATCGTACCAATGGTATACAGTTGAAAACATTGCATCACGAATAATGCCCCCATATATTTACCACTCATCTCTACCATAGGTCCTGTGGCGATTTCAGAAGGTGCAACGTAAATTTCAAATGGCTCTTTACCCAACATCGCGTGCATGGTAATTAAACCTGCAATCGCAACCAATGGCATAGAAAATAATCCCCAACCATTTGCCTGTTGATAAGCTGCAATATCTATTAAATTGGTCGATCCATAAGTCATAGCCGCCGCCGCTACCACAACAACATAAGGTACGTCGTAGGCTAACATCGCTGATAAGGCGCGGGAAATACCGATTGAGCCATTTGGATTAGCACATTGTCCGACTCCTAACGCCATACCTAGCATAGGCACCATCAATAAATACATTAAAGTTAATAAATCAGCTTGTCCCGCTAAACCTTGCATACCCGGTACAGGTAAAAAAATCATTGAAGCAATATAACCACCTAGCAATAATACTAATGCCATATCGTGCATGTGTCCGTGAGAAATTTGCGTGTGTTTGCTATATAACTTAATGATGTCGTAAAGTGGTTGTAGTATTCCGGGTCCAACGCGACGCTCAATCCGTGCGCGGACCACTCGCATCATGAATACCAATCCTAAACCTACCACAAAGGCAGTAAGAGGCATAAATATCATATCAAACAATAAATTACTAAATACTATATGTTCCATCTGATTCGTTCTCGCTTAAAAACAAACATGCTGAATTGTAAACACAAAATAAGACATAACGATTAACTTGTAAATCAGCAAATATGCAGTTACAACATATCCGCTAAATATTTGTAATAATAGTCCATGACTTTTTTAACATAATTTTGAGTTTCCCGATATGGCGGAATTTGATTATTATAGCGTTTTACTGCATTTTCTCCCGCATTGTACGCTGCTAATGCCAACTCAATATTTTGTTCAAACATATTTAATAAATCACTTAAATAACGTGTACCACCGTCGATATTTTCAGTTGGATTGGTACGGTCTGCCACGCCATAGCGTTTTGCTGTGCCTTCCATCAATTGCATTAATCCCGTTGCACCTTTAGGAGAAACAGCACGAGTACGATAATTTGACTCAACCTTAATGACTGCATGAATTAACGCCGGATGTAAACCGTAGCGGGTTGCAGCCGCGCTGATTACATCATCATAATGCGTATTTTTACTGCTAGGTAAATGTGGAATAGGTGGTAAAATCGGCGGTGGTGTGTAGGTTTCAATTTTATAACTGCGCGAATAAAGCAATAATATATCGTCTCTTTTCTCCGACGGTTTTTTATTGGATAAGTGCAATACACCTTCCTCATCTATGTACTTGTAGATAATAGTTGTTTCAGCAGCAAAACTAGGTGTTTGAAAAAGCAATCCAAATAAAAAAAAGTAGACTAAAAACACGACAAACTATCCAAATATATAATTAAATAAGATTATTATAGAACAGGAGTCCAAAATTTATTTTACAAAACAAGTTTTGCACTCTGATCGTATTATTCAATTACTTTAGGAACGAGATACAAACCGGCTTCAGTTTGCGGCGCAATTTTTTGGAAATGATCACGTAAATTTGACTCAGTTACCACATCATCACGCAAACGCGCGACTGCATCTAGGGGATGCGCCATTGGCGTAATGTCTGTCGTATCTATTTGATTCATTTGCTCGACCAACTGTAAAATATTGGACAAATTGGTAGCATACAGCGGTACATCATTTTCATCTAAGGCAATGCGAGCTAGATGGGCAATTTTTTCGACTTCCTGCGCGTCCAATGACATCTAATTTAACTCCCAAGTAAAATATTTAGCTTTAATTTTTCTATCTTAACAACGGTTATAGTATAATCGTGATTGAATATAGTAGCAGAATTTTTTTTACGACAGGATAATTTTTAAGGATTAACTTAATTCCATGCTCAAACGTGTACGCGGACTTTTCTCCACTGATTTATCCATTGACCTAGGAACGGCAAATACATTAATTTACGTCAGAGGGCAGGGGGTAGTTTTGGATGAACCATCAGTAGTTGCCATCCGTCAAGGGCGCGAGGGTAACGGCTCAAAATCTATCGCTGCTGTCGGCGCAGAGGCAAAATTAATGCTTGGGCGGACACCGGGACATATAACTGCCATTCGCCCAATGAAAGATGGTGTTATCGCAGACTTTACGATTACTGAAAAAATGTTGCAGTATTTTATTCATAAAGTCCATGAAACCCGATTTTTACGTCCTTCGCCGCGTGTATTAATTTGCGTACCTTGTGGTTCGACTCAAGTTGAACGCCGTGCGATTCGAGAATCGGCAACGGGTGCGGGTGCGCGCGAAGTACATTTAATCGAAGAGCCAATGGCAGCGGCAATTGGTGCAGGTATGCCGGTCAGTGAAGCAACTGGCTCGATGGTGTTAGATATTGGTGGTGGTACAACTGAAGTTGGCGTATTATCATTAAACGGCATTGTATATTCTGAATCGATCCGGGTTGGCGGCGACCGCTTTGATGAAGCGATTATTAGTTATGTCCGTCGTCATTACAATATGCTAATCGGCGAGGCTACCGCAGAGCGAATTAAGCACATGATTGGTTCGGCTTATCCCGGCAGAGAAATCAAAGAAATTCATGTACGTGGGCGCAATGTCGCTGAGGGCATTCCGCGTAGTTTTAAACTGAATAGCAACGAAGTATTAGAAGCCTTACAAGAGCCTTTGACTAGCATTGTGAGTACCATTAAAACTGCTTTAGAGCGTGTTCCGCCTGAATTAGGTTCTGACATTGCAGAAAAAGGTATGGTGTTGACCGGTGGCGGTGCATTATTGAGGGATTTAGATCGCTTATTAATGGAAGAGACAGGATTACCAGTCATTGTAGCGGAAGACCCTTTAACTTGCGTCGCACGAGGCGGAGGACGCGCACTGGAAATGATTGAAGAACATGGTGTAGATGTATTTGCCTTAGACGGTATATAGAACTGGTTTGAAATCTTAGCAAAGATGTTAAAATATCATTATTTTCACATCGTAGAGGCAAGACATATCTTGTCTCTCCACAAAGCCTTGTCTCTTTAGATTAATATTCATTAAACGACTAATCAAAAAATTCATGCTCTTCCTTTTGTCGTTTCTGCAATGCTTCGGAATAAAGCTCATCTGTCGCACCCAACAAACTAATTGGTGGTTCAAAACCAACTTTTTTTGCAGTATCCAAATTGATAGCAATATTCATCGAATCGGGGTAAATTTGTTCTAGTTGACGAGGTTTTGCACCGTTTAATATTTGTGCTATCGTCTTAGCATGAAAACGTCCCACACCCTTATAATTGACTAATGCAATGCTCATCAATGCCCCTATTTTTACATGTTCCGAGCCAATTTTTGAAAATGTGTAAATACCTCGTTCTGTCAACATTTTTATTCCGTCCTCCAGCAATGCAAGATTTTCTATACCCTTTTGATAAGTAATATAAACTGCGTCTACACTGGTCAAAAAATCTTGATAACACTTTCTTACACTTTCCTCAGCGAGATGTAGTAGATTATCCGGCACCTCTGAGGTCGTAAAGCAGCGTACAACCTTAAATCCTAACTCTTTCGCTACGTCGCGTACATCATCAATTCCAGCATATACCTCACCTGTTTCAGAATTTTCATAAGCAATGCCTAATTTTTCAAAATTAATTAGATTATAAAACAAGCGAATTTGGCGTTTATTGCGTAAAGGGTCAACCCGTGCGTGGACGTAATCTCGACCTGAATCCTGAATGCTATCAATAATTCCAGACTTAACCGCGTTGGCTGCGTCAAATACCACCACATTAGTTTGATGTGCATCAGTAGACAAGTCCACACCCGCCCAAGTACCCATTGCTATCATCAAATCAATATCACGCTGTGTATTAAAGCGTTTAAACATTTTTTCAATGTTTTGCCCACGAATCTCATCATCCCACTCAGAAGACCAAAAACCATCATTTACAAAGTGTAAATAGCGATTATCTAAGCTGGCTAAATGATACCAAATCTGCTCAACAGTCTCCAATTTACTGCCCGGCGGCGGAAGTTCGCCTTCCTCTAACCAGCCCAATTCTACTAAACCCTCTACCATTGCAAGTAACACTTTTGGATAAGTATTCAACTCACCACCCTGATAATAGCCAATTCGCCATGGCTTATCGTCGGCATTGGTATGCGGTTCGGTTTTAAAAACACCTTCTTCCACTGCAAAACTATTAAGCGCAACAAAAAATAACAAAATAATTAGCTGAATTTGTGTCATGATGACTCGTTTTACTTCCACTGCTACTCCAAGAATATTTTTTATTAGATTAAAATGTATACATTTTCTAAATTATCATTGATTTAGGCAACAATTTCATGCACACTTTTTGGCAAAAGACTTATTATTGATTGAGCAAATCATAATGAATAGTGACTTACTCACTGAAAAAAATAATATTTTAGTCGTAGATGATGTACCGACTAACCTGCAAATTTTAACGCATATTCTCACAAAACGTGGACAATATGAAGTGCATACGGCAAAGAATGGTCAAGCAGCACTGATTGCTGTCAGTAAACTGATGCCGGATTTAATTCTACTAGACATCATGATGCCTGAAATGGACGGTTATGAAGTCTGTGCCCAACTCAAAGCTAATCCACAGACCCAAGATATTCCGATTATTTTCGTTAGTGCGCTATCTGAAACGGTTGATAAAGTCAAATCATTTAAGGCAGGCGGAGTAGATTTTATTACTAAACCGTTTCAAGCAGAAGAGGTATTAGCACGGGTTGAGGCACACTTAAAAATATATAATTTGCAAAGACAGCTTGCGTTGCAAAATAAGCGGTTACAAGAATCGGAAACCAAATATAAAAATTTATTTGACAGCGCGGCAGATGCCATTTTGGTGTACGGTTTGGAAGATAATTTATTTATGGACGCCAATCGGGTTGCTTGTGACTGCTTAGACTATGATTTAGAAGAAATTAAATGCCGTTCATTAAAAGATATTGAATATGAAGGTGATAAGCAAAAATTAGTACATTTCATTATTGGTCTAGTAGAAAAAAAACACCATCAAGATGGATTTGTCGAGGTGCGTTGTGTGCGTCGTGATGGAAAATATTTTCCCGCAGAAATTAGTGGGCGATTCATTCATTACAAAGATAAACCTGCAATTTTGCTCATCGCACGGGATATTACTGAACGTAAACAAGCTGAAACTAGATTGCGTCATGCTAATGAAAAATTACAATTGACACTAGATCACTTGCAAGCGACACAAAATGAATTGGTACAATCGGAGAAAATGGCTTCATTGGGACAATTAATTGCGGGTGTTGCCCATGAAATTAAAACTCCATTAGGTGCTATTCGTTCTTCGGTTAGACATATCAATTTGTTTTTAAATCAAAATTTATCTTCATTACCCAGTTTTTTCCGCCAACTTTCAGACTCTCAACACAACGAAGTCATTGCAATCTTATCTCAAAGCAGTCAGACAGAAAGAGCATTATCCTCACGAGAACAACGTAAAATCCGCCGTGAATTAATGAAAAAATTAGATGATTTTAATATTGAAGATAGTATAACTATTGCGGATAAATTAGTAGACATGGGTGTCCACGAGCACCTTGAGCTACTGCTACCAATTTTACAAGCAGAAAAAAATCATCAAACTTTTGAAATTTTGTATCAATTAACCAGCCTACGACGCAGTTCTAAAACGATTGAAATGGCCTCAGAGCGCGCTAGTAAAATTATTTTATCATTAAAAAGTTTTTCTCGTTACAGTAATAGTAGCGACAAAGAGACCGCTAACGTTGTTCATGGTATTGAGACCGTATTGACCTTGTATCACAATCAACTTAAACATGGTATTGAAGTGGTGCTAGATTTTGCTCAAGTGCCGTATATTCCTTGTTTTCCAGATGAGCTTAATCAAGTGTGGATGAATTTAATTCACAATGCGTTGCAAGCGATGGATTATAAAGGTGTGTTGACTATCGCTGTGCAACAACAGCAAAATTTTATCAAAGTGAGTGTTTCTGATACGGGTTCGGGTGTGGCACCTGAAATTCAAGAAAAGATTTTTAAGCCTTTTTTTACGACTAAACCCGCTGGTGAAGGAAGTGGTTTAGGTTTGGATATTGTGTTGAAAATCGTAGAAAAACATGGAGGTAAATTAGAATTGGATACAGAAGTCGGTAAAGGTTCAACATTTCATGTATTATTGCCAATAAGTTAAAATCCCCTCAAAAATCATTTTTATTTATTAAATCATGTTAGGTATTATAAATACTATCCGTCAGTTCTTTCCACAGGATTACCCAAATGAGCAAAATTGAAAAATCAGATGTTGAATGGCAACAACAACTTACAGCAGAGCAATTCAAAATTTGTCGGCAGAAAGGGACTGAACCGGCATTTTCAGGACCCTATTACCACTGTCAAAAATTAGGTATTTATCAATGCGTATGTTGTGGACAGGCATTATTTAGCTCAGAGACTAAATATGATTCCGGTTCAGGCTGGCCAAGTTTTTACGCGCCAATGACACCGGATGCTATTGGAACACAACAAGATAATAATCTAGGTATGCAACGCATTGAAGTACATTGTTCGCGCTGTGACGCGCACTTAGGACATGTTTTTGAAGATGGTCCGCCGCCAACAAGATTGCGCTATTGTATTAATTCCGTTGCATTAGATTTAAAAGAAAAATAGTCTAAATACGGATTCTTAGTTACAATGATGCTTTCTAAAATTAATTTAAGGAGTGTCCTCATGAAACATTGGCAACGACTGCTGTTCCTGCTGTGTTTGTTTACGACCTCGTCTCTATCAGCACAAACTTACTATTTCGCTAATGCGGGCAATGACGCGAATGATGGTTTAACGCCACAAACCGCTTGGCAAACGCTTAGCAAGCTTGATGGGCAACGCTTCGCTGATGGTGATAGCTTTTTATTTAAAAGAGGCGATATATTTCGCGGCTCAGTCAGATTGGGCGGCTCACCGACAGGTTTAACATTTTCTGTCTACGGAGAAGGTGAAAATCCAGTTTTCTCTGGTAGCGTCGTCATTTCAAATTGGAAACCTACCTCACATTCTGCGTTAAATAAAAAAGTAGTTTACGAAGCAGATGTTTCCGGTCTTTTACCACAAGATGCAGACGGCAAAGTCAGACCTATTCAACATTTATTTGTTAATGGTAAATTAATGACGATTGCGCGTTATCCAAATGTTGCCTCGCCATTGGATAAAAACTGGCTTAAAGTAGGCGGTGGCGGTAGCGGTTATTTTACTGATCCAGAATTAGCAGCCTATGGTAAACCAAATAATTACTGGAAAGGTGCAACGTTACGGATTCGTAATTATAGCTGGACTTATACCGCGCGTGAAATTACGGGTTACAGTGCAAGCAACGGCAAAGTGACTGTGCCAGATTTAAAAGATCAGTTAGCAGAATGGGGTTATTTTATTGATGGTAAATTGGAGGAGTTAGATTTTCCATACGAATGGTATTACGACGCGAATAGTCAAAAAGTATATTTGTATCTGCCAGAAGGTGATCCCAATCAATTTTTAGTCGAAGGAGCAGTTTATACGACTGGTATCAGTATTTTTTACCAGCAACATGATGCTTTAATTGAAAATTTACAATTCCGTCACTTTATGACACAAGGCGTACATGTGAATAATTCCAACAACGTCCGTGTGCAAAATTGTTATTTCTATCATAATTTAAAAGGCGTAACGATTTGGAATACCGCTGATTTATCCGTTAGTTACAACCAATTTCATTCCCAACTGCATAGCGCGATTGTCTTGCAATCTGACGTTAAGAATAATTTTGATGTTAAAGGGAGCATTATTGAAAATAACATTATTATGAATCACGCATTATACCGCGCTTATGGTATGCGTTATGACGGTGTTTATCAAGGTAATGCTATTGATGTATATGGTAAAGCATTCACAGTACGAGGCAATTATATTGAAAATGTGGGCGAAAATGGTATGTATCTACATGATGGTGGTCATCATCTAATTGAAAATAACGTTATTAAAAACGCATTGCTTATTTTAAATGACGGAGGTGCAATTAGTATTAATTCTAGTGGGAATATCATTCGCGGTAACTTTTTAAGTGGTTCTGTGGGCAATATCGATGAATCAAATGGTTGTGCTTCTTCGCAGCGAGACCCATGTACACATCACACTGCTTACGGTATGGGTGTTGCGGCTGATTCTAAGTTTGAAAATAATACGATTGAAAATAATGTTGTTTTTAACAATAGAGATATGGGCATCCGTTTGAACTCTTTTAAAAATAGCACGGTGCGTAACAACATTGTCTACAACAACGATCCGCAAATTGTGGTACAAGATATTAGAGCACCTTCAAGCGGTAATGTGGTTGAAAATAATACGGTTATTTCCTTGCATCCCGATCAGCTTGGTTTAGAATTGACTAACGAAACCAATCATGGCACGATGAAAAATAATTATTATTGCAATCCGTACAGTGATTTAGCGGTGATGCGTGACGGAGAACGTTATTCAGTTGCGCATTGGAAACAAACTTTTTCTCAATATGGTCAAAATTCGCGTGATTGCGGTTTGCTAGAGCCTAGCGAAATCACTGCACCAATCGGAGAAAATGTAATTAGCAATTCCACTTTTGACACAGATATAAAAGGTTGGTCAAATACAAGTCAATTTAGTCATGATCCGACAAAATTGGATAGTGGTAGCTTAAAAGTGGTATTTGATGGTAGTAATTTGCTTACTTTAGCACCAAGTAGCACGGTAAATTTACAAAAAGATCAATGGTATCGTTTAACGTTCAGTGTCATTGCTGACGGTTATGGTGATATTCGTTTACGCCTGAATCAAACCAAACCAAAGCATGTTGTTTACGAACAACGCTATTTTGCAATGGATACTAAACGCCGTGATTATCAGTATGTTTTTCAAGGACAGCTTACTGATGATAGTATGAAATTTTTATTGAATACCGATAAAAACGATAGCAAAACGTATTGGATTGACAATTTTAAATTTGAGCCCGTTGCATTCCAACCCAGTTTGCCTGCGGAAGAACGGATTAAATTATTCACCAATCCGACTTTTGAAACCAGAACCATTAATTTACAAGGTTTGGAATATGTGGATTTGAATGGTAAGGCTGTGACAGGACAAATTTCGCTTAAACCTTTTACAGCAGCGGTTTTGATTCGCAAGGATACGAAGATTAACGCACCTGCGCAATTAGCAGCTCCAACCTTGTATCTCGATGTGAGACAAAATGAATTAACATTAAAATGGACTGCTGTACTTGGTGCGTATGGTTATTGGTTGTATTACGCGCCTTATCCGAATGCAGAATCAGTTCAAAGAGTGGATATGCAGCTTGGACGTCAGCTTGTGTTGCAATTAGAACCCGGTTTTGCAGGTTATATTGCAGTCGTACCGTATAATGCTCAAGGCGCGTTTGGAGAAATTTCCAATATTGAGCAATTTGTTCTACATTAATTTTTCTCTAACTGACTAAATTTAGGGAGGCATATAACACTGCTTCCCTTTATTTTTTAATAACATATTACGCATCCAAAACAAGTTTTGTACCTTTCAACTTGAATGAGCTTTTTTATCAACCCATTACTCAATTTCAAACCCATTTTAGGAAAAATTTAATGACCCACCAAGCGTTTAAACTTATCCGCACAATTAACATACCCAGTTTAAATATTGAATATCAGCAGTACGAGCATAAAAAAACCGGTGCACGTCATATCCATTTATCATCCGAAGATACAAATAATGCTTTTTTAGTCGCTTTTTTAACCGTACCGCAAGATTCGACAGGTGTTGCACATATTTTAGAACATACAGTTTTATGCGGCAGCCAACGTTATCCGATACGTGATCCGTTTTTTATGATGATTCGCCGTTCGTTAAACACTTTCATGAATGCGTTTACTAGCAGTGATTGGACTGCCTATCCGTTTGCAACCCAGAACCGAAAAGATTTTTCAAATTTATTACAAGTATATTTAGACGCAACATTTTTTCCCAATTTAAATGAATTAGATTTTGCACAGGAGGGGCATCGTTTAGAATTTGCAGAAAAAGATAACCCAGAATCAGAGTTAGTATATAAAGGCGTTGTGTTTAATGAAATGAAAGGCGCAATGAGTTCGCCATTACGTCAATTACACCATACAGTACATACACATTTATTTCCAACGACAACTTATCATTACAATAGCGGTGGAGACCCGGCTGATATTCCTAATTTAACCCATGAGCAATTAAAAAAATTTCATGCAACGCATTATCATCCCTCCAATGCCGTATTTATGACTTATGGCAATTTTGATGTCAATACGCATCATGAAATGTTTGAACAATACGCACTGAGCCACTTTGACAAAATAGATACGAGTCATTTACGCATTCCGCCTGAGCAGCGTCTAAGTGCACCGAAAACAATTGCAACACATTATGCTTTTGACGAGGAAAATACAGCTAATAAAACCCATATTTTACTTACATGGTTATTAAATCAAAGTCGTGACATTCGTGAGGCAATTAATGGACATTTATTATCTGGTGTTTTGTTAGACAACAGTTCATCGCCTTTGCGTTATGCGTTGGAAACGACACCATTAGGCTTATCGCCGTCGTCATTGTCTGGTTTTGACACGAATACTTTTGAGTCTACATTTGCGTGCGGCTTGGAAGGCTCGGAAGCTGAACATGCCGATGCAGTCGAAAAACTCATTATGGAGGTGTTAAAAGAAGTTGCTGATAAGGGTGTAGCGCAATCTTTAGTTGATTCGATGTTACATCAGATTGAATTGCATCAACGCGAAATCACCGGCGACCACTTCCCTTATGGTTTACAATTGATGTTACAAGGCTTGTCAGTAGAATTATATGGCGGCAATCCAGTAGAAGCATTAGATATTGATGCCGTTTTAGAGCAATTACGTCAAGATTGTCAAAATCCTCAATTTATCCCTAGTTTAGTTAAACGTTATTTACTCGATAATCCGCATTGTGTGCGCGTTACCATGTCACCTGATCGTGACTTGTCAAAATTGAAATTTGAACAAGAAAAAGCCCGTTTAGCTAATATTAAAAAAATGCTAACTGCTGAGCAAAAACAAAGCATTATTGAGCGTGCGCAAACTTTGGAAATGCGTCAAAAACAACAAGATAATCCAGAATTATTGCCTAAAGTGACGCTAGCTGATGTACCAACGGCAATATCGATTCAGGAAGGTATGGCGCAGACAATTGGTCAACTGCCAGCAAGTTGGTTTAGTGTTGGTACAAACGGTATGGTTTATCAACGTATTGTCATTGATTTGCCACAATTTGAGCCTGAATTACTCGATATTCTGCCATTATTTTGTGATTGTATTACAGAGCTGGGTTATGGAAATAAAGATTATCGTCAAGCAGCGGAATGGCAAGCATCTGTAACGGGTGGTTTACACGCCAGTTTATCAGTACGCGGTTGCATTGATGATCCACAACGAATACGTGGCGTATTTTCTTTATCTGGCAAAGCGTTGGCGCGTAATCAGCAACATTTGATTGAATTGATCTATGACACATTAAATAAAGTTCGTTTCGACGAGTTGAGTCATTTGCGCGAATTAATCAACCAAATCCGTACTGATATGGATAATAGTATTACTGATCGTGGACATGTTTTGGCGATGACAGCGGCAACCAGCACATTGAGTCCATGTAGTTTATTAACCCACCGTTGGCAAGGTTTAGAAGGGATTCAATTTATCCGAAAATTGGATGATGCTTTAAAACAAGATACTGAATTACAAGCATTTGCCGATAAATTAACTCGGATTCAAACCATCCTACTTAAAGCACCTAGTCAATTACTGGCAATCGGCGACACTGAGCACGAAGCTGATATGCAAAATTATTTGACTACAGTATGGCAAGATTTTACGCCCCAGCAACAAATAGAGCCATTACAGTTGTCTACCTCTTTACAGCAAATAAGACAAGCATGGGTCGTAAACACGCAAGTGAATTTTTGTGCTAAAGCTTATTCCACAGTACCACCTCTACACCAAGATGCGCCGGCTTTAATTGTATTAGGTGCATTTTTGCGTAATGGCTTTTTACATCGGACAATTCGGGAGCAAGGTGGCGCGTATGGGGGGGGTGCAAATTATCATGGTGATAGTGGCACGTTCCGCTTTTTCTCTTATCGTGATCCACGTTTAGCTGAAACTTTGCAAGATTTTGATATAGCACTAAATTGGTTGCAGGAAACGACGCATGAACCTCGTACTTTGGAAGAAGCGATTTTAGGCATTATCGGTCAGATTGATCGTCCAGCATCGCCAGCAGGTGAAGCTGCTATTACGTTTTTTAATAGTCTGCATGGGCGTACTCCAGAGCAACGCCGTCAATTTCGTCAACGAATTTTACAAATCACAATGGACGATTTGTTGCGTGTGGCGAAAACCTACTTACAGCCAGAAAGAGCAAATATTGCTGTCGTGAGTAATGCGAAAAACATTGAAGCAGTTGATTTAAAGTTAGATATATTGCATTTGTAAACTAATCGTTACCAGCAAAACAAGTTTTGCACTCCCGCAATTACAATGAAATATTCAGGAGTGCAGAATTTATTCTGCTTACTGGTGAGCAAAACAAGTTTTGCACTCCCGCAATTACAATGAAATATTCAGGAGTGCAGAA
>CAYMCP010000047.1:0-14788 GCA_964388965.1 uncultured Thiotrichaceae bacterium | reverse complement strand
AGCAAAACAAGTTTTGCACTCCCGCAATTACAATGAAATATTCAGGAGTGCAGAATTTATTCTGCTTACTGAGGTGGTAAATCAGAATGCGTTACAGGCGTAGCTAACTCAATTGGTGGCATATCTGTAATAGGTGCAGTCTTTAATATTTCAGTGACACTTTTAGGCTCTTCGGTTGGCATTGCAAAGTATGCTAACGTTAAACTCGTGATGAAAAATGTTGCTGCTAAAATTCCCGTCACCTGAGTCAAAAATGAGCCTGATCCACGACTACCAAACACAGTTGCAGACGCACCGCTACCAAATGCTGCACCCGCTTCCGCGCCCTTACCATGCTGGACTAAAATGAAACCGATTAATCCGATACAAACTAAGATATGAATTGTAACAATTATTGTGTGCATAAGTTCCTACTTTGCTGCTTGACAAATAACTAAAAAATCTTTGGCTTTTAATGATGCCCCACCAATTAATCCACCATCAATATCCTGCTGTGCAACCAATTCTGCGGCATTTTCTGGTTTCATGCTACCACCGTATAAAATTCTAATAGTCTCGGCGACAGTGGCATCTTGTTGTGCGATGCGTTGACGGATAAAAGCGTGGACAGCTTGAGCTTGTTCGGGCGTAGCCGTTTTACCCGTACCAATTGCCCATACAGGTTCATAAGCAATAACTGCATTAGTCAACGACGCAACACCATTAGCATTCATTACAGCATCTAGCTGACGCGCAACGACGGCTTCTGTTTCGCCTGATTCGCGCTCTTGTAATGATTCGCCTACGCAAATAATTGGTACGATACCTTCTGCTTGCGCTTTGGCAGCCTTTGCCGCAACCAATTCATCCGTGTCATTGTACAGCGTTCGACGTTCAGAATGTCCCACAATCGCATAAGTACAAGCAAAATCTTTTAACATTGTCGCAGATATTTCACCGGTAAATGCACCGTTATCTTTTTCTGACACATTTTGCGCGCCGTAAGCAACTTGACTATTTTGCAAAGATTCGCTTACTTGCTGCAAATAAATAAAAGGTACACAAACCACAACTTCTGCGTGTTGCACGTTTCCCATGCCTTGTTTAATGTCTTCTAGTAAACTTTCGATGCTGGCTTTAGAGCCGTTCATCTTCCAGTTACCTGCAATTAATGGTGGTCGCATTTTTATTGTAATCTCCTATAGTTGATGATTACCAATCATTATTTATTAGTGAGCTGTGACTCGTTTAAAACGTTGTATAGCAATTCATTGTTTGCTTACGCCCACACCATCATACCCATTTCATGCGCGTCGGCGAGCAATTCAGAATATGGAAAAACTCGAACTTTATAACTTAAATCTCCACACCAATCAGGTTGAAAATTTAAGCTAAATAAATATTGTCCGCCATCTATTGGATGTTCTGGTTGAAAACGATATGCCGTTATCGGAGGTGTTACATTTTCCGCACAACATACCACCGTATTATCAGGTGAAGCCGCATAAATTTCCGTTTGGTATAATTTGCGTGACAATAACAACTCCACCGCAACATCATTTGGGTCTAAACCATTTAAATTCACCGTGACTTGAATGGTTGTCTTTTCATCATAACTCAACCGTTTTGGCGGTTCTGATACTTGATGAATATGGATACCGTGCCAGTGATTACGAACTTTATCCTTCCAATTGCTTAGTAACAGTGCTTTTTCACCATTATTAGCTAACAATTTCTGACCGTGCTTACTCGCTGGAATGTAAAACCGCTCTAAATACTCATTCAGCACCCGCACCATATTGAAATGTGGAATTGTCGAAGCCATAGAGCGTTTTGCACGAGATACCCAGCGTCCTGAATAACCGTATCTACCCAAATCATAATATTCATCTAATACTTCGTTTTGCAAAATATCATACAAAGTATTAGCATCATCATGGTCGCGACGACTAGCGTCATGTTCGTGTGGTGAAGGACGAATGCCCCAGCCATTATCACCTTCGTAACCCTCATCCCACCAGCCATCGAGTACGCTTAAATTAATTGCAGCATTAACAGCCGCCTTCATGCCTGATGTCCCACTGGCTTCTAATGGATAGACAGGATTATTTAACCATACATCTACTCCAGATACCAATCGCCGCGACAAACCCATATCATAACCTTGCACTACAATTAATTTACCAATAAACTCAGGCTCATTACCTAATTTATATAATGTACGCAATAAACTTTTACCGGGATCGTCAGCAGGGTGTGCTTTACCAGCAAAAATAAATACAATTGGACGCTCACTATTCAAAATAATTTCGCGTAAACGGTGCATATTATTGAGCAACAAAGTTGCACGCTTATAGGTAGCAAAACGTCTCGCAAACCCAATTGTTAAGATATTTGGATTATTAGGGTCTAGGTTTTTAACAATCTGATCAATATGTGTTTCGCTAGCTTTATTGGTTTTATACTGTGCTAATAGCGCGTTACGCAACACTACTAGCATTCGTGATTTAACCGCTTGATGTGTTTCCCAAAAGTCTTTATCTGGAATGGACATAATTCGTTGCCAAAACTCAGCACTACACAAATGTCTATCCCAATCTGCCCCTAAATGTTTATTAAATAAATCAGTCCATTGGCGCGCTAGAAAACTAGAAACGTGTACACCATTCGTCACATAACTCATTATATTTTCAGTTGGATCAATTTGAGGCCAAAAACGTTGACAAATCTCAGAAGATACGCGCCCGTGAATCCGACTTACTCCATTCATGCGACGTGATAAATTAATCGCTAACGTAGTCATATTAAAATCATGGCTATCGCTGACCGGTTCGCAACCTAAACGTAAAAATTCATCACGCGACAAGCCTAATTCATTAGAAAAATGTCCCAAATAATACATGACTAAATCTTGTGGAAAATGATCATGACCTGCTGGTACTGGTGTATGAGTCGTGAAAACGCAACAACTTGCAACAGCTTCAATTGCTTGTGGATAAGTATAACCTGAATGCAGTTTTTCGCGTAATAGTTCTAACACTAAAAATGCAGCATGACCTTCATTCATGTGCCATACAGTAGGTGCAATACCCAAATGGCGCAGCATACGCACACCACCAATACCAAGTACAATTTCTTGCTGAATCCGTGTATTGTTATCGCCACCGTAGAGTTGATGCGTGATTTCTGCATATTCGGGGGCATTTTGTGGGATTTCCGTATCTAATAAATATAATTGAATGTGACCAACTTGTACTAACCATGCCTTAATCCATACTGTGTGTCCTGCAATATTCACAGCAACACGTACTTCTTCACCATTTTCATCGACCACAGTGGTAATAGGTAAATGCTCCGTATTGAGTGTTGAGCTGGTGACTTGCTGATTACCTTCCGTATCAATATGTTGCGAGAAGTAACCTAAATGATAAAATAAACCCACACCAACGAAAGGCAAACGTAAATCACTTGCTGTCTTACAATGATCGCCCGCCAAAATCCCCAAACCGCCCGAATAAACAGGTAAACTTTCATGAAAACCATATTCTGCACAAAAATAAGCAATTCGTTCATTTTCTTCTAAATAACTTCCAGCATCACGCGGCACCTTATCAGCTAAATATTCGTCAAATGAAACCATAACTTGGCGATAAGCATTTAAAAATAAAGGGTCTTTTGCTGCTTTTTCTAAACGCGCTTGGTCTATATTGCGTAAAAACAGTTTTGGATTATGTGCAACGCGAATCCATAACTCATAATCTAATTGTTCAAATAATGTCCTTGCTGGAACGTGCCAACCGTACCAAAGATTATTTGCAATTTCCTCTAAACGTTCCAATGCTTTTGGTAATACAGGGACAATCTCTAAACTAAATTCTTGTACCATCGTTTAATTCCTTTGTTGGTGAGTTATCAATGAAAAAATGAGGGTTCAATTTTCTTATCGCTATTATTTTCAACCCGCATTATAGGATAACGAAACCAATAAAACTTAACCATTCATTTTTATTAACTGATTAAATAAATATTTCTTATCAAACAGCACGCAAAACCGCACTATTCATGATATTGATAACAGAGTATCACTTAAACGACAACTCCGGTCACATTCCCAACCTGAGCAAAATACCTAAGTGACAACATGTCAACTTCAATACAAGCCTTACTTTTTGCATTGTAATATTTGCTACAATTTATCTTTCCTTAACAAAATTTACTATTTAAATCAAATAAATACCAAGTGGCTTAGGCTTTGCACTAGCAAAATGTAAACATCGTTTTGGAGAGATTTACATGGCAACAGTGGTGTTTTATGAAAAGCCCAATTGTATGAATAATACGCGACAAAAAAAATTATTGTCAGAAGCAGGACATGACGTTATTGCAAAAGATTTGTTGTCCGAGAGATGGGATGATACAAAATTATTATTATTTTTTAAAGGATTAGCCGTTTCTGACTGGTTTAATCGCAGTGCACCACAAATCAAATCAGGTGAAATTATTCCTGAAACACTCACTGCTAAACAAGCTTTAGAGTTAATGATTGCTAATCCATTATTAATCCGTAGACCATTAATGAGAGTTAATCAAGATTATCGAGTTGGTTTTGACGTAGAAAGTATACAAAATTGGATTGGTTTACAATCATCTCAAGAAAAAACTGATTTAGAAAGCTGTCCACGTACAGAGCATATCTGTCATTGAGAGACGATTATGAAAGCTGTAATTAATGCTGCAATAAATCATGATGCAATTCAAGTATCCGAGCGTGTACATTGGATTGGGGCATTAGACCCGCAATTGCGCACTTTTGACTTGATTTTACAAACCGCAAACGGCACGACTTATAATGCTTATTTATTGCGAGGTAGTGAGGGTGTAGCAGTTATTGACACAGTAAAACAAGGCTTTGCTGATGAATTTTTCACACGTTTTGAATCAGTTGCTGATTACAGCGAAATTAAAGCAATTGTACTGAATCATTTAGAACCTGACCACACGGGTGCTTTACCAATTTTATTACAACGTGCACCACAAGCACAGGTATATATTTCATATAAAGCACCTAAGATGTTGAAAGCATTACTTAAAGCTGAGTTGACTTTACAATTTAATCCAGTGAATACAGGTGATGAAATTAGTTTAGGTGATCGCACTTTGCGTTTTATTCACACGCCTTATTTACATTGGCCTGATACGCAGTGCGCTTATTTACCAGAAGATTATATTTTATTTTCGGGCGATATATTTGGCTGTCATTTCTGTGATACGCGATTATTTAATGATTTATGCGGTGATTTTCGTTTTTCATTTGAATATTATTACGCGCACATTATGCGTCCATTTCGTAAATATGTATTAGAAGCATTGCAACTTATTGAACCGTTAGAATTAGAAATTATCGCACCCGCACATGGTCCTATTTTACGTGATCGCCCAAATAGTTATGTGCAGCGTTTTCGTGAATTAGCTACGTCTAAATTACCAATAGAACAATTTAATAAAACATTATTGGTTTTTTATCTTAGCTCTTATGGTAATACCGCAAAAATGGCACAAGCAGTATGTTCTGGTGCGGAAACAGTGGATAATGTGCGCGTATCTTTGTATGACTTGGCGGGCGGCGAGGTTGAACCATTCGTTAATTTAATCGAAGAAGCCGACGGCATTGCTTTAGGTTCACCGACGATTAATGGTGATGCGACTAAACCAATTTGGGATTTATTATCATCATTAGTTATGATTGATACACAAGGTAAATTAGGGGCTGCGTTTGGTTCTTACGGCTGGTCTGGTGAAGCGGTGGATATGTTGGAAAGTCGGTTGCGTGGGTTAAAATTCAAAGTGCCAGTACCTGGTGTTCGGGTTAAATTAATTCCCACTGAGGAAGAATTGCATAAATGCCATGATTTTGGTGTGCAATTAGGTAAGGTTCTAACCGGAAAAACGACGCATAAAGTAATTGATTTTGAAGATTTGGTTTAATAAATTTTACATATTTTAATAAAAAAATCATTTTGTAAATATAATAAATTAAAATCATTCTGCACACCAAATAATGATGACGTACCACGCGCAGAATAAGTTTTACACGCCAGCGGGTTATTTTATCCGGTTTTATTAAATTTTTGGGAGCAACAGCATGAAAGCACAACTTACTTTTGCTGATATTGATGTTACGGTTAATGTACCCGCAGGAATTCGGGTGATTGATGTGTCGGAAAAAGTCGGCTCAGGCATTGTTTACGGCTGTCGTGAAGGCGATTGTGGTACCTGTATGATGGAAGTATTAGAAGGCATGGAAAATTTAAACGTGCCTTCCGTTTTAGAAGATAAAGTTTTGCGTGAAAACATGGCGGGTAAGCGATTTCGTTTAGCCTGTCAGGCACAGGTGATTGGTGATGTGACGGTTAATCCAATCTAGTAATCCAACAAAAACATCTCATTTTATGTGTTGCGTGGAATGAGTCATATACATACCAGCTTCTTTCACAGTGACATAGTGCGTCTTAATTTTTAATGATGCAGTAGAACATCAGCGAAAGATTTTTAAAGATTTTTTAACACACAGAGGAAACTTAATCATGGCAAAAGCAGAATTAACATTTAAAGATATTAATAAAACAGTCATTGTCAGCACTGGCGAACGGGTTATTGATGTCTCTGAAAAAGAAGGTTCTGGTATCGTCTATGGCTGCAAAGAAGGTGACTGCGGTACCTGTATTATGGACGTACTCGAAGGCTGGGAAAATTTAAGTCAACCTTCTGTTGTAGAAGATAAAATCTTACGTGAAAATGCAGCAGGTCGCCACCAACGTCTTGCTTGCCAAGCACAAGTTTTAGGTGGCAAAATAGTCGTCAAACCTGCATAAGTTTAATTTTTTAACTCGTTCCAACGGTTTCCGTTGGAGTGTAGTATTAATGATCCGCGTCTTTATCTAAAAAAATGGAGTGTACATTATGCCAAATATTACGTTTAGTAATCCAAATTACCGTGACAAAACCGTTTATGCTGTTGCTGGTAGTCACAAAGAAAATATCTTGTCTATTGCTCGTGAGCATAAAATTCCCATTAATTTTGAATGTGCGGATGGTGAATGTGGCACATGTGTGATTAAAGTCACTAGCCTATCTGACAAGCCACGTATGGGTAGTTTTTTGACTGAGAAAGAAAAAGTAGTGCTGAAACAAATTGGTAAATTAACGTCTGAAGAAATTGAAAAAGCTGAAGTCGGCGATCAACCACCTTCATGGCGTTTAGCTTGTCAGATGATTATGCGTGATGAGGATATTTTGGTTGAGTACACCTAACTAACAAATCGTTGGATGGCAGTCCTAAGATTTTAAAATAACTTGTTTATTTGCACTTTTAAGGACTGCTAATCTTAATTTTAAGGAAAAATAACATGGATTATGCCGTCACGTATAATACAAATTTGATTAATAATAAAATTAAACAAAATCAAAATATTTATGGTAACTTGATGCAACATAGTCAAGGTTTACCCAATAGTCGTGCCTTAGCTTGTATGATTAGTAGTTTATACAAGGGACAAGGCGCAATGCCTAACCGTTTAGGTTTAAGTCGTAGTGATTTTAAACAATTACTACAATACCATTTCACTGGTTGTCAGTTGCCCATTGATTCTGGTACTGAAGTCGATAATCAACAAAAAACTATAGAAATGGATGATTTAAAAAGACTTTTTTTAACCCATCGCCGCGATAATGAAAAAGAACGCGAATGGATAGCTGATATTTTAATTGCAGGTTGTATGGCATCAGACCATTTGTGGCAAGATTTAGGCTTATGGCAACGTGCAGATTTAACGAATTTAATTAAATATAATTTTCCAACGTTGGCGGCAAAAAATACCCGTGATATGAAATGGAAAAAATTCTTTTATAAACAACTATGTATTAGTGAAGGCATTTATGTTTGTCGTGCACCATCGTGTGAAATGTGCGCAGACTATGATAATTGCTTTGGCTCTGAGGAGTGAAGATGACAGATTTAAACATGATTATTGATGGCATTAAACAGGGACAAATTGTACCTTATCTTGGACATTACGCATTAAATGGTTCAAAAAATGCCGCAGGTGAGTCGATTCCAGCCGATAGCGATAGCCTTATTTATGCTATGAATAACGGTAAGCCAATGGCACCTAAACTTATGTATGAGTTCCCTCGTGCCGCGATGAATTTAGAATTAAAACGAGGTCGTCGCTTTATTACGCAATTTTTAGTTAAAACTTATCAGGAAACACAGTGGTCAACGCCAGCATTGTATGATTGGTTAATAGGTTTAGATTTACCTTATATTATTGATATTAATAGAGATTTATTATTACAAAATGCTTATCAAACCCGTCCACATACTTTAATTTTAGGTCTGGCGCGAATTAGTGGTACAGATTACCGTTTTAAATTGTTCGATTATGACGGTGAAAATTACAAAGAGATCACTATCGGCACGACTAATCCATCTAAACCGATTTTATTTAAACCAATGGGTTCACCCGTTCCAGAACCGCACTTTATTGCCTCTGACGCAGATTATGTGGATTATATCACCGAGTTAATGGGTGGTTTTGGCATTCCCGTGTTTTTAAAAGAATATCGTCAGCAAAAACAGTATGTATTTATGGGCTTACGTTTGCAGCGTGATACGGAGCGCATGGTAATGGCTGATATTACTTTTGCGGCGGGCGAGCCAAAAGGGTATATTTTATTGCCTGCTGCGAGTGACAAGGAAAAACGTTTTTGTGCGCGGCAAAATATTGAAATTATTGAGGCAGATATTCCCGACTTACTGCAAGCGGCGGGTGTTGAAAGTGTGGCTCAAGCGGCTTAAAAAAATAATATAGGTGTACAAAATTTATTTTGCAAAACAAGTTTTGTGCTGTTCCAAATAATTAAATTCTCAAGAAATTCTCAAGAAATGAGGAGGCTGTAAATGGATGCAAATCAATTAGAATACGCGCTTAACACGCTGTATTTATTGCTGTGTGGCGCGTTAGTGATGTGGATGGCGGCAGGATTTGCTATGCTGGAAGCAGGGCTAGTCCGCTCTAAAAACACGGTCGAAATTTTATTGAAAAACGTCTCAGCGTATGCAATTGCTTGTGTGATGTATTTTTTTGTAGGTTACCAAGTTATGTACGGTGGCGGTACGGAAAGCGGTATCATTCCTAGTTTTGGCTTTGGTATTGGCGCAGAAAATTCCCCTGATACCACAGCGAATTACTCCAAAATGGCGGATTTCTTTTTTCAAGTCGTATTTGTTGCAACTGCTACATCAATTATCTCTGGTGCAGTCGCTGAACGCATGAAATTATGGGCATTTTTCCTATTCTGTTTAGCGATGACGAGTATTATTTATCCTGTTCAAGGCTATTGGCATTGGGGAGGTGGTTTTTTGAATCAGATGGGTTTTAGCGATTTTGCAGGCTCAGGCGTTGTACATTTAGCAGGTGCTGCTGCTGCTTTATCTGCGGTTATTTTATTAGGTCCTAGAACCGGTAAATATGGTAAAGATGGACGTATTAGCGCGATGCCGGGTGCTAATTTACCATTAGCGACTTTGGGAATATTTATTTTATGGTTAGGCTGGTTTGGTTTTAATGGTGGCTCACAATTAAAAATTAGTACCTTTGATGATGCGAATATTGTTGCATTAGTGTTTGTAAATACTAACTTAGCGGCTGCTGGTGGTTTAATCGCTGCTTTATTGACATCGCGTACCTTATTTGGCAAAGGGGATTTAACGATGGTATTAAATGGTGCATTAGCAGGCTTAGTTGCCATTACTGCCGCACCAAATACGCCAACGCCAAGTGTCGCATTACTCATTGGTTCGGTTGCGGGTGTGTTAGTCATTTTTGCAATTTTAGAGTTGGAGAAAAACAAGATCGACGATCCTGTTGGTGCGATTTCAGCACATGGTATTGCTGGGATTTGGGGGTTGCTGGCAGTCCCACTTTCTACGCCGGGTGCCTCATTTAGAGTGCAATTAATTGGTGTGATAGTTATTTTTGCGTGGGTATTTATTACCTCTAGTGTAGTTTGGATGTTGTTAAAATTGGCAATGGGCTTGCGTGTTGGTCAAGAAGAAGAGTTTGAAGGCTTGGATATTTCTGAATGTGGTTTAGAGGCATATCCAGAATTTACTTCTAATTAACTTTTAATAATGTGCAAAAAAAGGCAAGTCTCAAGTTTTAGGCTTGTCTTTAAACATGTTGGCTTGGTATCTCGGTAGATAAACAGGTGTACAAGCAATATAAAAAAAAGTGTCATACACCTTAGCAAAAAACGAAAAAAATTAACCAACATTATGCAATTCAAGCACTTCTGCATGATTTTTATTACGCTCAGTCTTAGCGTCGTCATTGCGCAATGATTCGACCAAAGCTAAATATTTCTCATCTATATCGCCTGTCACATAACGTCCATCAAAACAAGATGTATCAAACTGCTTAATGTATTTATTGCCTTTACGTGCTGCTGCAATTAAATCATCCAAATTCTGATAAATTAACCAATCTGCACCAATTTTACTTGCAATTTCCTTAGTCGTGCGATTATGCGCCAATAATTCATTAACTGAAGGCATATCAATACCATACACATTAGGATAACGCACGGGAGGAGCAGCGGAGGCAAAATAAACTTTCTTTGCGCCTGCCTCACGCGCCATTTGAATAATCTGCTTGCATGTCGTACCGCGTACAATAGAATCGTCTACCAATAATACATTTTTACCAGAAAATTCTAATTCAATTGCGTTAAGTTTTTGTCGCACTGATTTTTTACGCTGACTTTGACCCGGCATAATAAATGTGCGTGGAATATAACGATTTTTTACAAAACCTTCTCGATATTTAACGCCTAATACATTCGCCAATTGCAACGCAGAAGTACGGCTTGTATCAGGAATCGGTATCACGACATCAATATCATGGTCGGGATAAGTTTTGAGAATTTTTTTAGCTAAATATTTACCCATTCTCATTCGCGCTTTGTACACTGAAATACCATCAATAATTGAATCTGGACGCGCCATGTAAACGATTTCAAAAATACAAGGTGACATTAACGCATTTTTAGCGCATTGGCGTGAATATAATTGACCTTTCGCATTAATAAATATTGCTTCACCAGCATTTATATCGCGTACAATTTCAAAACCTAAAATATTTAAAGCAGCACTTTCCGATACAATGGCGTATTCAGTACCTTTCTCCGTTTTGCGCTTACCAAAAATAATAGGACGAATGCCATAGGGATCACGAAAGCCAACAATGCCATAACCCATAATCATCGCTACAACAGCATATCCGCCACGGCATCGGCTTTGTACCCCTTTGATTGCAGTGAAAATATCTTCTTGATCAAGATGTAATTTACCAATTTTCTGTAATTCATGAGCGAAAACGTTGAGTAAAATTTCAGAGTCAGAATCAGTATTAATATGGCGGAAATCTTCTTGATATAAATTTTTTTTTAATTCATCTACATTGGTTAAATTACCATTATGTGCTAAGGAAATACCGTAAGGTGTATTAACGTAAAATGGTTGTGCTTCAGCACTCGAATCACAGCCTGCCGTCGGATAACGAACGTGACCGATTCCCATATTACCTTTTAAATTTAACATGTGGCGCGTATGAAATACATCTCTTACTAATCCATTATTTTTGCGTAAATAAAAACGTTGACTATCACAAGTGACAATACCAGCCGCATCTTGTCCGCGATGTTGTAACACGGTTAATCCGTCGAAAATCGTTTGATTAACAACTGACTTACCTACAATGCCTATAATTCCGCACATGATCTCTATCCTCAGACAAAACATTAATTAAAAGTGAAATGCTTGTACAATATCTGATGGTAACGGTTGCACAATGATTGCTGCAATCCTAGTAAACTGTTGAATAATAATGGATGATTGCCACCATTGATTGGTTTGCAAAAAATCCGTTAATGTGATTAAAAATAAAATAAATATCAGTATTATTGAGCCGCGTATAAATGCTAATATTGTAACGATTATTCGATCTGAATTTAAGATTTTTTGCCTATTTAGGCTATCTATAATTAGGTAATTAATCCATAGTATTGGGATGAAACTGAGAATAAAGAGTAGCGGCATAGAGATGGCCAAACGTAAATCAAGATAGGGGACAAAGTTAGCTATAATGGATGAAAATGGGTGTAAAAAGGATATTGTAACAGTAAACGCGATTAACCACGCCGCTAGCGATAAGACTTCTTGTACAAGTCCTCTGTAAAAATAGCTGTATCCTGCCAAACCAGAGAGTACGAGCAGGAGAATAAAATCTAGCCCATTCATAAAATAGTGTTTGCTAGCGAAAATCGTGATTTTAGCAGATTATAAAATTTAAAAGAAGCGAGCTTTTGCAAAGAGTCTGATGATGAGAAAATGAGATACGAAACAATAAAATGAAAAGCAAATCAGAGAAAATTTATCATGAGCACTATTTTTTATTTTAAAAACAACCATCTTAGTTTAAGCAATTGGCTGTACATGTTAAAATAATAGCAGTTTTGAACGGTTTAATATTATTACGAGGCAAGTATGACAGATTTTACAGATTTTCAAGAATTTGAAGACATTTACGAAGCGATGGCAGCTTTAGACTTTGAAGAAGCCTTAGATAGTGATGACCCACGTTATCAGGATACCCTAGATGCGCGTGGTGATTTTAAAATGTTTGAATTGTATCGTCATTTGTTTGTCAATACCTCTGATCCTGATAATTTCAAATTGCCCATAAGATTAGCTAAATCGAGTATTTATACTTTATTTTGTGGACATATTGGTTGCGGTAAAAGTACCGAGTTACGTCGTGTTGCTAAGAAATTAAATGCTGATAATTTATTTTTTGTAGTATTTTTAGATGTTTTAAAAGAGTTAGATATTAATAACTTAACTTATGCTGACGTATTGTTAGCCTTAGCAAAACAACTGTTTAAAACCTTAGAAACCCAAAACATACATGTCGATAAAATTTTATTGGATAGTTTGGAAAATTGGTTTAAGGAACGCATTGAAACTAATGAAAAAATCAAAACCATTGCTAGTGAAATCCGCTCAGGTGCTGAAATTAAAACTGGAGTTCCATTTTTAAGCTCTTTATTTACCAGCATGACAGGTTTTATGCAGAGCAATAGCACTTACAAGCAAGAATTTCGCAATGTAATTATCAGCACTTTTAGCCAGTTTGCCGAAGCCTTTAATCGTTGCGTAGTTGCTGCGGAAGATGCTATACAAAAAGCAGCTAAAGGTCGGAAAATTTTATTTGTGATAGACGGCACTGACCGTTTACGCAATGAAGATGGAATTAACTTTTTTGTTAAAGATGTCCATCAATTAACCCAAATTCAGGGTTATTTTGTATATTGCGCCCCTATTCACTTATTTTATGAACAAAATCAAATTCATCGCAGTTTCACAAAAACTATTTTACCCATGATTAAACTGCATGATAGAGATAAAAATCCTTTGCCCGATAATCAAAAAATCATGCGTGAGATGTTGTTCAAGCGTTTTTCTGCAAAATTTTTTACTCATCCCGATTTAGCTGACAAATTAATTGAATATTCAGGGGGATGTCCGCGTGAATTATTGCGTTTGGTGTATTATGCGTATTTGAATATGCAATTTGACCAATTAGACCAACAAGCTGTTGATTTAGCTATAAAAGATTTAGCCATAGATTATAAACGTCTATTAGATACCAGCGATTATCCTTTATTAGTGCAGATTGACCACACCCATCAAGCCGAGTTAAATTCCGAGCGAGTACGGCATTTTTTATATCAAACCATTGTCTTGGAATATAACAATTTTTGGCGAGAACCACATCCTGCTATTCGCCTTCTTCCCGCCTATCAGGAGGCATTAAATGACTTTTCGCCTCGCGCCGTATAATGCCCATGCTGACCATTTAACCCAACAACATGCAGTTGAATTTGATAAATTGGTAAAAGCGTTTGCAGCTAAGGGTTTTCATTTGCTTATTGCCTTGTTTAATCAGCAATATTATCGTGATTTGTATGTGTCGCGTTTGGGTGCGTTGTTGCCTGAAATGCAAAGGTTGTATGTCGAGCGTGAAGGACTTGAAGATGTCTCGCAATTAAAGCAGCGTTTACATGAGTTAGCCAAACCAAAAACGGTTATTCATGTATTAGAGTTACCTGTTTGGCAAGTTGAGCAGCGTTTGCAATGGATACGGGAATTAAATCATCGGCGTGAAGCATTGGCTGCGGCTTGTCCTGCTACCTTAGTTTTATGGTTAGATGCGGGTTTGCTCAAGCAATTAGGCACACAAGCACCTGATTTATGGTCGTGGCGGTCTGGGGTATTTGATTTCACTGTGCAAGCAGAGGTGGATAATTTTTCTATTACGCAGCAAGTGGCACAGTCTGATTTTGTTGAAGCCACAGAACTAGAACGGCGGCGTAAACGAATTGCAGAATTAAGCGAATATTTAAAAAATAATGAACTAAATGAAGGGTTTAAAGCATCGCTATTAGTGGAGTTAGGCGATTTACACGCGGCGATTGGAGAATTGAATGAAGCAATGGATTGTTTTCAGCAAGCACTTAATTTGTATCGTGGTCTTGATCATGAAAGCAATATTGCAGAAGCGCAAGGCAGAATCGCCGACATCCTCTACAGACGTGGAGAACTCGATGAGGCTTTGCGCATTCGTGAACAAGAAGAATTGCCGGTCTATGAACGCCTTGGCGATGTGCGCTCAAAAGCGGTGACCATGGG
>CAYMCP010000046.1:0-29231 GCA_964388965.1 uncultured Thiotrichaceae bacterium | reverse complement strand
GCTTCTTATCAAAAGATTGGCTACTTAACCTAGATTTCAAATCGGTTCTATACATGCTAACGGCTGTTATAGTTTACTTCTACTTTTGAAGGTTAATCATTATGTTACATTTGGTTATTTTGGGAAGTGGTGCATTAGGTGCCGCGCTGTTGCACGCTGGAAAAAAATTCTATGAGCAACATAGTGTTAAGAAAACGGCTATAAAAATGGCAAATACTCCCGCCCCTATTTCAAAAACAACCATTGAGACCGTTGAAATAAGCCCTGAAAAAGAAGAAGCCAATCATTATTTTAAAATTTCTGCATTAGGAGCTGGATTGGCATTTATTGGAGAATTTATTTATGCGCCGCTCATCATCCCCGCAGTTGCCATCGTAATATACAGTTGCGTTCCTGTATTCCACAATGCGTATAAATCAATTAAAAACAATAAATTAAAAGCCAGTGTGATTGATTCAATTGCCGTTGTTGGTGCGTTATCAACTCGTTATTATTTTGCTAGTGCATTAGCGGGATTTGTGTATTTTTCTGCGCAAAGATTATTACTTGAAACCGAAGATCAATCTAAACAACAATTATCTAATATTTTTGGTGAACAACCACGTTTTGTTTGGGTAGTTAAAAATGGGATAGAAATTGAAACGCCTTTTGTAGAATTAAAAATAGGTGATTTGATTGCAATTCATGCTGGTGAATTAATTCCTGTTGATGGAAAAATTATACGCGGTAATGCTTCTATAGATCAGCATATCATGACGGGTGAGGCGCAACCGATTGAAAAAAAAGCAGGTGATTCCGTATTGGCGGGCACTTTTACCATAGCAGGAGAAATTTTAATTGAAGTTGAAAAATGTGGCGAAGAAACAGTTGCGGCTAAAATTAGTGAAATTTTACAAAACACGGCTGATTTTCGCTTTTCCGTTGAGGCGAAGAGTGTGCAATTATCGGATAAAATGGTGCTGCCCACTTTAGCGATTAGTAGTCTAGGTTTATTGACTTTAGGACCAGTTAGTGGAGTGGCTTTAGTATCTTGTAATTTTTCTGAAGTCATTCGTGTAGTTGCACCAATTGGCGTATTAAATTTTATTAAATTAGCCTCTGAACAAGGTATGTTGATTAAAGATGGTCGCTCTTTAGAATTATTAAACGATATAGATACAGTAGTATTCGATAAAACAGGCACTTTAACCATTGAACAGCCCCATGTTGAAACCTTACACATTTGGGGAATATACAACGAATCAGAATTATTAATGTTTGCCGCAGCCGCAGAATATAAACAAACTCACCCTATCGCCAAAGCTATTTTAAAAGTCGCTCAAGAACGCAAGTTAATTTTACCCAGAATTGAAAACGCAAAATATGAAGTTGGTTACGGCATTAAAGTAGAATTAGAAGGTAAAATAATTTACGTGGGTAGTTATCGCTTTATGACTATGCAACTTATTGAATTACCTATTGAAGCGGAACAATTACAAAAAAACAGTCATGAAAATGGTTTTTCAGTAATTTACGTGGCAATTAATGATGCGGTGTGTGGTGCAATAGAATTACATGCTACCGTGCGTCCCGAAGCCAAAGCGGTAATTGAGCAATTACAGCAACGTGGTTTGGATTTATATATCATTTCAGGCGATCACGAAAAGCCAACCCGTTATTTAGCAAATATTCTTGGTATTAAAAATTATTTCGCGGGAATGCTCCCTGAAAATAAAGTGGAATTAGTTGGACAATTACAAGCTCAAGGTAAATCAGTTTGTTTTATTGGCGATGGGATTAATGATGCGATTGCGTTGAAAAAAGCGAATGTATCTATTTCATTACAAGGGGCTTCGACCGCAGCAATGGATACGGCGGGCATTATTTTAATGAGCAAAAATTTAACGCAATTACCTTATTTATTTGAATTAGCAAATGGACTTAACGATAATATTAAAAATAGTTTTGCATCAGCTTTAGTGCCCGGCGCGATTGGCATAAGTGGAGTATTTTTATTACATTTCGGCATTTATAGCAGTTTAATCTTGTATATTGGTAGTTTAGTGATGGGAACAGCTAATGCAATGTCACCTTTAATGACTTATCGGGAGAAAAAGTAAAAAATCATCTTATGGGTTTTGCTCCAAATCGCGCCATAGACAAGGCTTACCCGCTATTTTATCTAATCGTTCCAAATATCGTTGATGCAAATTTAATTCTTCAGCGGTTGCCTTTACGACGGGTAATTGCCCAATTTCAATATTAAGTCTATGAATTTGCGTCATTTCTGCCATTCTAGCACCTTCTTCACTTCCCAATAGGCTAACCTGCCCTCCTGTCATCGTTAAATACACATCAGCCAAAATTTGTGCGTCCAATAAAGCACCATGCAATTGACGTTTAGTGTTATCAATACCTAGCCGTTTGCATAGCGCATCTAAATTATTTTTCTGTCCCGGATAACGCTTACGAGCCATTTGTAACGTATCAGTGATCTCGCAGTAATGCTCTAAACTTTGCCAATTTTGACCGAGTGATTTCAATTCATAATCAATAAAACCAACGTCAAACGGAGCGTTATGAATTAATAACTCTGCACCTTGAATAAAATCAATAAATTGTTGAACAATATCAACAAAACGCGGTTTGTCTTGTAACATTTTATTGGTAATACCGTGTACCTGAATTGCCTCATCATCAATTTTTCGATCAGGTTGTAAATATTGATGGAATTGATTGCGGGTAATCTGACGGTTAATCAACTCAATACAACCGATTTCAATAATTTTATGACCTTCTGTCGGCTCTAAACCGGTGGTTTCAGTATCGAGTACAATTTGGCGCATAAGTAAATTCTGCTTATTAAAGTAGTTAAAACGCTAACATAAGGCGCATAATATAAATTTAATGCCCCTTACGTTATATTTTGTAATATCAAATACTAATTTACGCTATTAACATTCGATTAACACGACTCACAAATCCGCTTGGGTCGTCGAGTTGCCCGCCTTCACTTAACAATGCTTGGTCGAACAAAATAAGTGCCCAATCTTTAAATTTCTCCTCATCGGTTACTTCGGTTAATTTATTGATAAGTGGATGAGTTGGATTAATTTCCATAATTGGTTGACTATTAGGCACTTGCTGACCAGCTTGTTTTAATAAACGCTCTAAACTGGCATCCATTCCGTGCGCGTCTGCAACCAAGCAGGCAGGCGAAGAAGTTAAACGATGAGTGATTTGGACTGTTTTAACTTTATCGCTTAATGAAGATTTAATTTTTTCAATAACGGGTTGTACTGCTTCTTTCGCTTTTTCAGCCTCTTGTTTTTCCTCGTCCGATTCCAAATTGCTCAAATCCAAGTCACCTTTGGTGACGGATTGCAACTGTTTACCATCAAACTCAGTCAAGTGCATAACTAACCATTCATCTACCTGGTCGGTTAGCAGTAATACTTCGATGCCTTTTTTACGGAAAATTTCTAAATGCGGGCTGTGCAGTGCGGATGCAAAACTTTCTGCTGTAATGAAGAAAATTTTATCTTGCCCTTCCTTCATCCGACTTACATAATTTTCTAATGAAATTTCTGGTTCTTCCTTATCGTCATAAGTTGAACTAAAACGCAGTAATTTTGCAATTCGTTCCTTGTTAGTATAATCGTCAACAACACCCTCTTTGAATACGCGCCCAAATTCTTTCCAGAAAGTTTTGTATTGCTCCGCGTTATTTTTCGCCATGTTTTCTAATGCACTTAAAACTTTCTTTACTGTGCCGCCCTTGATCGTGTCGATTTGCTTGTTGCTTTGCAGAATTTCCCGCGATATATTTAACGGTAAATCATTAGAATCAATCACACCGCGAATAAAACGCATATATGGTGGCAATAAATATTCATCATCATCCATAATAAATACACGACGTACATACAATTTTACCCCGTGACGATTGCGACGGTCCCATAGATCAAACGATGCACGCGCTGGAATATAAACAAGTGAGGTATATTCTTGTGTACCTTCGACTTTGTTGTGTATCCAAGTCAGTGGATTTTCAAAGTCATGCGAGACATGTTTATAAAATTCCTGATACTCTTCATCTTTAATGTCATTTTTATTACGCATCCACAATGCTTGCGCGCTATTAATCGTCTCATTAGTAATTGTGGTTTCTTTAGTCTCTTCGTCGGTAGTGACTTTAGGCATGACAATTGGGAAGGCTATGTGATCAGAGTATTTTTTGACAATACTGCGAATCCGATAATCTTGAGTAAATTCTTCTTCGCTCTCGCGTAGATGTAAAATAACTTCAGTGCCATGACTATCACGATCAATGTTTTCAATCGAAAATTGACCATCACCTTCTGATTCCCAACGTACACCATGTGATTTTTCTAAACCTGCTTTACGAGTAATTAAAACCACTTTATCCGCGACGATGAAGCTAGAATAAAAACCAACACCAAATTGACCGATTAGTTGGCTATCTCTTGCCTGATCACCGGTTAATGATTTGAAAAATTCTTGCGTACCAGATTTGGCGATTGTGCCAATATTTGTGATAACTTCCTCCCGACTCATGCCAATGCCGTTGTCACGAATCGTAATAGTTTTCGCATCTGGATTGATTTCTATCCAAATTTTTAATTCTGTATCCCCTTCGTATAACCCATCATCAGATAATGCTGCAAAACGCAATTTATCAGCAGCGTCAGAAGCATTTGAAATCAACTCGCGCAGAAAAATTTCTTTATTACTGTAAAGAGAATGGATCATTAAATTTAGTAATTGTTTGATTTCCGTTTGGAATCCGCGTGTTTCTTTGTGTGCTTCGACTGTCATACGATAGTTCTCCTGGTGGGTAAGATTACGAATAGAAGGGATATAAGGCTTGGTGTGTCAGTTTCAAGATTAACAATGGTTTAAATGTTTACAATACCCTCGTCATTAAATTTGCGTAACGGGGCTGTGAATTTGATTCGGGACGGTTGACTCGTGACGATGCACCGCGTCGTCACCCACTTGGGACGCACCATCGTCCTACGACATTCATGAAATTTAAAATGAGAATTGCTAAAGAGTAGCAATGTTAGAAAGTACAAATTTTACTCATGCTGATTAAGTAAGTTATAGGTTTAGGCGTGACGCAGTTCAAATAAAAATTTGTCCTGTTTCCTCGTCCCAATGGTCTCCGTTGGGATGCAGTATGGACGCTCTGCGTCCTGATTTATTGTGAGTTGCAAATATAGCGTAAAATTTTCGTGTGAACTGCGTAACGCCTAAGGTTATAATAGCCTTTTGGATACTATTAATAGTTGAGGGTCTTATTTTGTACTTTGAAATCCCACGTAAAGAATTATTAAATCCTCTGCGTACTGTGGTAAGTGTAGTGGAAAACCGTCAAACTTTGGCTATTTTAAGCAACATCTTGGTTAAAGTCGCAGACGGATATTTGTATTTAACTGGTACAGATGCTGAAGTTGAAATTTCGTGTTGTTTACCAATTGGATCCGGTTTGGATGATAACGAAGGCGAAACCACTATATCGGGACGTAAATTTTTCGATATTGTCAAAACGTTGGACGACGCAAATTCAGTGCAATTACATCAAGAAGATGAAAACCGTATTGTGCTCAAATCGGGTAGAAGTCGTTTTACATTGTCTACTCTACCCGCAGACGACTTTCCAGCAAGTCCGGAGATAACGAGCGTCTACCAATTTAGCTTATCTAAACACGTACTACGTGATTTACTGGGTCAAACCTCTTTTGCTGTTGCTAATAATGATGTACGTTACTATCTGAACGGTATTTGTTTCGATTTGCAAGAAGATAGATTATCAATCGTTGCAACTGATGGGCATCGTCTAGCTTTGGCAGAGACGGAGTTTGATTTGGGCAGCTCAGAGCCTATCAAAGTTATTATTCCAAAGAAAGCCATAACGGAATTAGAGCGCATGTTAGACGGTGGAGAGGATGAAATGGTACAAATTTCACTAGATGAAAATCATGTTAAATTCGTCGTTTCAGATACCCTAACAATTACTTCTAAATTGATTGATGGCAAATTTCCCGATTACTATAGCGTCATTCCACTGAATCCCGATAAAGTGGTAACAGCGCAGATCAGTAAATTAAAAAATGCACTCACTCAAGCTAGCATTTTGAGTAATGAAAAATATCGTGGCATTAAATTTATGTTAAGTGAAAATTTATTACGTGTGACTTCGCGTAATCCTGAGCAGGAAGAAGCTGTTGTAGATTGCGAGGTAGATTATAATAATGAAGAAATGGAAATCGGATTTAATGTAAATTATCTGCAAGATGCTTTGGGTGTCATCAAAGATTCAGAAGCTCAACTGTGTTTTGTCGATTCTGATAGCAGTTGTTTAATCAAGCCAAAAGACGTAGAAACAACTAAATTTGTTATCATGCCTATGCGGTTATAGGTGGGCTTCGTTGGGACGAGGAAAATTCTTTTACATGACGCTGGTGCTCAGTGATTCATTCCACGCGGTGCGCAGTGCGTAGAACGAAATTTTCCTTGTGACGACGCACTGCGTCGTCACCCAACTGGACGCACCAGCGTCCTAATAAACAATCGTTACTGACAAGACTCACACTCTGGATCGGTAATTAAACAAGCTTTCATATCCTGAGTAGAAGGTGTAACAGTCGTTTTCTGAACACGAGTCGCGCCCATTGTGCGTAAATAATAAGTTGTTTTTAATCCGCGAATCCACGCCAATTTGTATAACGCATCTAGCTTGCGTCCAGAGGTTTCTTTCATATACAAATTAAGCGATTGTGATTGATCAATCCATTTTTGCCGTCTTGCTGCGCACTCTATCAACCAATGGGATGCGATCTCAAACGCAGTCGCATATAACGCCTTAATATGTTGTGGGATTCGCTCAATGTTTTGCACACTACCATCGTAGTATTTTAAGTCATTAATCATGACATCATCCCACAAACCAAGTGCTTTTAAGTCCTGTACCAAATATTGATTGATTATTGTAAATCCGCCCGATAAATTTGTTTTGACGAAAAGGTTTTGATACATGGGTTCAATGGATTGACTTACGCCGCAAATAGAGGAAATAGTTGCAGTCGGCGCGATAGCCATGGTATTGGAGTTGCGCATCCCTTGTTTTTTCACTTTTTCGCGCAAGCTATCCCAATCTAACCTTGCATTTGTATTAAGCTCTAAATTGTTGCCGCGCTCTGCTTTCAATCGCTGAATACTGTCAATTGGCAAAATGCCTTGTGACCATAAAGAACCGTCAAAACTCGCATATTTACCGCGTTCCTTTGCCAAATCGCTGGACGCTGAAATAGCATAGTAACTAATCAATTCCATTGTTTTATCTGCGAATTCAACCGCTTCCCGCGTAGAATAAGGAATGCGCATTTTATATAAACTATCTTGAAATCCCATTATACCCAAACCAACTGGACGGTGTTTCAAGTTGGCATTTTTAGCTTGTGGCACGGAGTAGTAATTAATATCCACTACATTATCTAACATACGCATTGCAGTGGTTACGGTGCGTTGTAGCTTGGCTTCGTTTAATTTGTCATCTTCGATATGGGCAGGTAAGTTGATGCTGGCGAGATTGCAGTTATGCACGACTAAACCATTAGCTATAAAGCTATGATCTTCTTCTAAACTTAGGTCAAACACCTCTTTAATTTGTGTGGGCATAATACTCACAATAGCTGCATGTTGAAACGCTGATTTATCGGGTAACTGAAGTTTGTATTCTGATAATCTAGCCTGTTTTTCAGGGCTAAGACTAAAACCAATAAATTGTTCAAAATTTAATATTGAGCGTTTATCTCTAATTTCTAATTTACCTTGCCAGTGTTCTCCGCGACCTGTTACCTGTCCACCTCTCAAACGTCCATGAATACCAAAAGGTTTAAGTAATAATTGCACCTCACATAACAACTGTTCACTAGCAGAAGATAAAGCGACCAAAACGCTACTACGTTTACGGCGTTTATCTCGCATGACACAACCATTAGCTGAAAATAACCCTGATAAAAAGCTACCAATTTGATTGGGTTGAGCGGTCTTAATTTGCATAGAAATGTATTTTTCAGCATTTTTCATAGGTGCAAAACCAAAACGCTGTTGCAAATAGCTAATAAAGCTTTGACGTTTACTATGCCAATTCACCTTACCATTAGGTTGTGTATAAGGAGTGGGTATGTCCGAATACGTTGCATTCATGCCTAATTCAGATTCTTGATGCCAACGATTTAGTATTGGAATAACAGAATGCTGCGCCATTTTTTCAGAAGAGGTAAAACTCGCACCGTAGCCATTCACTTGCGAAAACCAACCATCACCTAACATCCAACCCGCAGCCGTAAATTCTTCATCCTGCTCCCCTGTATCATTGTAAATAGCATCTGTCAGAGGACAAACAATGGCGTCACCCATTTTCAAGTCTTTCAATTTTTTCCACCGATAAGTAGGCGGTTTATCATGATCCATTGAGTCTTGTACTAAAAATGGATGTTCCTCTGTTGCCTCGATACTCATTCCATTTTTTACTTTCAGTTCATAGACTTGCTTTTTACCTTGAGGTAGGAGCTTAGTTTTTAACCAGCGATGTTGGGCAGTTAAATCTTCAGAAAATGGTACTAAAATTTCTTGACCATCACACTGCTCAATGGATTTTTGTCCTTCTCGTGTCAAAATTTGTGTGCCTGCGGGAAAACATACTGCAATTTCTCCTTCACTTATATTTTTAACAGAGTCAGCATAAGCCTTTGTATTTAAAGTTATTTCAGTACAAAGATTACTAGAATGCACCACGCCAACGTGCTGTTGTGGACTGCGAATATTGCACGGTTCTTTATAGCACAACCAAGGATGACCTGTTTCAAATAGCATGGTTAAAATCTTGCGCCATAATTCAACGGCTGAGACTTGCTTATAAATATTTAGCTTGCCTTGTTGTCCTAACGCTTCGTAATATTCATAACGCTCATTAAAAGGCTTTCCGTATAAATCGTGCAAGTCAGGCGTTTCATCAGGTGAAAATAATGACCAACTATCCGCATCATGCACCCGCTGCATAAATAAATCACTAATCCACGCGGCGGTATTCATGTCATGGGTGCGACGACGTTCATCACCCGTGTTTTTGCGTAATTCTAAAAATTCATCAATATCAATATGCCATACTTCTAAATAAGCGCATCCACTTCCGCGTCGTTTACCGCCATTATGCGCTAGTGCACTGACTGTCATATAAGATTCATCGCCTTCAACTTTTAAGTCATGGACAATGGGCGTTGGAGTAATATCTTTGATTGAGCGAATTTGGGTGAACAACCAATTTTTATAATGAATCCAATTGAATTTGGTTAAAGCTTGACAGTTGACCCGTTCAGCTAATTTAGCAACCGCAGGAACGCGAATATTATAAACTTTGGTGATGCGATTAAATTGTCCCGCAGTTGGGATGCCTAAACGTAAACACTGATAACGGATGCCTTCTGCTAAATCTTGTGATGTAGTCGTGAAATAGATTTCTTTTTCTCGACTGATGCTGCCGTCAGTTTCAATTAAACCTTGTACTAAAGCCAACGTGTGTTGCGGTGGTAAATGCGCGAATCGAGATGCAATCGACTTTTCACCTTGTTCATTGTACAAATCATGGTAGCCAATATTTAAACTCGGTTCGCCACTAACAAATTGTCCTGTTGTAGCATCACGCGCTACGCCCAAACTATATGCCCAACCAATTTGCAGAGAATTTTCACCGCTATTTTTTTCCCAGAAATGAATCCCGCGCGCATTCAAATAATCACGCACAAATTGAAGAGGCGCATCTGTATTTGGATTGCCCGATACCCGCCATTTAAATTGTAAGCCCCAATTTTCTTGACGTTGCGTACAATGTCCGTCTCCTAGCATAATACCGTACAGACGCGCGTCTTGTTCAGTAAACCCATCAACAGGAATCACTTCCTCAGGAATTACTTGTGCAACATAATCACCTTTCGTTAATTGTCCTGCTTCAATCCATCGCGCTTGTAATATACCTTGCTCTAATTTATCCAACGTTTTCTGCGTCGTTGAACCAATCGCCACATTTTTAATCACCCAAAATGGATGCCCTGTTGTGACTTGAATGGGGTTAATCGAATGCTTAACATCAATTTCGACCATTGCACCTTGTTTTTGCAAGTAGGTCAGATGTTCTTTAACTTCACGATATTGTCCGCGCTGACCTAAAACCAAATCGCCTTTTTTGATGGATTGAATCGGTTTAATGCCGTTTGCCGTATGAATTAAGGTTTCAGGCGCAAAACATTGATTGACCGAAACTAAAGTGTCATTTGCTACTTTCATGAATGGCACAACACCTTGTGAGCGTCCATTAGTGCCTCTAATAACTGAACCCATGCCGCGTACCGGGGTCCAGTCATTACCGATGCCACCTGCCCATTTTTGCATCATAGCGTTATCTTTGATTGCGCTAAAAATCCCTTCTAAATCATCAGGTATAGTAGAAATAAAGCAGCTTGAAAGTTGTGGGCGCAATGTACCTGAATTAAACAACGTAGGTGTACTGCTCATCAGATCAAAACAAGATAGTAATTTATAAAATTCAATTGCTCGTGCTTCGCGGTCATCTTCATTGATCGCTAAACCCATCGCCACCCGCATAAAAAACGCTTGTGGTAATTCAAAACGTGTATTTTGCCAATGTAAAAAATAGCGGTCATATAAAGTTTGCAAACCCAAATATGTGAAATTCAAATCACGTTTGGGATGTAATGCTTGTCCTAAACGTGCTATATCAAAACGCATCAACTCTGGCGATAATAGTTCATGTTGAATGCCGCACGCTAAATATTTTTTAAAGTATTCGGGATAAAATTCAGCCATTTGTTTGGCGGTTAGATGATGCAAATTATGATTAATATGTGTCATTGCCTCTGTGCGCAGACGGTCTAATAATAAACGTGAAGCCACGTAAGTATAATTAGGCTCTTTTTCAATCAAGGCGCGAACTGTCATGATCAGCACGTTATTTAAATCGCGTTCAGTAATGCCGTCGAATAAATTTTTTAAGCTATCGTGAATGATGACATCACTGTCTACACCACTTAAATCATCACATGCTTCGATAATCACTTGATGTAAACGTTGTTCACTCAACGGCTGTGATGCACCCTCATCATCCACCATGCTAACAACCGTTTTTTCCTCTTGCAAAGCACGTTTTGCCGCATGTTGTTCACGATATAATACATAAGCTCGTGCTACTTTATGCTCACTTGCTCGCATCAACGCCAATTCAACTTGATCTTGAATCTCTTCGATGTGTACCTTGTTTGTTTCTCTTAAACGCCGACTGATACCTACAATCGCTTGTTTAGTCAATTGCCGCGTAATTTGTTTGATGCGAGTCGATGGTGTTTGCGAATGTTCTACTGCTAAAAAAGCTTTCATCAAAGCGGCTGAAATTTTGTTTGCATCGAAGCCAGTCAACTGCCCATTGCGGCGAATCACTTGAAATTGTGCTAATGCGTTATCGTCCCAATCTGGTATATTGCTGTCAAAACTTTGTTCTAAATCCTGATGTTGCACTTCCGCCGCTAACGTTTCATCAATCGTTTCCATTGTCTCGTACCTAAAATTTTTAAGTGCAAATAATACACGTATCAATCAGCAATTAACAATGCCAAGAATTAACTCCATCCACCATGAGTCGCAGGATGCTGCTGCGTCCAATTGGGTGACGACACAGTGCACCGTCATAAGGAAAATTTCGTTCACAAGGAAAAATCTTGTTCTACGCACCTCGTAGAATGCGTCACTGACACACTAGCATCATGACAATAGGTATTTTTACAATTTTGGCGCGTGAGAACGAAAAAATCATAAATTTTAAATAAACGCTGCACAGTCATTGCTAATCGATTCTAATGCTTGTTGCCACGATAAATCTTGTGCTTGCCGATATACCGAAAACGTTTTAAACCAAGGTGTTGTATTTCCTGCTGCTAACCATCGCCATTCTGGTGGAAAAGGTACGAGTACTTTAGCCTGCTTGCCCAAACCCGCCAGCAAGTGCATATTCGTATTACTTACTCCAATATAATCATCTAATAAACTAAGTAGTGCTAACATCCCTTCTAAATCATCATTATACCAACTCATATCACACACTGGTTTAGCTAATGCTTGAGAAAATGCTTCGATTTCAGATAATTTTGGATTACGCTGCAAAATCACAAAAGTAGCATTCACCGATTGCAAAGTACGACCAAGTAAACTTGGATCAATTTGTTTAAATAATTTTCTAGTACGTCCAATATTTTGCGTACCTGCGCGCCAAGTAATGCCGATGTAAGGCGGTTTACCAAATTGGATTAATTGCTGTTGCATGATTTCAAATCGTTCTGGCAATACGTTCAAAGGTAGTGCTTTAGGCAAGTGCTCAATGCCTTCAATACCCAACAATAGCGGCAAATCGCCTACTAAAATTTTATAATCTGCTGCGGGTAATGGTTCGATATGTTCAGGTAATACCTCATCAATGTACGGTACGCGGCGTAACAAAGTCGTTAATTTGCTGCCGGCACGATACAATACTCTTGCCCCACGTTGTTTCAATAACGCTATGAAACGTAAGAAAAATAATTCATCGCCTAATCCTTGTTCTCTATGCACTAAAACCGTTTGTCCTCGTAAATTATGCGGTAAACTAGCAATAGATGTTAATTCTGACGCACTTTCCAAATGACTGGTACGCCATAAATGTTCACACCAAGCTTCCGCGCCAAAACGTCCCATTGCCAACAACGCAATTGCTTTACCGTAATGTCCTGATGGATATTTATCGTTAATTTGAATTGCCTTTTCACAACATTCTAACGCTTTATCTAGTTGATTCAACATCAGATAAACGTTATTTAAATTATGCTGTGCTTCTGCAACATTCGGCTTCAATTGCAGCGTTTTTTGATAACATTCCCTAGCCTTATCCAATTCATAACGCTCTTTGTAAATCGTGCCTAAATTAGTATAAGTTTCAGCTAAATCTGGTTGACTGATGAGTGCTTTTTCAAAAGCCTCGATTGCTTTATCAAACTCACCAATATCCGAGTAAGTATTGCCTAAATTATTTAACGCAGCGACATGTCCTGCATCTTGTTGTAAAATCTTTTGATAACAATCAATTGCATCTTGATGTCGTTCTTGTGAGCGCAATAAATTTCCCAAATTCCCCCACGCTTGGATACTATTTGGCTGCAATATAATCGCTTGACGATAACAAGCTTCAGCTTGAATCACATCCTTTCGACTCTTGCACTGTTCGGCGCGATTTATCAAAGTTGTATAATCTAATTTCTGTAGCGTTCCACTGCCATAAATTAACACTAAATCGCGCTGTAGTGCTGCAATCGCAGGTGTCCAATCTAAATGTGCAGACTGTCGATAAATCCGAAAACCTCTGAACCAAGGCGATTCATCACCTTGATATAACCATCGCCATTCTGCTGGATTAGGTACTAAAACACGCGCTGTTTTACCTATGCCAGCCAGTAAGTGCATGTTGGTGTTGCTCACGCCGACATAATCATCTAAACAAGACAATAAAGCTAACATTTGCTCTAAATCATCATTTAATGCAGTAAAATCATGTACCGCTCGCCCTAACAATTCCGCAAATTGTGCTAATTCACCTTGCTCTGGATTGCGTTGTAAAATGATAAAAGTGGCTTTGATCGGAGATAAACACAGGGTAATTTTCTCTAAATTAATTTCTTTGGACAAAATTTTACGTTTACCACGTTGTTCTAATTTCACACCGCCCTGCCACGTCACACCAATATAAGGGGGTTCACCCAATTGTTTTAATTGTGCTTGAATGGCTGCAACACGTTCTGGATCAACGGATAGGGGTAATGGTGGCTGCACATCTTGCACGCCTAACATAAATGGTAAATCGCCGATCATGATGCTGTAATCCGTTTCAGGAAAATTTTCCGCATCCATTTCGATTAATTCATCTAACCAAGCTTGACGCGCAATAATACTTTGGATTTTTCTACCGACACGATAAGCTATCCATGCACCGCGTCGTTTTAATTCTGGTACGAAACGTAAAAAAAACAATTCATCACCCAAACCCTGATCTTTGTGCAATAAAAAACGTTTACCCGTTAAATCCTCTGGTAAGCGTTCTAATGGGCTTAAACTGGGTAATAAATGATTTTCTAATCGATTATGTCGCCAATGATAATTAGCCCAACCGCAATCAAAACGCTCACTCGTTAAACAACACATAGATTTGCTCAAATAGGTATCGGCAAAATCTGGCGCGATTTGAATACCTTTTTCACAGTATTGCAATGCCTCATCAATTTGTCCCATCGAGCGCAGTAACAGACTCATATTATTATATAATTTAGGATTGTGTGGCTGCTGCATAATACAAGCTTGGTATTGTTGATACGCCTCTTGTAACATACCCAATTCTAGTAAAGTTGAACCTAAATTATTTCTAACTTCAAATTGTTGCGGCTTTATTTTTAATGCTTGTTCAAAATATTGGCGGGCAATTTCATACTCGCCGCGTTCTTTGTAAACTGAGCCTGCATTACTCAAAACTTCGGCATTATTCGGCTCAATGCGTAACGCTTGATGATAAGCCACTAAAGCATCATCATACTGATCATTTTCATACAACAATTTGCCAATGTGAAAATAAGTCGTAGCATATTCTGGATATTGTTGTGCGGTTGCTTTTAATATTTCTAGCGATTTCTCATACTGCTGCTGTTTTTCATAAATTTCCGCCAAATTAACATGCGCTGGCAAAAGATTAGGATTGAGTTTTAGGGCTTTTTTACAATATTTTAACGCTTGCTCGATCTTATCTTGTGCGAGTAATACAATACTCAAATTATGATAAGCATCGGCATAATCTGCTTTAGCAGTGATTGCTTTACGGTAAAAAATTTCTGCTTGTTTATAATCATTTTCCGCTTTATACGCTGCACCAATGTTGTTATAAGCAAGATGATTGTTCGATTGATAGCGTAATACTTTTTTATAACATTCAATTGCTTGGCTATTATTATCTAATTCTCGGTAAACATTACCCAAATTCCCCCACGCTTGCACATGCTTAGGTTTGAGTTTAATTGCTTGACGATAGGCGGTAATTGCTGCGTCATATTGTCGTTGCGCGCGGTAAACGTTGGCTAAATTGCAATGATAATCAGCCGCTTTAGGAGATAATTCAATAGCACGTTGGATTAATTGTTCTGCTTGTTGATGCTGATTCGCCTGATGTGCTAACACGCCAAGTAGATGTAGTGCATCACTAGAATCAGGGTCTTGTTGTAAGATTTGTTGATAAATCTGTTGTGCTTGTGCTAAACGTCCGGCTTGGTGGTGTTGGATAGCAATATCAAGTAAGTCTGTCATACGGATTGTAAACTCTTATGATAAAGCTAATAGAGTGTAGTTTTGCCATTTTCGCTGTCAAGTTTTTTATTAACAGTGTATGGTTTTGATTAACAGAGCAATAGAATAGTCAGCTAATATTTGGGAAAAATATCCACGACTCGTTGTTTTTTAAATTTTTACAGGCGTTTTGCCCGCTGACGCTGGTGCGTCCTGTGGCATGATGACGCGGTGCATCGTCACGAGTTAATCCTGTCCATCCATTCCATCTTATTCAAACCGTTAAAAATAATGATTTATACTCATTACCTTGTTTATTTTGTAATGAATTACTATCAATGCTGTTCAGGCAATGCAGAGAGTATGGCGCGTAATGCTTTATTTACTGATTCTGAAGTTTGAAATACTTTTGCAACATCAGCATCTAGTGTGATTGTAATTTGCGGTTGTTGTTTTGCAAAACGGTTAGGTTTGGCTTTGGTGTAATCAAAAGTATATTCTGGTAAAAGTTCGGTTTTGTTCATAATCTATTTTCTCTTGGTTTGTTGCTTTACGAGCTAATTATTCTGATGGTATTTTGTTTTCTTTCTACAAATGCAACAATCAGCAATTGCTTTTGATTTGATTGACCAATAATCAGTTCTCGTGGCTCTGTATCTGAATGCCATACATCATCAAAAATATGGGCTAAAGCATCGTCAAAAACAGTCTGAGCTTCCTTAAAGCTAACTTTATGTTTGTTTAAATTTGCCTGAGCTTTCTTTGTATCCCATTCAAATTTCACATATATCCTTTATTTTAAGTGTATAAGTATTTCGCTTAATCAACAAGGTTAATATCAGAAAATGCACCGCTATAACAACAATTCAAAATAATCACTTGAACACTACATCCTGTTTATCGCGCTGCGTGGAGAAAGTTTTTTGGTAGTCCTGCAAAAAACAGTGTTATTTTAGTTTAACTTACTATTTGCAAAATAAATTTTGCACTCCTGCACTTCAGTTTGCACCACTACCAATTTTCTCAATGGCAGTTTCAATCTGGGTTTTATCTGGATCGATAAACCGCTATTCCCATCCAAAATGATGGTGAGATGACGCGCCTCCACCCTGTTTAAAACCTGTCATCGTAAATCCACCTTTGTAAATGGCACAACTGACAGCTACATAGTTTCCTTGAACTCCCCAATGGTGAAAATCGCCAGATGATTTTTTTTTGCCATTGCTAAATTCACACACTCCTTGCCATAAATCATCATGATCATCATAACTTGTTCCCTGCTCACTTCTATATTTACCAGCTTCTAAAGCGATTGTCCAGGGTTCTATTCCTTTATCGCCTTGTTTATGCTGCAAGGTAAATGTGACATATTCTCCACTACCATTTATGAAAGTTAGCGGTAAATTACGTTTCCAACCCATAATGTTCTCCATTACAACGGGCTGAAATCTTCAATCACTGAATCCAACCCTGATTTAAGTTATTAGAGTAGAGATAATATAAAAACCGTTGTGATTTAATCACTTTGGCGCACTTTCAAAGCGATTTAGTAACAACATGAGAACAGTATAGGATAGATAAAACAGTCCGTATATCACCCAAATGGGTAATACCATTTTTGTGGAAAAATTGTTATAATCAAAGGTTTTAATGAATAATCACTACCTTTATTGATAAATAGCTCTCTGAAAAATAAAGATATATTGAAGACAAGCGATCACTTTGACATTATGACGAAGGTGTTAAATTGGGAGATTAATTTTGGTAACGTGTTGGGTCGAGCATTCCTGCTTGTTCAAAACCTTGTTTACGCAAACGACATGAGTCACACACCCCGCAGGCAATACCGTCCTCAGTCGCCTGATAACATGAAACTGTTAAGCTGTAGTCTACGCCCAATTTATCCCCTATTTTAATAATTTGTCCTTTAGTTAATTCGATTAATGGCGTATGTATTTGAAATTGTTGCCCTTCGATACCTGCTTTAGTTGCGATGTTAGCCAATTGGGTAAACGCTTGGATAAATGCCGGGCGACAGTCGGGATAGCCTGAATAGTCCACCGCATTCACACCGATAAAAATATCTTTCGCGCCTAATACTTCAGACCAAGCTAATGCTAGTGATAAAAAAATAGTATTACGAGCTGGTACATAGGTGACGGGAATAGCTTGTGTTACGCCTGTTGTTGGCACATGAATTTGATTATCTGTCAACGCCGACCCACCAATTTCACGTAAATCTAATTGAATCAGTTTGTGTTCAATTACGTCAAAATGTGCTGCAATACGTTTTGCTGCACTGATTTCAGATAGATGACGCTGTCCATAGTTGAAACTTAAAGCATAACATTGATAATGTTTTGATTTTGCAATAGCAAGTAGCGTCGCAGAATCTAAACCACCTGAAACTAAAATAACTGCTTTATTCATATACAAATAAGCCTAAATACCGATCACCAATGCGCAAAAGTGCATGTTATTTTGTAAATTAACAACATTGCGCAATTTATGATTATTCCATTTCCAAATCGTCTAATACGCTATCAATTCCCGCTTGCGCACATTGTTCGTCGATTTCACCTGAAGGCGCGCCACTCACACCAATCCCACCTAACAAACTACCTTGTGCTTGAATAGGCAAACCACCTCCACTGATTAATAAAGTATCTATTTTAGGCACTGAAAAGGGTGTATTAAAACGATCAGTTAAACGAGAAGTTGCACTGTTGAAAGAAACGGCGGTATAAGCTTTTTTCTTGCTGACAACGAGCGTTAAATCAGGTGCTAACGTGTCGCGTAATACGACTTGTGTTTGACCTGCACGGTCAACAATGGTAACACCAGTTTGGTAGCCCGCTTTACGACATGCTTTAATTGTGTTTTGCGCAATTTTTGTTGCCGTTTCTAAAGTTAAGCGTTTAGTCGAAACGGTGAGGGTTTCTTGTTCAGCGTATGCCCATAATGGTAAAGCTAATAAACCGTACAAAGCTAAATGACGCATCATGATTTCCTTTGTTTTATTTTGAATTTTTTATTACAAACTCAAGTTTTGCAATTTTGATAAAAGGTTATTTCGCAAAATCTAGGTAAAATCTGAGAACTCCGAAAAACTTTTTTTGCCTATAATAAAATCAATCACTTATGTAAATACGCTCCACCTAAAATCAATGACTTACAAACTTTTTCAGAGTTTTCAGTAAAATGTGGCCGTGACGCGGTGCGTCTGGACTGTATTCCTAGATGGTATGTAGGAACGAGAAAAAACTGCGTCACTCCTAACAAGCTCAAGTTCTGCAATTTTGATAAAAGCTTACTTCTTAATTTACAATTTTGGCTAATACTAATAAGCGTGCATTAGCATAAAATTGTGCTTTTTTTAAAATTTCTAAATTAATCTCTAATTTTACCCGATTACGCCGTTTAACCATATTAATCATACCACCTTGATGAGCAAATCTATCTATTTCACTAACGGTTAAAATAGGCGAATCCCTTACATAGGAGAGTATTTTTTTTAAATTATCTTTTTGAGTTTGCGGAATAAACAACACATGACAACCTTCTATTTGCTCTAATCTAAGATTGCGTTTTAATATTAAATTGCGTTTTCTAACTGTATTTTCTTCAATCGCGTCGAGTAAAATACCAAAAGGGTCTTGCGCTAAAGTACAAATCAGTAGCGGATCATTGATAGGCGTTTCTGCTCTTTCATCTGGCCATTTTATCATTAAACTTAAATTATACAAAAATGCCGCTTTGATATGATATTCTTGATGGTTATCATCATCAGCATAAGCAGTAGAGAAATTAATGATAAAAATGATTAGGGTCTGAGCGATAAAATGTCGCATAATCACGCCCTATGTAACAAGACCATTTGCATTCCTACTCAACTAAAAATTAGACAAACGCATATCTTTCAGTACTTTTCGCACAGTCGGCAAGTGACGACGGCTAATCTCTAGGCGTATGTTCTGTTCACGTAACGTAATATAACAACGTCCGTTATTGTCTTTTATTAAACTGGAAATGTAGCTTACTGCGACTAAAGTGCTGCGGTGGATACGCAAAAATTGTCCGGAGAATTCCCTTTCTAAGTCCTTTAAGGTCTCACTTAGCAGAGCTTCACCTTCTTTCCAGTGTAAAATAACATATTTCTCATCAGCAGAAAAATAAAAAACCTCGCTGACTGGAATTAATTTTAAATTATTTCGCACGTTGACACTAATGTGACTGCGTGCTGTTGCTCTAGGTGTATCGTCTATCGTGGTCGGTTTTTGATGTAATGCCTGAGCACGTTTTAATGCTTGTTGTAAACGCTCTTTGCGAATCGGCTTAACTAAATAATCCACCGCTTGAGTTTCAAACGCTTCTAGTGCGTGGTCGTTGTACGCAGTCGTAAAGATAACGGTTGGCTGCGGATAAATATCAACTAATTTTTGCGCGACCTGCATACCATCAGTACCCGGCATTCGTATGTCTAACAAAACCACGTCTGGCTGGTAGGCATAAACTGCACTTAAAGCCTCTTTACCATTACTTGCTTCTCCGACTACATCTCCTAGCCCTAATTCACGAACTAAGGCTATAAGGCGTTCGCGTGCAAGACGTTCGTCATCGACAATTAAAATTTTCATAAGTCTGTTTGATACGGGAAACGTAAGCTAACACAATATACACTAGGTTCTTGTTTGACGGTTAAACTTCCTTGTACACCATAATGTGCTTGTAAACGCTCGTGAATATTACGTTGTGCAATACCATGTCCCTTACTGCGGTAGGTTAATGGCTGTTGGCTTAAAGGATTTTCAATATCTAAGTGAATCATTTTACCATCAAAAAAACCAGTAATTTCTATCATACCACCTTCTGGTAAAGGTTGGATACCATAATAAATTGCATTTTCTAGTAGTGGTTGAATACTTAAACGTGGAATCAGTGCATCTTTAGGCACATTATCTATATTCCATCGCACTTGTAAACGCTCGTCTAGGCGCAATCCTTCGATACGCAAATATTGGATACATAAGTCTAATTCTTCTTCTAAACTTACTTTTTCTCTGGCATCAGCCAAACTCGCCCGGAATAATTCTGATAAATCTTCAACAGCTTGTTCTGCTTTATCTGGGTCAATCCGAATCAAACTTGCAATACTATTCATGCTGTTGAATAGAAAATGTGGACGAATTCGTGCCTGTAAGGCTTGTACTCTGGAATAAGCCGTTGCTTCTGTTTGCTTTTTCCAACGGTATTGGATATAAAAATAGCGTAAAACAATGGCACTGACAATGGCACTGATGCTCAAATTGCGCAATAAAAACAAGTGGTGGTCAATGGCTTGACTATGGTTGTTTTGTAACGCATTAAGTACCGTAAGTAATTCAGTAAATAAAATTGTCAAAATTAATACTAAAGTGTAGATTAAAATTAGCGCGCTATTTTTCAGAAATTTATTATAATAACAAATAGTCATAACGATAAAACTGACAATATTTGTGATAGCTAGATTGGTTAATAACATAACATAATAGTCAGCATAAATGTCTGTGGTATAAGTGAATGCGTGTTCCAACTCCCAAGCAAATTTACTCGCTAACCAAGTTACGATCAGAATAAATAGATAGCTTAATACGGGGGCAACATTTTGATCATCAAGTTGTCTAAGCCATTTCCTAGTCAGGCACAGAATAGATAAACTAAGTAACGTGACAGCTTGCATAAAAATTGATGTCCAGCCAAGACTAGGCAATAGTTCATGTTGAATATAATGCCAAGCATAACCTTCTTTTCCTACTGGACTGAGCACCAACACTATTGCCAATAATTCGCTCAATACGATGCCGGAAATAATTAAATATGCACTACAAAAATTAGGTAAAAAATGTTTATCAATATCGTCCATAGTTTATCCGTTGGCGCGTCGGCAATGCTTTAGGTTCTATTCTATAATCGGAATAGGCGGCTAAATTATTCGTTACTGTTGCTCATTTTTTGATTGGGATGGCAAGTTGAAATACCAAAAAGTAAGTATGCGGGGCAAAAACCGATAAATCCTGTTAGCATCGCAATACCACCGCCAAAACCTAAAATATATCCAAAAATACCTAACCTCGCCCAATCTTCCGGATACAGAATATATAAAATTGTCATACTCATTACTAAAACACCACCTATGAGCACTCTTAAACCTTTATCTAAACCATCAACATTTTTCATAATTAATATACCTTGATAATTAAAATTTAATTAATTTACTATTGGATTATTTTCTAATTCGCGTGCAACTGCCCGATAGCCAATGTCTTTACGATAATACATATTAGTCCAACTGATTCTGGAAACAATAGCATAAGCTTTTTTCTGTGCCTCAGATACGGAATGACCCAACGCAGTAACACATAAAACACGTCCGCCGTCGGTTACAATTTCACCATCGCGCTTATTTGTACCTGCGTGAAAAACCTTGCTACTGGTTTCATCTACTTCTAATAAACCTCGAATAACATAACCTTTTGCGTAACTGGTAGGATAGCCACCAGAGGCTAAAACGACACCTAATGCAGTACGTTCATCCCATTCTAAGGTAATTTGATCTAAACGCTTATCTAATGCTGCGAGACATGCTTGAACTAAATCGGATTTTAAGCGTAGCATAATCGGTTGAGTTTCAGGATCGCCAAAACGGCAATTATATTCCAATACTTTGGGTGTTCCTTGCTTGTCAATCATCAAACCCGCATATAAAAATCCGGTATACGGATACCCTTCTGCCGCCATGCCTTTCACTGTCGGTTCAATAATTTCTTTCATTACTCGCGCGTGAATGTCTGCTGTGATGACGGGTGCAGGTGAATAAGCCCCCATGCCACCGGTGTTGGGACCATTATCACCTTCGTCACGCGGTTTGTGATCTTGAGAACTGGCGAACGGTTGGATATGCTCGCCGTCTACCATGCAAATAAAACTCGCTTCTTCACCTTCTAAAAATTCTTCGATAACAACACGTTGTCCCGCTTCTCCAAAAATATTACCCTCTAACATATCTCTTATTGTGTCTTCAGCCTCTTGCAAATTATCGGTAATGACAACACCTTTTCCAGATGCTAACCCATCCGCTTTGATTACAATTTTATTATCAAAAGTACGTTGTAAATAAGTTAAAGCGGTTTGTAATTCGGTGAATGTGCCATAACAGGCTGTAGGGATGTTGTGGCGGAGCAAAAAATCTTTAGTGAATGTTTTTGAGCCTTCCAGTCGTGCAGCTTGAAAACTTGGACCAAAACATTTCAAGCCCACTTTTTGAAACGCATCTACAATACCCATGACTAAGGGTGCTTCAGGTCCTATGATGGTCAAATCTACGACATTGTCTTGTGCAAATTTGACTAACCCTTGAATGTCATTAATTTTTAAATTAACGTTTTCAAGTTTCGCTTCTATTGCGGTGCCCGCATTGCCCGGCGCAACAAAAACTTTTTCAACTTGTGCAGATTGTGCTGCTTTCCATGCAAGTGCGTGTTCTCTACCACCACTGCCAACGATGAGTACATTCATTTTTCAACACTGCTCATTTTCACCAAAATAGTGTTTCAATTCTAGCATAATTTAGTGATTTTCGATTTAAAAACGCATCTTGTGAAATTTAAGATTATCCTACAAATTCACAGCACAGCAAAAGCAATCCAAATGACGATTAATGAGCTTGCAAAAGCGGTAAAATCTAACCACGGAAGCCACACGTTATAAGGTCGAATTAAAAATACTAATATGCCGTAAGTAAACAAGTCAGCCATTGCAACACCGATAATAAATCCTTCTACACCAGCGAGGTAATAACCTATCAACATCCCTAATACTTGCATAATAAAACGTGTAATCGAATTAAGCATATTACGAAATGAATCGCCTACAGCTAGTAATACCGGATAAATACTTGTGATAATAACTGTTGCAGTACCGCCAGCAGCCAATACTTGCAGCATCCAACCTGCCGATTGATAGCGTTCGTCATATAATAAATCTACGATCCACTGTCCGCCTAAAATCAGTATCCATAATGGTGGCAAAAATAGGATAAGTAGTAATGCACGGGCTTTAAACATTTTTTCATGTAAGGTATTTGCGCCTTGCTCTTTCAAGCGCGAATACAGTGGAAACATGACCATATCAGATAATTTCATTAAGGCTTCGATTGAGATACGCGCTAATGTTTTAGCAATCGAATACAAGCCTAATGTTGCCATACCTGCAAAACTACCCAATATAAAAACATCTAAACGCATCAGTAAAAAACCAAGTGCGGTACTAACAAAAATCCATTTACCGAAGTGAACAAGCTCATGAACGGATTGTTTTTCCCATTCAAATCGCATTGGCATGTTGCCAGAGAGTACGGTATGACTGGCAATTAGACGTACAATTGCATTTACAAACGCACTTGAAACGAGTGCCCAAATTGTGGGGTAGAAATATGCCCAAATTAACATGACAGCCGTACTTAAAAATGCCGCAATAATGTCTAAAATCACCATATTGCGTAAATCTAAACGTCTTGAATAGACAAACAGATAGGTTGAATTAAATCCCATAAAGATGGATGATAAGCCTGTGACAATAATGAGTGGGATGAGTTCTGGTTCACCATTAATCGCAGCGATAGGGAAGGCAAGCGCGACGGCAAATAGGGCGAGAATAAAACCACGAATCACTTGAATTGTCCATGCAGTACGCAAAAAATCAGCGTCTTCGCCGCGCTTATTTTGTACAATGCTTGGGCGCAAACCAACATCGGAGAACATTGCTAAACCCATCATTAGCGCATTGACTACAGCCATCAAACCAAAGGCTTCGGGATATAACCAACCTGCAACAATAATGTTACCGCCCAAACGCATCAGCATGATAATGCCAAAAGCGAAGATGGATAATAAAGAACCAGTTAAAGCCAATTGTTTCAGACGAGCCAGCGCACTTGCATTGTCTTGGGGCGTGTTTACAGTTTTCAAAGCTCCGATTCCTTATTAACAATATTTCGGATATTGTAAACCAAAATGTTAAAAACAGTTGATTTAAATCAAATAACGCGCATTGTGTAAAAATAATTCATTTTTTTCATTATAGAGGAGTATTTTAATGCACGAAGACCCAATGAGAAGAGACAGTTGCGAAAGCAATGAACCGTTTGCATTACGGGTACTAGGCGACAGCATGGCGCCTGAATTTACAGAGGGACATATTATTATTATTGACCGTGACGCGGTGGTGAGTAATCAATGTTATGTGTTGGCGGTAGTGGATGATGAGTACATTTTTCGCCAATTAATCATTGATGAACAGAAAAATTATTTTTTAAAGCCATTAAATGATAAGTATCCGACTGTAGCTATTTCTGGTATGGATGCGATTAAGGGAGTCATTGTGCAACGTGCTGGCAGACGGCGTTCTGAGCATAAGCATTATTTGTAAATTTATTAAAATATTTTCCACCTTTGCAACTGATTTATATGATAATATTTTGGCTATCTGTGCAGAACTTTGGAATTTTTACCTCTCTAACCAATTGTTTTTTAAAGGTAGACAATTCTAATGTAGACCACCTTCTGTAATCCTACCCAATGTAAGTGGTCGTGCTCTATGACAATCGTTTTTAACCAAAAACATCATGTAAATCATCACGTAATTGCTGAAAACAACCATCCCAATCATCATGAGCGGTTTGTCGGTAAATCTTAAAACTCTTAAACCACGCTGAATGATCACCTGCTCGCATCCACCGCCAATCTGGTGGATTTGGGATTAACACTCGTGCCGCTTTATTCAAACCAATTGATAAGTGTAAATTTGTATTACTGACTGCAATATAATCATCAAGTAATGATAATAATGCTAACATACTTTCCAAATCATCACTTAAATCAGTAAAATCGTAACTTTTTTGTGTTAATACTTGTTTTATTTTCGCTAATTCATCCGCGACTGGATAACGCTGTAAAATAATAAAATGCGCATCAATACCATGTAAAATATCGAGTAACAAATCTAATGGCATTTCTTTTTGCAGCACTTTATCTTTGAATTTCTTACTTACTTCGCTCGTTGGTTGACCGGCACGCCAAGTTAAGCCAATTAATGGTTTTCCATCTTGCGGCAATTTCGCTTTTATTGCTAGTAATTTATCAGGTAAAACAGAGAGTTGCACTGCATCTGGAATTTCCTCAACCCGTTTTATATGCAATGCTAATGGTAAATCACCTACTAAATATTTAGCATCCACCGCGTCGGGAACGGGTTGGTCGGGGTCAAGCACAGTGTCAATCCAATCTAAGCGTTGTAGCATCGTTTTAATTTTTTTTCCGCATTGATAAGTTAATACGGCACCACGTTGTTTTAATAACGGCGCGAAACGTAAAAAAAGTAATTCATCGCCTAACCCTTGATCTTTACGGATAAAAATATGTTTACCTGTTAAATCTTGCGCCAGTGGTTCAATTTCAAACTGACCACCAACGGCTTTAAAATCACTACTGCTCGGGACGCGACTAGGACGATATGCAAATGATTTCCAACCTAATTCAAATTCACCCGCCGCTAGTAAAACCTGCGAATAACTTTGATGAAGTTCGTATGAATCGGGACGTAATTGTAATGCTTGTTCGCAATATTTACGTGCTGGTATCACTTCATTTAAACGTTGCTTAATTTTTGCTAAATTAGCATACGTATCAGGAAGATAGGGTTTTGCTTGAATCGCTTTTTGATAAAAATGTTGTGCTATGTCTAATTTTTGTTCATTAGCGTAGATATTGGCTAAATTAACGTAAGCTTCGGCATAATTTGGATCGTGTTTAATAGCCGTTTCGTAATGCTGTTTTGCCTGTTCATCTAGCTGTTGTTCGGACGCAACGACTCCCAATAAATGATAAGCTTCTGCGTAACTAGGCTGTAAATTTAATGCTTGTTGTAAATAGTCTTGTGCTTGTTGCCAGTGTTCTTGTTCAATTTCAATACGGGCTAAATCTGCATAAGTTTTTGCTGGAGATAATTTAAGTTTTAGGGCTTTTTGACAAAAATCATACGCAATTTGATATTTTTCTAATTTTACTAAAACAATAACTAAATTGTGATAAGCATCTACATGATGTGAATTCAGTTTAATTGCCTGTTGATAACAGTTTTCAGCTTCTTCTAACTTTTCTGATTTAACGTATACGCCAGCTAAATTGCTATAAATATCAGCATCATTAGGTGCTAATTGTAATGCTTGATGATAGGCATGTCGTGCAGTAGATAATTGTCCTATGGTTTGCAGTGCATTACCTAAATGATTGTAATATACCGCTACTTTGGGTTTAAGTTTAATGGCTTGTTGAAAATAAGCAATTGCATGTTGAGGTTGTTGCGTTTGTGCTAATACAACACCTATCAAATGAATTGCTTCTGCGTGTTTAGGTTTAATTTGAATGATTTTTTGATATAAATCAAAAGCTTGTTGTAATTTACCTTGTTGGTGCAACTGTTGTGCGGTTTGCAAAGTTTGACCAATATTCATAAATAATTCCAAGTTAGAATTTTATTTTTTATTTTAGCAGGTTATGGTGTTAATTCTATTACCGTGATATGTTTGAGCAGGATTAGAGAACGCATTTTTGAAAAATATTTGCACAATAAGAATTAAATCAATCACATATTTCTAAACCTTCAATCGAAGGATGAAATGCAACAATTTCTGTAATAGTTGCAATGCCAAACAAAATAATCACTGCACCAATCATGCGCCGTACCAATAAACGCCGTGTAAATTGCATTAACCATTGTGCTGTTGTGCCCATAACAAATAACATCGGCAATGTACCTAAACCAAAACATAACATAATCCAGCCCCCTTGTAACGTATTACCGCCTGCCAGAGCCAAACCTAATGCTGTATATACCAGACCACAAGGCAACCAACCCCAAACTAGACCTAAACCGAGCGCGTGGAATGGATTTTTAACTGGCAAAAAGCGTTGACTTAATGGTGAAATTTTAGACCATAGCATTGCGCCGCATTTTTCCAAATAACTCAAAGCTTGCCACCACGCGCCGATGTATAGACCTAACGCAATCATAAATAAACCCGAAATCCATAGGTGTATACTGTGTTGATAGGGTAATTGCTGCGATAAAGTACCAATAAATCCGATAATTAAACCCATAATCGTGTATGTACTAATTCGACCTAAATTATAAGTCAATAAGTAGGGTAATAATTTAACCGGAGAATGGCGGATTGATTCATTTAAGCCCATAGTCAGTGCGCCAACAATGCCGCCACACATACCGATACAATGCACAGAACCAAGTAAGCCTGTCAAAAAAGCGGAAATAAATAACGGTATATCGCCTAGCATTTAATTTAATCCACAAAAATCTTGCGTTGCAGTCCATAGTTCAGATAACACATTTTTTAAGCTATGATCACTATCGTAGGTTTTGAGTGTTACCCAATCTCGTTGTGCGACAAAGTTACGTGAGGCTTGAACGGGTACCACTTCACCATTTTCGCCATGTAAAATTAATGTAGGTAGTTGACGCTGCAAATTTTCGTCTCGATATTGCATTGCATCGCGGATAAAATCGAAACTCACTAATTCTTCACGTTCCCAAGCATAGTGCATCATGTTGATTTCGCCTTCTCGTTGCCAGCGTTCAAAATTATGTTTTCCCCATATTTCAATGCAATTTGGATAAAATTCTAACGCAGGTGCCATTAAAATTAAGCGTTCGACTTGTAGATATTTTTCTGCTAACCACAGCGATGTTAAACCGCCCAAGCTAGAACCAATTAAAGTTACGGGCGTATTGTCATCTGGAAATAATGCGGCGACTTGGTTGATTTGACGAGTTATTGTTAGATGGTAAAAATCATTTTGATTTAAATCAGGAATTTGGATAGAAATAGCATATTTAGCAAATTGCTGCTGGAAAAAGACTGCTTTGCTAGAATCGGGACTTGATGCCCAGCCGTGTAAATAAATGTAATTCATAAAACCACTTTTGCAATAAATTTCAATACATTACCTGCATACTGTGCAGCACGTTCACCTTTGGCAGCCGACTCAATAGATTTATTTAATTCTGTGATCGCTGTTTTGACATCTTCTTGTTTTAGGGTTTTAGGATTCATGTTCTGCATGGTCATACTACGATTAAGTGAGTACATAAGTGTTTCCATACTTGAGCTATGTGAATGTTTTAGAATATCCAATTGTTTTTGCAAATACATCAATTGGCGTGCCTGTATGGTGACCATTTTGAGTAATTCTTGTGTCACTTCCCAATCAGGATCAAAATCGGGTGCGGGACCATTTAATGCTTCAGTGTATTTATCAATTTTATCATTATCCATATTGTTAACTCCGATCTAAAGAATTCGTGATAATAAACCTAAGATTGTCAGTCTATTTTTTGCTTCATTGCAGTCCATAAGTTTAAACTTGTGGTTTGTGTACTGCTCTATAAACTCAGATAGTAGAGCTTACCGCATTATACAAATTAATTGAAGCATTCAAATCTCTATCAATATTTAGTCCATACTGAGCATAATTATTAGCCAACATTTGCTAAATGTTTTCCATAGACCTATCTACAGGGCAACATCATGAATTTAAAATAAAAAATAGACTTATTTTCCTCGTCCCAATAGTCTCCGTTGGGAGGCTGCCAGGACACTCTGCGTCCTGATTGATTGTGAGTTGCAAATATAGCGTAAAATTTTGGTAGTGGTGCAAACTGAAGTGCAGGAGTGCAAAATTTATTTTGCAAGC